>JAGQZT010000068.1 GCA_020435335.1 Flavobacteriales bacterium | reverse complement strand
GCCTGTACACCTTTATTCTTAAATGCAGATCCACACATCATTGGTACAACTTTACCAGCGATGGTAGCTTCTCTTAAGGCATCCAGAATTTCTCTTTCCGTTAATGATTCCGGATCCTCGAAATATTTTTCCATTAATTTATCGTCGAATTCGGCAACAGCTTCCAACAACTCTTCTCTTAATTGAGTAGCTTGATCTAAAATATCAGCAGGGATTTCGATTTCCTCGAAAGTCATTCCTTGATCTTCTTCGTTCCAAACAATACCTCTGAAGTTGATCAGATCAACGACACCTTTAAATTCAGATTCGTCACCGATATTGATCTGTAATGGTAACGCATGGCTACCTAACATGTCTTTTACCTGACGGCATACTTGCAAGAAGTCAGCACCCTGACGATCCATTTTATTCACGAATCCTAAACGAGGAACGTTATAGTTATTTGCCAGTCTCCAGTTTGTTTCAGATTGAGGTTCAACACCATCAACCGCACTAAACAAGAAAACCAATCCATCCAACACCCTCAGAGAACGGTTTACCTCAACGGTAAAGTCAACGTGACCGGGAGTATCGATGATGTTTACGTGGTAGTTTTGTCCACGGTAAGCCCAGTTCAAGGTAGTAGCAGCAGAAGTAATGGTGATACCTCTTTCTTGTTCTTGCTCCATCCAGTCCATGGTTGCAGCACCATCGTGTACCTCACCAATTTTGTGGCTTACACCGCCGTAATACAGAATACGCTCTGTAGTTGTTGTTTTACCAGCATCGATATGCGCAGCAATACCAATATTTCTAGTAAATGTTAAATCTCTTTTTGCCATGATTCCTTAATCCTATAATTAAAATCTAAAATGAGAGAATGCTTTGTTAGCTTCTGCCATTCTGTGGGTATCTTCTTTTTTCTTGAAGGCAGCTCCTTCTTCTTTGTATGCTGCTACGATCTCACCGGCTAACTTTTGAGCCATGGTTTTCTCGTTTCTCTTTCTGGAAAAACCAATCAACCATTTCATCCCCATAGAAATTCTTCTATCTTCTCTGATCGGTTGTGGAATTTGGAAAGTAGCTCCACCAATTCTTCTACTTCTTACCTCAACGGCAGGAGTAACATTAGTCAATGCTTTTTTCCATACGTCCAGATTATTTTCATCTGCCACTTTTTCTTCGACAATTTTAAGCGCATCGTAAAAGATATTAAACGCGATGCTCTTCTTACCATCCAGCATGAGGTTATTCACGAAACGTGTAACCAACCTGTCGTTAAACTTTGGGTCTGGAAGTAATACTCTTTTTTTTGCTCTAGATTTTCTCATCTTATTTTATATATTATTTCTTTGGTCGTTTTGCACCGTACTTGGATCTTCTTTGAGTTCTACCGTCTACACCGGCAGTATCCAAAGCACCTCTAACAATATGATATCGAACACCTGGCAAATCTTTTACCCTTCCGCCTCTTACCAGAACAATCGAGTGTTCCTGTAAGTTATGGCCTTCACCACCGATGTAGGCATTCACCTCTTTTCCATTGGTTAACCTTACCCTGGCAACTTTACGCATGGCAGAGTTTGGTTTCTTAGGTGTAGTCGTATAAACTCTCACACAAACACCTCTTCTTTGCGGGCAAGAATCTAAAGCCGCAGACTTACTTGTTTTCACAAGTTTTGTTCTTCCTTTTCGAACTAATTGTTGTATTGTTGGCATATCTTTATTATTATAAATACAATATTCCCCTAAAAAAAGGGAGTGCAAAAATACAATTATTTTTTACAAAACCAATCTGTTTAGCTTTTTTTTGAAATACTTTTAATTGTTTACTTCTCAGACTTATTCACAGAGTTATTAACTAAAGCAAAAAAGGTGTGCACATGCACACCTTTTTATCTTGTATTTGTATCGGTATTACCGGATTAAACTAAAGGCTCCTTTCTGGAAATATTCCTTGCCATCATTTCCTGTGGCTTCGATGATGTAGAAGTACGTACCATCAGGAACTTCCGAACCTGCAAGGGTTCTTCCATCCCATGCGCCGTTCACATTATCCCAGGAATACAGCAACTGACCCCATCGGTTGTAGATATCACAATTCAGGGAAGCCAGGTTATCGCTTTTCACGTAGAAGAAATCATTGGATCCGTCTCCATTCGGAGTAAATACATTCGGAATGATAATGAATGATTCGCCGGTAACATCGATGATGACCGTAGCCGTATCATAACAAATTCCATCCGTAACAATTAATGTAACCAAATACTGCCCGGTTGTTCCATAGGTATTGCTTGGCTCGAATGCATTGCTGGTTGTACCGTCGCCCAAATCCCATGTATACGTGATCCCACCTCCGGTAGAACTACCGTTACCGAAGAACACATTAAGCGGAGCAAGGCCTGAAACCGGCGTTGCATTGATGACCGCATTGACACCATTTACGGTAACCACCACCGAATCCATAGCACTCGGACAGTTTCCGTTTTCATTAACATAGAATGTATAGGTTCCCGGCCCCGGAACAGTCGGTGTAAACGGACTGCCGGTTCCCAATATTACCGTTCCACCGGCATCGCTGTACCAGGTAATGGTTCCGTTACCACTGCCTGTTGCAGTCAGGTTAATCGGATCTCCGTAGCACAAGGTTGCCAGGGTATCGGCAGCAACCGAAAGTACCGAGTCGAACATTAACGTGGTAGACAAGATGCTATCGCAACCGTTAGCACCCGTTAATGTATCCACATAGATGCCCGGAATGGTTTGGAATGCTCCGCCGAGGAAGGCACTATCCCCGGAACAGATGGTTACACTATCCGTTCCTGTACTTGGAGCCGTAATGGTTAATGTTGTGGCAACAATACTATCACAGGAATTCGATCCGGTTAACGTATCATTATAAACACCTGCTATGGTTTGGAATGCTCCGCCCAGGAAAATACTGTCGCCCTGACAGATCGAAGCGTTTTGATTGGTTACCACCGGAGGGGTTATCGTTAATGTTGTAACAACAATACTGTCACAAGTATTTGCTCCGGTTAGGGTATCATTATAGACTCCGGCGGCCGTTTGAAAAGCTCCTCCGAGGAAGATGCTATCACCCTGACAGATGGATTGATTCTGGTTGGTAACGGTTGGCGGGTTAATCGTAACCGTGGTTGTTGCAATAAACTGCGGACATAACACTGTTGAGTCAATGATGTAACTCACGGTATAAGTTCCAGGCGTACTGTTGGCCGGAACAATGGCTCCGGTTAGGTTATCGATGAATAATCCGGCAGGTGTAACGGTAAATACTCCGGTAGTGTCACCACTAAGGATTACATTATACGTATTGGTATCGGTATCACAAAATCCGGGAGGGTAAGAGATTACCGCTGTCGGACAAGGTGATTCGATCGCCAGAATCCATGGTGAGAAAGTGGTTTGATTCAGGAAAGGCCCCGCAACACCTACTCCGGCAGTAACACCTGGATTTCCCGGTCCTACGGAAGGATCCCAGGTTGTTCCGTTCCAGTGCAAGGCTTTAACCGTATCGGTCGGACTGGATGTGGTGTTCTCAATACCCAGATAGGAAAATGTTAAGTCGGCTGTTGTAGCGGCAGAGGTTTGAATATCCCAGAATCTGTCGATGGCATACAGCACCGAATCTGCTGCTCCGGTCATATCCGTTACCGGACCGACATTGGTAGCGGCAGCATGCGGCATGTTTTGCTGATCGGTTGTCCAGGTAGACATATCGACATCACTACTTGTTACCGTTGTTTTATTAAACGTAAACGGGATATAGTCCGCAGCATTACCGGCGACACCGAAAGGGTACACATAAATCCCCGTTCCGGCTCCTGAAATCCAACGCACGAAGTTGTACTGGTTTTCGGAGTGGATGTGTCCGCCATTGGCCGTTCGTACAATTCCTGACGTGTTGTTCTGGTTTACCACGAGGTAGATGGGAGAACCGGAAGTTCCGCCATTCATAACCGCGTAGGCTCCGTTGAGCACCAGTGCATTCTGGGAAAACCCATTAAATGCAGAGGAACACATCAGCATGAGCAGCAGGCTTATTTTAGTAATCTTTTGCATAGTAAGCATAATCATCCAAAAGGAATCAGCACCTTATTTTTGTTTAGTCTCTTTTGAATCCGAAGCATTTCTTCGCTTCACTTCCCGATTCTGCATTTTAGCATTTTTCTCCGTAGCAGGCGCGTCAGGGAACCTCAGGTCCTGGTACTTCGATGACAATTGTCCGTTCACGTAAGTATCTTTTCTATTGGCCACAACGTGGTATGAGAATTTCACATTGGAGCTTCCTCCCGACAATTCTTTGACTTCGAAACCGTTTTGCGTTTTGTTTGTCACGTACACGCCGTTACAATCTCCTTCCAATTGAATGAATACTCTCAGTTCATGCTGGCTGTTCACGACAACGTTATTCG
Source organism: Flavobacteriales bacterium (assembly GCA_020435335.1). Taxonomy (GTDB): domain Bacteria; phylum Bacteroidota; class Bacteroidia; order Flavobacteriales_E; family Vicingaceae. The sequence continues at coordinate 43,398 of JAGQZT010000068.1, read as the reverse complement.
AGAAAGTCGGATCGAGCTGGATACTTGCCGAACCGTTTACCAGTTGGCCTTTACCATAATCTTCAAACAACACCTCAGGTGCCTCAGAAGCAAACATGACCTTATCATTATTATAAGTATCTTTTACGATAGTAGATACGGCACCTCCACCAATGATCTTGTACTGTGTACCGGCAGAATAAGCAGCCACACGAACGCCGACATCCTGAGCGGCAGAGACACTGTCTCTGAAGTATCCACCAGCTGAAAGCGTAGTGTTACCACCCCAGGCAAAGCCATAAAGACCATATTGCGTACCATTGAAAGCACCACCAGATCCACCTGGCAGGTAATACGTTACCGGTTTACCATTACCTCCGGCTGCAACAGCAGTTCCTGAAGCATTGGAATTGATAAAGAAGGCACCCATTCCTGTGGATCCGCCGGCAGCACCGAACATACCTAAGCCCGGTGAAGTTCCTGCCGCAGTACTGAATCCGAGAACAGCAACACCATCTCCATCAATCTGACCGTAGTTACTCACGGCAGAAGATGTTAAGTTCGTATTATAACCTACAACCCCTATGGCATTAGCTGCAGACGTTTGTCCTTGTACACCTGTACCGGCACCTGTACCGGTATGAATACCTAACACACCTAGCCCGGAAGCCCCATCGGTTTGTCCCTGAATGGAAGCAACAGTTGATGCCGTATTAAAGATTCCTCCAAAAACAGCTCTACCGGTTCCCACTTGCTGAGAATGCATCGAGTTCACTGATGTACTCGAAGAAGCACCTACAGCCTGATTCGTTCCGGTGGCAAAAGATGAGAATACAGATGATGAGAAAGGAACGGTATTATTCACTACCACGTTTCCTGTATTTAGAACTCTCATTCTTTCGGTATTGTTTGTTCGGATAACAAATGATTGGTTATCGATGGTTCCCAGGAAATTGGTAGCCGGAGTAGTTCCGGAATTCCCTAAAATTAACCAGGCATTAACCGAGAACGTTCCTGTGGCACCAGTTGCACCAGTTGCTCCCGTAGCACCTGTGGCTCCAGTGGCTCCAGTGGCTCCATTCGCCCCGTTGGCCCCATTAGCTCCCGTGGCACCAGTTGCTCCCGTGGCACCAGTTGCTCCGGTGGCACCTGCCGCACCATTCGTTCCGTTTGTTCCGTTAGCACCTGTGGCTCCAGTAGGACCGGTTGGACCTGTAGCTCCCGTGGCACCTGTGGCACCTGTGGCACCTGCCGCACCATTTGTTCCGTTTGTTCCATTAGCACCTGTGGCTCCAGTAGGACCGGTTGGCCCTGTAGCTCCCGTGGCACCAGTAGCACCATTCGCTCCATTTGTTCCGTTTGTTCCTGCAGGACCGGTTGGACCCGTAGGGCCGGTTGGGCCTGTCGCTCCGGTAGCACCAGTCGCTCCATTTGTTCCATTCGTTCCGGCAGGGCCAGTTGGACCGGTTGGGCCTGTAGGGCCGGTTGGACCTATTGGACCTATAGCCTGAACCCATTGCGTACCATCCCAGTACCAGAATCCAACACCACCATTAACCATTGCAGCATTGGTATTGTATACCAGCAAGCTGGTAGCAGGTGCCGGAATAGTAATCACATCGGTATTTGAGGTTAAAGCAACCCTTGGAATTAAAAGTCCTTTATCGGTAAAATCAATATCCAAACCAGCTGACGGATCGGGTATTGTCCCTGTGGAATTGATACCAATGTTTTGTGCATCGGCTAAAGATGCCATAAAAACTGTAAGTAGAACAAATAATATTCTTTTCATTATCCTGTGTTTAAGTTAGTTATATCGCCCGCAAAAGTAAAAAAATGGCAATGAATTCTGTTAAATTAATTGCCATATCAAAAACTATCTTCTGAAGATAGCTCTATTTACTTTTGTTGAGCTTGCTTGCGTGCTTCTTGTCTTTTTTGAACTTTTTCGTCACGCTTCTTTTTGTATTCGTCCGACCAAAACTGTTCGTTTTTTTCCAACCACGACTTAACCTGCATCCTATAGTCTTGCTCACTTAATCCTGCCGTATATTTTGGAAAAGTAGCTGGAATCTCCTTAACATTCAGCATTCTTAAAATCTTTTCTTTCTTACCCATATAATCATCATTCACATCGGTAGATGCCTGGTTTATTTGGGATGTTTTGGATCCTGTGGCAGCGTTATTTTGCCCGTTACTTACTCCAAAAGTGATGCACAGTGCCGCTGTTAAAGCTAAATTCAAGAATTTCATGTTTATTTATTTTTGGTCTAAAATATGATTTATTTGAGTATTTATGACGCAAGATAACAAAAAAAAGTTGCTTCACTAACAATTTAATGATCAGCCGCTTAAAAATTTAGCCTGCTAATCCCATCACTTGCATAAGGAATTATAATACCGGGCTTTATCGGGGTCTCCATAATTATTGTGCAGCATCACCAGATGAGAGCACAGTTTACGGTCTGTCGTATCATACGAGAATGCCTTCTCAAAATAGCCAATGGTCCGGCTCATTTTTGCATTATCCAGGGAGGACAGATTGGCCAGATCGGTATAGATAAACTTGGGCTTTTCTGATTTCTCTGCTATTTTTTCCAGGGCAATTATGCCATCTTCTACCCGGTTGGTATTGGTCAGGAAACCATTTAGCGCATTGTATACATTCAAATTTTCGGGATCAATCTCAATTGTTTTAACCAAATAGTAAATTGCGCTATCGGGCTGATTCAATCTGGCAAAAGCCGTTCCGATATTCATGGTCGCCTCCTGATAATCCGGCTTGAGTGCCAGTGCCTTTCTGCAATAATGAAGACCTTTTTCGGGTTGATTGGCCAGATCAATATAAGCCGACCCCAGGTTGTTGAGGCTGGTAACGTAGTTTGAATCCACACTTAATGCAACTTCATAATGATGGATCAGTTTTTTGAGCTCTTCCTGAGCCTTGGGATCCATGGGATTTTGTTTGATCATGTTGGAAACACGAGGATAAATCGTATTGGAAAGCAGGGCATTGGCTTTCGCTGAATTTTCAAGATGCTCCGCATCATGTTCATAGAGAGTCACGTAATCGTGCCAATCAGGATTTCTAGAAATGGTCCGGGCAGAGTATGCAAACGCGATCAAGAGCAATACACCGAGAAAACCTGCAGGAAGATTAACGGTTAAGGTCTCTTTCGACACCTCCAGTTTAAACAGCTTCAGCAACAGCCAACTCAACACGATACAGAAACCCAATGAAAACATGTATGTAAACCTGTCGGCAACAATCCCCACAATCGGAAAAAACACATTAACAACTGCCAGCATGAGTCCGAACCACAAAACGACACCCAATCCAAACGGACTCTTCTTCCTGTACTGGATTGCACCATAAATTCCCAGCGGAACATAAAACAATACTGCAGCCCATACTTCCCAATCTTTCCAGGTAGCCATCGGAATCTGGTTGTAGCCGTAATAAAAAGACATATCTACCGGGAAGATCATCATTTTCAGGTAGAACCACGAACAATATAACCCAACTGTAACACGATCCATAAAACTTCCCTGGTACAAGAGCGGATTTTCAAAAAATTTAACTTCCCGTACAGACTCACCCTCTATCATCCCTCTTTTTAGCAGCTTGAGTAAAACAACAACCAGGAACAAGGTGAGAACCAAGAACATGATTCGCTTCCAATTTATTTTCTTGAGCTGGTAGCCCCGATAATACAACATAACCGGAAGAACCCCGACAATGGCAATTCCATCTTTTTTCGACAAGAACGACAGTGCGAGGAGCAAAGAGAAAAAGATCAGGTATTTCACTTTGGATTTAAGCTCATAATTGATGTACTGCTTGATGGCCAGCAACATGAACATAAACATGAGCAGTTCATCTCTGCATTTGATGTTACTGACTACCTCCGTATGCATCGGGTGTACAATAAAAAGAAGTGTGACCAGCAATGGAAGAAGGATATGGCTGTCTTTTAAAACAGCGGACAACACCTGAAAAATCAAGATACAAGTAAAAGCATACAGCAGGATATTGATAAAGTGGCTGATGTTAGCCTGTGTCAGTTTATCTTTTCGCTGCTTATCTTCTTTTGTCTGAAACGGAGGTAATTTTCTGAAAAATTGCTTTTCAATGGCGAACGATGTTGTGGTAATAGGCCGGTAATCGTAGGTTTGTTCGGGATCCACCGCGTACCGGGATTTGAATATTCTGGGGATTGCCTTAATCCCTTTTTCCACTATGCTTCCCTGCTTATCGACAATGATATTATCATCAATGGCGTACTCATTATTGATTGCATTTCCGTACAGGATAAAGGTGAGAACCACTATAAAAATATAGATTCTGGAATGTTTTATTTTGGAAAAATTAACCTGCATGTTTTCTTAGAAACCAAACAAAAATATACATTTACATCAATTAAACACCCATAACCGTACAGAATAAGATTGAGCAATCCCGATTCAAAAGCAACGTTAAGTAATATCCATATTGCTTTTATCTTGACCCGGGGAAGATCCGGATCGACCTTGCTTCAAAGCACCCTGGATTCTCACCCGCATATATGTGCCCCCAACGAATCTGATTTTGTTTTGCATTTAAGAACCCGGTATGCGGCATGTACCGACTGGAACGAAGCCCTGATCGCGAAATTTATCCGGGATCTGTACAGCAACCGGAAATACCGGCTGTTCTGGAAGGTTGATCAATCGGTTTTAGCTCAACTTTTCACTCAATATAAGGTTACAAGCTTTGCCGATGCCTGTAAAGTCGTTTACCTTTCCTACCAATCTCCTTTTCCTAAGAAGGGGATTCATTTAATTGTGGACAAAAACCCGGTGCATTGCAATTACATTCCGGTATTGAGGTCTTTTTTTCCGGATGCCCAATTCATTCATTTAGTCCGGGATCCTCGTGCCGTTGTGAACTCTGTCAACAAATCTTTTCATAAAAACAACATCCCGCGTCTGGCCAAATCATGGGTAAAGGCGAACAACCGGATTGAATCACAAAAAGACGGCTCTTCTTTTATCACGGTCAGGTATGAAAACCTGGTTCAACAGCCTGAGTCTACTTTAAAAACCATTTTGGATTTTGTAGGTGAGGCTTATGATCCGGACATGTTAAAGTCGCACGAGGTGCTTGGAAAAATCAAAAGCAAACACGCCAACTATTCCCTGAGCCATCACAAGAACATCGGAAAAGAGATTAGCAGTTCGTTCATCAATAAATGGGAACGTGAACTGACTCCGGAAGAGATCGATATCATTGCGCACTTCACACATGAATTTGCTTCGAGATACGGCTATACCATTCCGAAACCGAATCTGGACCTCAAAAAACAGAAGCTGATTGAGTATCAGGCCGAACGAAAGTTATTGCGGTTTAAGCGAAACATTTATTACAAACTTCCTTTTTCTATCCGGAAAGCAATACTGAACCTGATCAGCCGGTTTTCCGATAAAAAATACAAGCAATAAGCTAAGCTCCCCGCAGCCTCAGGATCGGATTGATCATCCAGGCCATGAACTTCAGAACGTTATTCAAAACTGTTCTTTTTGGTAATTTCTTCAAAAAAGGAAATCTGTTGAGCATCCCCTGCATCGACAACTTACTCAATATGGTGGCACATACGCTATATTTCCGATGAGCATACGCCTGACGCATCACATCGATGATCATCACCACCCTTGTTTCTTTACTATCGTTCCAGGCCCGATGACGCTGAGCATCATCAAAAACAAGTATTTTCCCTTCTTCCCAACTCCGCTGAACGCCACCCACTTCAATGCCGCAAACGGGCAATCCTTGTGGGATAACAAGCCCCAGATGACACCTGTAAATGGCATTGGTATCTCCAACGTGTGGCAGTATACGTGTTTCCGGTTCCAAAATACTAATCGATGCCGAAACCAACCCCTCAACCTGCTGCAACAATTTGTATGTATTGGGGCATTTTTTAATATTAATACGCTTTTTCCATCCCCAAACCACAAATGCAAAGGACTTCCACTGTGTGCTATTCGCGGTAAGATTCGGATTAAAATACGGTTTAATCTCCTTGTTTTCCAGCAGGTAATTGCCCACTTCCGTTTTGATCTGCTCCCAGTTAGCTTCAAGTAGCCGAACCCAGGCCAATTCATTTTTATCGAAGAAATGTTGATCATTGTCAGTCAGCGGCGGACTGAGAAATGAAAACCATATTTTTTGAGGTTCCTGCAAAGACATATCTGCTTGGATCAGACGGAGTTTAGCTTCCTGATCGGTTCATTAAACGTAAATCTACTGCAAAATAATTATATCTTATTGAAATATCCTGTTTGTTATCTTTATCTTTATTCGCTGTTTCGTATCATGAAAGCATTTATTAGCCATATTAGTGAGTATTTCCCGGAAAAGATATACAGTAACGACGATTTTTTCAAGGAATTTCCTCATTTAAAAAAAAATGAAGCGACGTTAAACAAGATCGGTGTCAAAAACCGGCACATCGTTGATCCGGACAAAACCGCTCTTGACCTTGCCGTTGAAGCTGCCAGGCAATTATTCAAAGAGCATCCCATTCGTCCGGACGAAATTGAATTTGTGATCTTCTGTTCGCTGGAATTCGACTACACCCTCCCTTCAACCGCAGCTGTATTTCAGCGCGAGCTTCAATTGCCTCATTCAGTCGGTGCCATCGACCTGGTTTCGAGCTGCACCGGTTTTATCCATGCCTTAAGTGTGGCTAAAGGGATGGTGGAAAGCAACGGAATAAATAATGTGCTCCTCCTTTTTCCGTCTACACTAACCAAAGAATTCCACCCTAAAGATTACAATTCAAAATTCATCTTCGGCGACGGAGCTACGGCTGTTTTAATGGGTTCCCGGAACGAACCGGGTGTCGGCGAATTCGTATTCGGCACCGACGGAAGCCGGAGTGATTACATCATCATTCAAGATGGAAGGGGACGAAATCCGATCAACGATGATTCGTTTAAGGAAATCCGGAACGATTACGGAAACATCACCTGCCGGGCGAACTTTTTTATGGATGGTACCGGCGTTTTCCTGTTCGGCATCAAAACAATTCCTCTTCTGATTGACGACATCCTGAAGAAAAACAACATGAACAAAGACGATGTCGATTATTTTGTATTCCACCAGGCTAACGCCTTTTTACTGGAAACCATTCGAAAAAAAGCTGACATTCCTGAAGAAAAATTCATCATCCATCTTGAGCATACCGGCAACACCGTTGCATCGACCATTCCTCTGGCCATGAACAAACTACTACGCGATGGCAAACTAAAACCCGGAAATTCCGTCTTATTTGCAGCATTCGGCACCGGATTAACTTGGGGCGGAACTATTGTTAAATTCTAAAACTGTTTGTACTTTTATACTTCTTAAAAACTGGATTAACATGGATATAGATGGCTTTATAAAAAAGGTTGAAGCGGAAATTGAAGATTTGGAGCCCGGAACCTTGACCGCAGACAAAGATTATCGGGAAATTGAGCAATGGAGTTCCATGTATGCACTGATTCTGATCGCCATGATAGACACCGAATACGGTGTTACCCTAACCGGAGAAGATCTTAAAAAAACTTATACACTCAGGGATTTATACCATACGATACAAAGTAAACTATAATGTCCCGTTTTTCTGTTCCCAATATTAAAATCTCAGGTATTGCCGCGTGTGTACCGAAAGACAAAGAGTCTAACACCGATTACGACTGGATCACCGAGAAGGAACAGAACCTGTTGATTAAAACCACGGGAATCGAAGAACGTCGAATCGCCCGAAAAGGCACCACCACCTCCGACCTTTGCTATGCTGCTACCGAAAAGCTACTCCGTGAACTGAACTGGAACAAGGAGGAAATCGGCATCCTGATCTTCGTTTCTCAATCCCGCGATTATTTTTTACCGGCTACCGCAATCATCCTGCAAGATCGCTTACAACTTACTCCTACAACCATCGCATTTGACATCAGCCTCGGGTGCTCGGGGTATGTTTACGGCCTATCCGTAATCAGCAGCCTGATGCAAACCACCCAAACCAAAAAGGCTTTATTGATGGCCGGCGATATTTCTTCAACCTCATTAAACAAACGCGACAAGAGCACTTATCCGCTCTTCGGTGATGCCGGTACCGTAACCGCCCTGGAGTTGACCACCGAAAACCAACACATGGATTTCGATCTGAAAAGTGATGGCTCGGGTTATGAAGCCATTATTATTCCTGATGGTGGATTGAGGAATCCCATCACTCCCGATTCGTTTGTGGAGCGTGAAATTGAAAAAGGAATCTGGCGATGCAACCGCGACCTGAAACTCGACGGGCTGGCCGTATTTAACTTTTCGATCACCAAAGTACACCCTCAAATTGAACACCTGCTGAGTGAATCCGGGAAAGAAACCACTGACATCAATTATTTTGTATTCCATCAGGCCAACAAACTGATCCTGGAAACCATCCGGAAAAAACTTAAAATCGAACCTGAACAGGTGCCGTATTCCCTTTTAAAATACGGCAATACGAGCTCCGCTTCCATCCCGTTGACCATCGTTACGGAATTAAAAAATGAGGTGGAAACTCAAAAATTGTCCATGCTTTTTTGTGGTTTTGGTGTAGGTTTGTCATGGGGAACTGTTATCTTAGAGTTGGATAAGATCAAATGCCCCGAAATCATAGAGTTCTCATGACTCCGTTTCATCTACATAATAAAACCGTCTTAATTACCGGTGCTTCTTCCGGAATCGGGAAGCAAACGGCTATTGATATTGCCGGAATGGGAGCCCGTGTGGTACTCACTGCCCGAAACAAAGAACGTTTAACCGAAACTTTCCAGGACCTGCCTGAAGGGGATCACCAGATGATCGTGGCAGACATCCTCATTCCGGAGGACAGGGAGCGATTAATTGCACAACTGCCTCAACTCGACGGCGTGGTAAACAGTGCCGGCGTCGTAAATCCTTTTCCGATCAGATTCATTTCTCAGGAAAAAATCGATGAAACACTCAACATCAATTACGAGGCACCCCTGTTGCTGATGGCCGGAATCACAAAAAACAAAAAACTCAATAAAAATGCGTCGGTTGTTTTTATGTCTTCCATTTCGGGTCAGCACCCGCATAAAGGAGGCGTGATGTACTCCAGCTCCAAAGCAGCGATCGAATCCCTGAGCAAGGTTTTTGCCCTGGAACATTATCACCTCGGCATCCGGTCGAATTGCATTTCCCCGGCCATGGTGAAAACCGAAATGTACGACGAAGCCGAGAAAGGCATGTCGAAAGAATCCATGGACAAACACATCGAACAATACCCCCTGGGCGTAGGAACTCCTCAGGATGTTTCACACGCCATTATCTTTCTGTTGTCGGATGCTTCCAAATGGATCACGGGCATCAACTTAAGGTTGGACGGAGGTTATTTACTGGAAGCCAAATGACAGCAACACCGGACATATCGATTGTAATTCCTGTTTACAACAGCGAAGCAAGTCTGGGCGAACTGATTCAGCGCATTGATGCCGCATTGGCTTCTACCTGTCAGTTCGAAGTGCTGATGATCGACGACGGCAGTACCGATAAGAGCTGGGACCGGATCGTGGCCCTGAAATCAAGCTACCCATCGGCGCTGAAAGGAATCAAATTGAAACGAAACTTCGGCCAGCACAATGCCATCATCTGTGGTTTTTCTTTCGCATTGGGCAAGTTTATTGTTACCATGGACGACGATCTGCAGCACCCGCCTGAGGAAATCATCAAATTGATCGAACAACAAAAAAAGACCGGTGCCGATCTGGTTTATGGTTTACCCATCGACCGTAAACACAGCACGATCAAAAAAGCAGGCAGTTATTTTATCCGGAGAACTTCCAAATATTTTGCAGAAAATCCCAACGGTGAAGGATCATCCTTCCGGATGATCAGCAAGGACATTACCGACCACATTGTCCGGAACCACACCAACAACTTCGTATTTATCGACGAGATCATTCATTGGTATACCAACTCCGTTGCGCTGGTGGATGTGAAGCATGAAGAACGGAAATTCGGGAAAACGGGTTATTCTTTTCTCAAGCTGTTTAAAATGTATCTGGACATCTTCATTAATTATTCGGCCAATCCGCTCAAGATGATGATTTACGGTGGTATTTTTTCATCCGTAGTATCGTTTGTCTTAGCGGTTAAATTCATCTTCCGGAAAATCTACGTCGGAGCGCCATTGGGGTACACGTCCATCATTGTGAGTATTTTATTCTCCACCAGCATTATCATGTTATGCCTGGGTGTGATCGGCAAGTACATTTTTAACCTGTACAACCAGCAACGTAGTAAACCGCTCTACGGCATCGATCAAATTATTTAAGGCTCCGTTTTGGCGGAAGTGGCAGCATTATTTCCTGTAACCAATTCTGTTCCTGTTCTGCTGATCCAATTCAAGCTGTTTTGCTTTTTCCAACTGCTTCAGGTAGTTAAATATCAAATCGATATCACTCCTGTTTGACCCTACTTTCCGTTTTAAAGATTCCATTTCTCTGATGAGTTCTTTATGATTAAACAACAGTTCCCGCATTTTAGTAAACAATCTGATAATCTGAATGTTAACCGCTATGGCACTTTCGCTATTTAAAACACTAGACAACATAGCAACACCTTGCTCTGTAAAGACCATTGGTGCATACTTAAAATGCTCCCCTCTGCTTAAGGTGCCAAATTGGCTCCTTAAAGATTCATACTCTTCCTTACTTAATTCAAACATAAAATCATCTGGAAAACGGTCAATATTTCTTCTAACCTGTCTTTTCAACTGTTTTGTTTCCACACCATACAATGCTGCCAAATCTCTATCCAACATGACTTGCTTGCCCCGAATGAAATAGATCTTACTTTGAATCACTTCTTCCGGTATCACCATATCCTTATTCATATTTATATTGTTGCTATTCGAATACCTTATTACCCTTCATCATGCACCTCCTCTACCTACAACATTCCTCACTTATCTCCGGCTCAATCTCAAGCTTTAAAAAAACAGAAAATTAATGCTACATTTGAAGCCAGTTACAACACGATTTAACCCCACAAAAGTTTTATCTGATCCATGCGCATCAAAGGATATGGCATCGCATTAACCCGGCTCACTTCCGATGAGATCGAACTCGTTCGGGAACACCGGAATTCCGAGACCATCAAGCAGTTCATGGAATACCGTGAAGAAATCTCTGCCGAACAGCAAAAGCTTTGGTTTGAGTCCATCAACAACCTCAACAACAACTACCTGATCATCCACGCCGACGGGAAGAAAATCGGATTAATTTACGGTTCCAACATCGATTGGGATAAAAAAGAAACCGGGAACGGGGGCATATTTATTTGGGATACTGCTTACTGGAACACTCCCGCCTCGATCGCAGCGTCTTTTTTGCTAACCGATACTTCGGTATTGTTCGGACTGGAAAGAACCTACATTAAAGTCCTTAAAACCAACAAGCCCGCCATTGCTTTTAACACAAGCCTCGGGTACCGGCTATTGCCTGGTCAGGAAAATCAGGAAAATCAGCAATACGTGCTCCATACACAAGATTACATCCGTTGCCGGAATGTACTCCGGTCCAAAATCTTCAAACCGGCCGATTATGCGGAACTGATTTTTGAGGTGAATCCCGATGATCCGACGGATCGTTTTTACCTGGAGCGCATTGAACAGCTCCCCGAAACGGAACGTGCGGGATTTAAGGTTGTACTTGCTGCTAGCTAACGGTCTCCGTAATTTTTTGAACCCCCTTCTTCTTCGCCAGCTCCTTGAGTTTACCCGATTCCATCAGGTGAAACAGGTTGATGTCGTCAAAATTTCGCCAGGTTTTCCAAATCGGTGCTTTGAAGGCAAACAGATCCAGGAAGAAATACAACGGAGTTCTGGCAAATGTCTTAAACGGAGTAAAAAAACGATACCCAACCCCAATACTATCGGTCGGATTTTTCACGGAATGCCACATGTAAGCCGGATTGTAAAATACGTCGCCCGGTTTGAGGTGGACCGAATAACCGTTCAGATAGCGGTAAAGCGGATAATCTTCATAATTTAACTCGAAAGGATTGAAATCCCGGTTATTATAGCGAACCGGTGCACTTCTGTAAAAGCTGTAAGATGGCGAAGGATCAATCACGCAAGTGGCCTCTGTCGGATAAAGAACCCATTTTTTTTCACCGTAAACCTGGATGAATAAATTTTCCGCTCCGGCGTTGTGGATCGGCGTGAACCCGCCTTGTCCGCTGATGAAGGTATGAAAGGCCTCTCCGACATTGTATCCGTCGCGATGTTCCCTGAGCCATTCGTAGTCGAAATCCAGGATGTGTTCCGGATGTCTTTTTAACAACGGATAGAAACGGTAATATTTCCCTTTCCCGCCTCGGATATCATCGATCACTTCGCCCAGGGTAGACTCTTCATAATCTCGCAAGTAGCCTCCGGATTCCATAAAAACGATTTTATCGTCTCCATGTAGTTCTTTAAAATATTCCAGCGACCATTTTTTGACGCAATCCCAGTCCTTGGCATACCCTTCGATCACCAAAGGAATTCCTTTTTTGACATAATTCTTAAAAAAATCCTTTTTGGAAATGGATTTTACCCGGTCTACCGGAATCAGTTTGCCTTCACCGTTTTGCTTCAGTACTTCTTCCAGCTTTTTATAAAAGCGGGTTCTACTCTTCTTTGACCATTTGAAGAATCTTTTTCTTGTTAAAAAATGATCAAAAAACTGGTAACAACCGTATTTAAAACGGAGGGACGATGGTATCTTGTTAAGAGCTTTCAAGGGGTTCTGAAATTAATAATCCAATTTAATTAATTTTTGCAACCGCTCGTAATAATTTCCCTTAATTTTTTTACTCTGTATGTAGCGTTGCGACTGCTTCGATGACAAATCAAGTCGACACACCGTAGGGTAATGAATGGTCGGATTCATTAACCATTTGAAGTGTCTTTTCAGAAAGGGCAGTCCGGATCCCGGCAGATTTTTGAGCTGCAGCTGATCTTTTAATCCCTTCAGCACCTTCAGGTATTCTTTTTTGTTGAAGGCCACCCATGCTTCACTTCCCCATTTTTTAACCAGTTCATACCCCAAATGGAAGGTCAGGTGTTTGCCGGTGAATAACTTAAAATGATCTGCGAAAGCAACCAGGTTAAAAAAGAGCACACTATCCACAAAAGGAATTCCCAAACAAACCTGCCCCAGATCAAACTGGTTGGCCAGTTCCCGCCTGAACACAAAACAGTCGTAACCGTTGTGCATTTTTCCGGCTTCGGCATAGATCTGATCCAGATCCGACACTTCGGAATAATGCCCGGAAACCCTGCGGCGGTTAATGGCAAACGCATCATACCCCTGCTGAATAAGCTCCTGGACCACTTTATAAAAGTTCAGCTGTAAGCCGATATCGATGTTGGAATAAACTACATAATCGGCATTACAATGTGCCACTACCGGATCGATCAGGTCTTTGAGCAACGGAAGCCGTTTTCCTTTCAGCGAAGGATCACAATCCAACGCGGAACGCTCCAACCTGAACTTATGATCGACAAACTCCGGAATTAATCCTTCATCTTCCCGATCATACATCGCATACACCTGCACCTCCACACTCCCCCGAGCATATGATTTTGCCCTCCGGATCGACTCAAACGTAAGCTCCTGATGCTTCAGATGCTGCTCTGAGCCCGAGTAAGGATTGATGATGTGAACAATGGTCAAATTGGTAATTTTGAACTAAAGTAAGAAAATGAAAGCTAAACACGACCGTTCTTATCCGTTTCATTTTAAACTAAAACCATTACCTTTACTCCTGACAAACCCAAACAGGTTTCCATGACGGCACACGCGATGACTAAACAACAGCCCCATACCCAACCGTATCCCTGGTTTTCTTACCACGGTCCTTACCATGGCGACTCCCCTTTCTATTACAACGAACAGGATTACGATTGGGTAAAGACCATCGAGGACAACTTTGAAACGATCAGGCATGAACTCTTTGCTTTTTTAGAGAACCGAAAAAGTACGATTGATCCCTACTTCAATGTGGATCTGGTTGGCGGTGAGAATTACTGGAAAGTCGGCACCTTCTATTTCTGGGGAAAAAGAAACGACGAAAACTGCGACCAGGTTCCTGAATTGGAAAAAATCCTGACATCCATACCCGGTTTCGTATCAGCCGGACTGAGTATTCTGGAAGGAAACACATCCATTAAAGCACATCAGGGCGACACGGACGCATCCATCAGAGGCCATCTGGGCCTGAAAATTCCGGCCGAGCTCCCGGACAGCGGATTCGAAGTAGGCAACATTCAAAAAAGCTGGAAAGAGGGCAAGGTATTTTTGTTCAGCGATGCACAAGATCACCGGGCCTGGAACAACAGCAGTGAAAAACGTTACATCCTGATATTCGACATCATCCGGCCAGAATTCCTCGATCAACAAGAAGACATTTGTAAAAATGCTCATTCGCTGATCGCACTTCAGCAGCTGGAATATAAAATGCCCATCGTTAAAAAATTGCCGGGAAAATTCAGAGGTTTGATCCGCAGAAGGTTAAAATCCAGGCTGCAGTAACACTTATCCATGGAAGATCGTAACACGATAGTTTTTATTCATATTCCGAAAACCGCAGGAACAACTTTTCATTACATCCTTCATAACCAGTACAAAGGAAAGAAAATCCTAACCCGGGAAAGTTTCAAGAACAAAGCCGTATATGATCAGATGACCGATAACGAAAAGCGGGAATTGAAAGTGATCAAGGGGCATTATAAAACCGGAATCCACGAAAAACATCCCAATCAGGTTACTTACATCACGTTTCTGAGAGACCCTGTCAAGCGAACGATTTCCGAATACAACTTCATGCTGCTGAACCGGGAACATCCTTTCCACCAAACACTGATGGAAAAGAAATTAGGACTGAAGGAACTGCTGAAAGAAGGGCATATCAAGAACCTGGATAACAGCCACACCCGGTTTTTGGCAGGAGTGGATGACCTGGTCTTTGGCGACGTAAATGAGCAGACCTATCAAACGGCGCTCAAAAACTTTGACAAGTTTTTCGGGATTTTCGGCATCGCAGAACGTTTCGACGAATCGCTGATCTGCATCAAGCGGAAATTAAACTGGTCGTTTCCATTCTACGTGAAAGCCAACATCTCGGACAGGGAAGCCTATGTAGATCAGTTTGATGATGAAACACAAATGTTGCTGAGCCGATTCAACCAGTACGACCAACTGTTGTATGAGCATGCCTGCCGGAAATTTGACCAGATTGTAACGGGTTATGGCAACGATTTTCAGGAGGAACTGAAAACATTCAGGAGGTGGAACAACATCCAATCACCTTTCCGCCGTCTGGTCAGGTCCGTTTGGCTGACACTTCGGAAGTTAACTACACGTAATTGAGTTTTTTCAGGATATCTTGCAGTTCCCGGTTGATGATGTCCTGAGTTTCCTGTGCCAGTTTCAACCTGAATTCTCCCGGACTGGCCTTACGATGATGGCTTCTCTTTTCTTCTTTTTTAGGTAAGCTGTTTATTTTTTCGGCTATTTCTTGCCGGAGATCTATGGAGCATTCGAGGTTACAATGTTCGCTAACCTGTTTCAGCCAACCTGCCGAATCCTGAATCAGGTCTTCGAATCTGGCGAAGAACACATTTTCTTTCCCCAATAAATGCTCGATGTATTCTTCGAACACCTTCTTGAACCGGGGTAACACGTGCAGGGCATATTCATCCGGAGTCATTTTTTTGGCCATTTTTCTGGCAACTATTCCCCGTTTGTGATAGATCGTATTGATGTACCTGACCGTGTAATAATGAGACACCAGAATATCTCTCGGGTCTCGCAGCAACAAGATGACCCGATACTGATCCAGTGCCGGAATATGCCGGTAGGAACGCAGGCACCCGAAAAAATAACCGGATGGAGAAAATGCCCTTGATAAAAAATCGGAATCTTCATATAACACTTCCTTTTCCGCACAAATACTGGTTATATATCCTTCATAATTTACATGCCTGAGATCGTTTTCCCGCATTAATTTCTTGAGGTATTTGAGTGAAATGGACGACCCTGCTTTGTGGCAGGAGAAAAAAACAACAGAAGGTTTGCCTTGCCTCGACATCAGTGTTGCACCCTCAACAACAGGACCTTCAATCCGCCCCCGGAGTCTTTTTCTGGCTGCAGGTCTGTTGATCAACAGCATCCCTAAGGTTGGAAAAGCCCGGTTAAAATAATCTGAAAATTTGCCCATTTAATCTGAAAAGTTTCTCCTGAAACGAAATACCTGAAGCAAAATACTTAAAATCAGGCTTCGCCTAAAAAATATCCTTGTTTTTTTACCAAGGTCTAAAATTAACGCTAAATTTAAGGTATCAATAAAAAAATGACTGCAGACATTTACAAAGGAATTGATTCGGGGTTGGTATTCAGGAATCCCGGAGGCACACACATCCGCTTTTTCCATCGACTTACAGCCGGTTCCCGGGCATTGCCGTCCGTACTGCTTATCGGGGCACAAAAAGCCGGGACCACCAGTTTGTTTTCACACCTGATCAAACATCCTCAGATCTGTGCTCCCGTCAGCAAAGAAATTTTCTTTTTTAACGATCAAAACAATTATCAAAAAGGCCTGAACTGGTACCGGGCACACTTCCCGTTAAAATCTACCTTGGAGGATTCTAAAATAACCCTGGATGGTTCAGCCAATTATTTTGAATCGAAAGATGCTCCGGCCAGGATCAAAAAAGATCTTCCGGGAGCCAAACTCATTCTCCTGTTAAGAAACCCTGTTGACCGGGCCTATTCCCATTACAAAATGGCCGTGGAACTTGGCTTTGAGAAACTTTCATTTCAGGATGCCCTGGCCGCCGAAAATGACAGGCTGAAGACTTCGCGCGAACATGATGTTGCTCTATACGGGCACGATTACGTGTTCCAGAAACTGGGCTACCGGTCCAAGGGAGTCTACATTGATTTTTTAACACACTGGCTGAAACACTTCCCGTTGAACAGCATCAAAATCATCGATAGCCGCACACTGCATACCCATACGGAAGAGGTATACGGGCAGGTACTGGATTACATTGGTCTGAGCCCATTTACTCCCGGCCATTTCGAGGTGTTGAAAAAGAGTACCGCTGAAAAAATGCCGGACTCCGTAAGGAGGGAACTTCATGATTTTTATGAGCCTCATAATGAAGCCCTTTTTAAACTCATCGGAAAATCTTTTCTTTGGCAGGAATGAAAGCCCCGAATAACATAGCCGAAGACCTGGTAAACAAGGCAACTTACAACTACATTCTCTCCGGGTCGAAAGTGGTTAACAACCCTGTTAGCACCAACGACATGCATCCCTTGTGGATTACCGGCATGTTCAGGGCAGGAACCAGCATCGTCACCCGCATCATTCAACACATGGGAATCGATCTGGGACCTGAAGACGATCTGCTAAAACCTAAGGGATTTCGGGCCAAACTGAATCCGGATGGGTTCTTCGAGAACTACCTGCTGATGGACATGAGCCTGCATGTGTTTAAAAAACTGAACAGCTGGGGTGATGCTCCTCCGGATCCGGAAGATGTTGAGCAATTTGACCTGAGCGGCACTCATTACAAAGATTTTGTATACGATAGTGTAGTCCTTATTCACGACGACCGGATCTCCAACAAAAACAAAGGCCGGGTTTTAAAGAATTATTACCCGGGCAACCTGCCAAATTATTTTCACGACCGGTTTAACCATCGGTTTGCTGTTAAAAACCCGCATTTTTGTTTGCTCTTCCCGATACTGGACAAACTCTTCCAAAACGGAGAATACCTGGTGGTATTCAGAAATCCGGATGACCTCATCCGTTCGGCGCAACAGATTACTCCCAAAGCAAATTACGAACTCTACTTGGCCTATTATTCCCGGATCTTGGATCATCCGAAAGCACTGTTTTTTGATTACGATGCATTGATCCGGAATCCTCAGCAATCCCTGGAAGCATTAGCCCGAAAACTTCACATTCCGTGTAATCTGAATGATCTTATCCCGCTGATTCGCACTTCACCGGAGAAAAAACCGGAACCCCGGAACATCCCGGAACATGTATTAACCCTGTACCAAAACATGCTGAATAAAAGCATCAATAAGCCGTCATGAAAGTCCTTCACCTCAATACATTCAACACAGGAGGGGCTGCCAGAGCATGCTTACGAATTCATCATGGGTTATTAAAAGCAGGGATGGAATCAACGGTCTTGCTCCGAAACAAAACCAGAACCGATGTTCCGCATGTGCATGAGATTTGGGAAGAACTCAACCCGATCCAAAAAACCAAAAAGCTGGTTGAACACAAGGTCGACGACCTACGGCAAAGGGACCTGAACACACGCGTTTCGGAAACCTTTCAACTGGTCTCCTCTTTTAAATCGGTCTGGGATGTAACCAGTTCGAAACATTACCGGGAAGCAGACATCATCCATCTGCACTGGGTGGCCAATTTTGTCGATTTCCCCTCATTTTTCAGCCGGTGCGACAAAAAAATAGTCTGGACCCTGCATGATTTTTCGCCTTTCAATAACGGGTTGCATTATCCCGGCAAGCACAGCGGCATCTTTGATCCGGAAATGGATGAAAACCGAAAGATCATGCAACAAGCCATGACTCATTGCAAGCCCGTTATTGTAAGCCCCAGTCAATACCTGTTGAATCATTCCAGGAAAAGCGAGGCCTTTGCAGGGTTGGAACACCACCGGATATTTAATGGCACAAACACCGGAATCTACCGCTATCAGGACAAAAACACCTGCCGCAGGGAGCTTGGATTGCCCGAAGATAAAAAGATCATCCTCTTTGTGGCCGAACACATCAACGATCCCCGAAAAGGGTATCAAATCCTGATTGACGCTCTTGAGCAAATGGACCGGGATGAACTTTACTTCGTGGTTGTCGGAAAGAACCAGCCCTCCACAACGTTACGGGAAGAACGTGTGTTCTTTTTGGGATCGGTATCTGACGAAGAAAAATTAAGCCGGATTTACAATTCAGCAGATTTGTTTGTTATTCCGTCTACCGACGAAAATCTGCCCAATACGGTATCCGAGGCCTTCTGCTGCGGCTGCCCCGTAGCCGGTTTCCAGATCGGAGGCATCCCTGAAATGGTTACAACCGGCGCCAATGGATTCCTGTCGCCTGAAGTGTCTGCCGAAGGACTGAACCAGGTGATCAATCAGGCCTTGGAATCAAACTGGAACAACAAAGCGATTGCGTCGGAGAGTAATCTTATTTTTGATGACCTGAAATGTGCAAAAGCATACATCGAGGTCTACAAGCAACTAAATCCGGAAAATTAATTGACAACTGACATCAAAAATAAACTGCTCAACTTCTTACTTATTCTCGTACAGGTAAGCCTTTTGTTTTTTGTGATCCATCAATTTAACATCGAAAAAGACACCCAACTCAACAAATTACTACCGGTTATTTTAATCGGTTTCGTGGTCCATTATTGGCTGCCTTTTAAGTACAAACTCCCCTTTTTTATTTTAACCTCTTTTGCGGCAGTTTGCTGGCTGTTGGGCATTCAGGGACTCCTGGTCATCGGTATTGGGCTGATGCTGTTAGCGGCTTGTCACGTACCCGTTAACTATAACTTCAGGCTGTTATTGGTTATAGGCATGTTGGTTGCACTGGTCGCTTACCGGATGGAGCTATTCGGATTACATGCGATTACCTGGCTGACGCCATTTATAGGAACCATGTTCATGATGCGGATTGCCCTTTATCTGTATGATGTCAAATACAACGATAATTTTTCGAACCCCTTCAACCGAATTGCCTATTTCTTTCTGTTACCGAATGTCTGTTTCCCGTTGTTTCCGCTAATCGATTTTAAAGTTTTTAACGAAACATACTACAACAAAAAGGCACACGAAATTAACCTTTTAGCGGTCAGAAGAATCTTCAGAGGGATTGTTCATTTGATTGTTTACCGGATCATTTATTATTACATGGTACCTGATCCGTATGAAATCGACGGCTTATATAGCCTCTTTATTTTCATGGTATCAACATACACGTTGATTCTTAGGCTTTCGGGCATCCTGCATCTGGCATTGGGTATTTTAGGATTGTTTGGATTCAATTTGCCGGAAATTTTTGACAATTACTTTTTTGCCTCCAGTTTTAACAACATCTGGCAGCGTATCAATACATACTGGCGGGAAGCTTTAATGAAAGTCCTGTATTATCCGATCTATTTTAAAATCCGCAAGATTTTTACGACCAAATCCATGGTCGTAACCATATTGATTGTTTTCGTCATTAACTGGGCACTGCATTGGTATCAATGGTTTTGGATTCGGGGATCTGTTTTTTTCGCCCCGAATGATTTTTTATTCTGGATGATCTTCGGCATTGCGGTAACCATCAACTCCGTTTTAATCCAAAAAGAAGGACAAAGCAAGAAATTAGCCTCCACCTCCGACTACACCGTGAGGTCGGCCATCATCGCCGTACTCAAACCGATGGGGATGTTTCTGGTAATGAGTATCCTCTGGATGTTATGGTCCAGTTCCTCCATTACTGAATGGGCTTATTTATTAGGTTTTGCCCTGCAGGGTACGCCTCAGCAATGGCTGATGGTAGCCGGTATATTGATTAGCTTTTTCATTGTTGCCCTGCTGCTTCACCTGTCATACCGGAATGGCATACTCAAACAACTCATTCTCCTGTATAACCGCCGGATAACCGCTTTTACGTTTGTGTTCAGCCTGCTGCTTTTTGCAGCTTCCTTCCCGAAGTTAACCGCTTTCATTCAGCTAAACGGCCGGCCTTTTATTGGCCAACTGCAGGAAAACCGGTTGAGTGTATCCGACAAAAGAGTAATGGAAAGGGGTTATTATCAAAAGCTGCTGAACAACGACAACATGTCGATGCAGCTGTCTCAGATACAAATGCACAAGCCTAAAGATTGGCACATCAACAAAGCATACATCAAGACCAATGACATCATTCAGAAAAAAATAAAACCCAATACGCAGGTCATCTACAAGGGGCATATCTTTACTTCGAATAGCTTCGGACTAAGAGATCAGGAATATACTCTTGCCAAACCAACGGGCACCTACCGCTTTGCCATACTGGGTGGTTCGTATGAATTGGGCTCGGGCGTTGACGACAACGCTAATTTTGAATCGCAGGCAGAGATTCTTTTAAATCACAAATATGACCGGAACATTGAGGTTTTGAACTTCGCTATCGGCGGATCATACCTGCTGGAACATGAGTATAATGTAAAAAACAACATTATTAACTTCAATCCGGACGCCATCATTTATGCTGCCCATACGGATGAATTTGACCGGGTGAGCAACAAATTAATTCAGCTCACCGAATCGCAGGCCAACATTGAAGACCCGTTCCTGCTGGAAGTCATGAAACGTTCCGGGGTAAATCGTTCCTATTGCCGGATTGAAAACAAGAACCGGCTTCAACCCTTTATTAAACCGGTCATTAAGTGGGGTTATCAATCCATTGTTCGCGAATGTAAAAAGCAGAATATCATTCCGGTATGGGTATATGTTCCCGTTATTACCGATATGCAGGAACCGGATAATGAGTTATCGGAAATCCGGTCCATGGCAGAAGAAGCCGGATTCATGACCCTTTCGCTCGACGGAATTTACGAGGGGCATGACCTGAACCAAATCATTGTTGCTCCCTGGGATTACCATCCCAATGAAAAAGGACATCAATTATTGGCCGGAAAATTATTTAAAGAATTAACTTCACACGCAGAAGAACTAAATTTGAAAGAAAAATGACAACCGAAGAAAAAGTCAAAGCAATCTTACTCAACGGATTCATCGATGTTGATAATCCCGACGAACTCCGCAACGACACGCCACTGATCTCAAACGGTGTGCTGGACTCCATTTCCATTTTACAATTGATCGATGTACTTGAAAAAGAATTTCAGGTGGAGTTTGCTGCGCATGAAATTGATAAGGATCTGTTCGATTCGATTGATAAAATAACCCATCTGATAGCGCAAAAAAAATCCTGAATGCTGTCGTTTTATGATTTCATAAGCACTGAAATTAATCCGCTCAATAATAACATCGCTATTATTGACAGTCAGCAAATCGAATATACTTACACGCAGCTTTACTACAAAATACAGGAGCTGGAAGAAGAACTTTCTGCACTGGGATTAACTTCAGGAAATACACTGATCTTAAAAACCGACAAGACATTCCATAGCACGGCTTTACTGCTTTGCTGCATTAAAATGGGAATCATTTACATTCCGGTTGATGTAAATTCACCCGAAGAAAGGCTGGAGAAAATTATTGATTCGAGTCAGGCTAACGCTATTTTCAACCCGGATCATTCTATCCGGATCATCTCATCAAAAAAACAAATGCCGGATCCGGAAGCGGTCTGTGTGCTGTACACTTCCGGATCTACCGGCGTACCCAAAGGAGTCATCATCTCCTCTTCCGGATTGATGGCTTTTACGGATTGGGCCATCCGGGAATTCCGGGTAAATGCCGATGATACGCTCACAGCTTACGCTTCATTTCATTTCGATTTATCTACATTCGATCTGTTCGCCGGACTCACCAGCGGAGCTACAGTGTGGTTAATCGATCAGGCTCTGGGAAGCAATTTCAGGTTACTCGGTGAATTGATCCCTCAAATAAAGCCCACCATCTGGTATGCCACACCTACCGTTTATTCCTTACTGATTCAATATGGAAACCTATCTGATTCGTATTGTCCCAGACTTGCGCTTTTCGCCGGCGAGGTATTTCCTATGACCAGCCTCAACGCACTCCGAAAAAAATGGCCTTCCGCCACTTACTACAATTTGTATGGCCCTACGGAAACGAATGTGTGTACTTTTTATAAACTTCCAGCGGAAATTGAAGATACTCGAACCGAGCCTTATCCCATCGGTTCCGCTTGTCCCTATGTAAATTCCCGGATCAGCCCCGAGAATGAATTGTTAATTTCCGGAAAAACCGTAATGATAGGTTACCTGAACAATGAATCAGAAACTACGAAACGGCTGATCATCGAAAACGGAATACGGTGGTATAAAACGGGCGACACGGTTGCGCAAAAGGGAACACAGCTGATCTACAAAGGACGAACAGATCGGATGGTAAAACGGCGGGGCTACCGAATAGAACCCGGAGAAATCGAAAACATGCTGATCCGGCATCCTCAAATCGACCAGGTTGCTGTCCTGTCCACCCGCAAGAACAGCGAAACCCTCATCATTGTCTATTACAGCGGAACCAAACAATCGCCGATACAGCTCAGTACGTATTGCAGCCGGAATTTGCTCAATTACATGATTCCGGATCGATTTATTTTTACCGAAAAAATACCCGTTAATCAAAATGGAAAAATTGATTATCATCAATTAATGACTAACTTTAACGAGTATGAATGAGTTTTTGAAACCCATAAAAGATCAACTGGCTGCCGTAGCAAACTACGACATCAATGAGCATTACCTCCACAACAAATTCCCCAAAGAAGCCTGGGATTTTGTAATGAAAAACATCATAGCTCACCTCAACATAGATGGCACTGAATCACCAAACGGTTTGGAAGTCTGTCAAACATTCGAGGCATTGGGCTATGCCTGTTCAGACGGGGGATTGTCTTTTGCCATCGGAGCCCAAACCCTGGCCGCCACCATCCCTTTTGCCCTGTATGCAACGGACGAACAGAAAGAAAAATACCTGGCAAAAATGCTGAACGGTGAATTGATCTGCGCCAATGCCATCACCGAAACAGAAGCAGGTTCCGACATCTTTTCCATGCGATCACGAGCTGAAAAACAAGCCGGAAATTATTTACTGAACGGTACCAAAACATTTTGCAGCAACATCAGGGAAGCAAACATGGCACTGGTTTACCTGGTCAGTGATCAGGAAAAAGGAGCCCATGGCGGAATAACCGTATTCATTGTGGATGCTCCAAATTTCAAAACCGGACAAACGTTCTCGAAAATGGGATTGAGAACTTGTTCCATCGGAGAACTGATCCTGGAGAACACCGTAGTCGGCAAAACCAGCATGTTGGGTGAGGAAGGAGCCGGACTCGGAATTTTCACAACAGCCATGGACTGGGAAAGAATCGGATTAAGCGCCATGTATGTCGGTACCATGCAACGGTTATTCGAGCAGGCCGTTACTTATTCCAAAAACCGGGTTCAAGGGGGAACACCGATTGGTAAACATCAGGCTGTTTCACACAAAATTGCCGAGATGAAAACCCACATCCATGCCTGCCGTCTGATGGTTTATGATGCCGCAGCCAAATTAGGTAAAGAACGCAGCGTTAGCGAACTCGCTTCGATGTGTAAATTATTCGTTAGTGAACACTACATAAACGTTTGTGAACAGGTTATGCAAATTCATGGTGGCAACGGATACATGGAAGATTACGAAATTGAAAGATGTTTGCGAGATGCACATGCCAGCACCATTTATTCGGGAACATCGGAAATTCAGAAGAACATTATTGCCAGATGGAGTGGCTTATAATTTTATCGCATGAAAGAAGCTTATGATGTTATAATAATCGGTGGCGGACCGGCAGGATCTTCCAGTGCCATTCGCCTGCGCCAGGCAGGACTCCGGGTTGCTGTTTTTGAAAAGGATCAATTTCCCCGCCCTCACGTGGGTGAGTCGCTGGTTCCTTTTTGCTATCCGTTGTTTGAAGAACTCGGCATACTGGAGGAACTGGAACAGACAACCGTTAGAAAACCCGGCGTCCGGTTTATCAATAAGGATGGCTCTTATACCACCACGTATTGTTTTCAAAACATCTTAAAAGGCCCCCATCACCTCTCTTTTCACGTTTTAAGGGAAAAGTTCGATAAACAACTCCTCGACAAAGCAAAAAGAGACGGTGCCGAAGTTTTTGAAAACACCAAAGTCCTTACTGTTGATCTTGCTGATCCGACTCAGGCTGCAGCTGTTGTAGAAGATCCGGAAGGCAACCAAAAAAATGTTCGGGCCCGGTTTCTGATCGACGCAACGGGGCAGGATTCTTTTCTCGCCAGAAAATTAAACCTGAAAAAGAAACACAAAGACCTCGACCGGATTGCTTTCCTGCAGCATTGGGACTGCAGTACCGACCAGGAAGGGATTGATGAAGGACTGTTACAGATCGTCTATTTATCCTCCTCGAAAAAAGGATGGATCGGATTTCAACCGGTTGATGTAAACCGGTTAAGCGTCGGGATTATTTTCGACAACAGTTATGTAAAAATCGCCCGACAGAAATACGTCGATCAGGGAATAAGCGATTGGAAGCAGCAGTTTTATCTCGATGAAATTCAGCAAAGTCATCACGTAAAAACATTACTCAGCAAAAGCAAACCGATTAATCGGTTGATGGTAGTTGGTGATTACAGCTATAAGGTAGAAGAAAAGTTTAAAAGCAACTACGCCATCATAGGCGATGCGGCCGGATTTTTAGATCCTGTTTTTGCTACAGGTGTTTACCTGGCATTAAACACATCCAAAAACACCTCATTAGCCGTAATTGAACTCCTCCGGGATGAAAAAAAAGGACTGGAAAAGCTCTCTACCGCTTACGAGCAATATGAAGGAGCCCTCGAGCTGTTGGAAAAATTCATTTACAACTTCTACAACCCCGACTTCATCAACCTGGCAGAAATAGGAAAAGCGGTGAATAAACAGGATGAAAGCCACACCAAACACATGATCGCTTTTTCCATTCTCCATTTCTTAATGGGTGGCGATTTTTTTAATGAATATAAAAGGTATTCCGATTTTATCGAATTCTTAAAGAGTCCAAAAAACTTATCGCGCTACCTCCACCTGGTGATAGACAACCCTGATTTCCAGGAAAGCAATTGCAACAAAACACCGGGAGAAATCTACCCCATGTTAAATTTAGCCAAATGAAAAACCGATTCGATGTCATAATCATTGGCGGAGGTCCCGCCGGTTCTATTCTGGGAAGTTACCTGGCCCGGGAAGGAATCGACTGTGCGATCTTCGAAAAGGAACAATTTCCCCGTCCGCACGTCGGTGAATCGTTAGTGGTTTCCAGTACACTGATCTTCCAGGAACTGAATCTGATCGAAAAGATGGAAGCCATGGGATTTCCTAAAAAATATGGTGCCGTATGGACGACTGAAAAGAACAAAAAAATCCATGCACACGACTGGGAAGATGTAGACGATGCTTACCACATGGAAATACAATTTAAAGACCGGGTACTTGAAGGTGCCAAGCAAAACCACACCTATCATGTCGACCGGGGAAGATTTGATGAGATGTTACTTCAACATGCTCAACATCTCGGTTGCCATACTTTTCAGGGAACAAAAGTAGCTGCAACCACCATGTCTGAAAATGGTGTTCAGGTGGAAACCAAAAATCCGGAAGGCAACACCGCTACCTATAGCGCAAAATTGCTGGTAGATGCCAGCGGCCGGGATACGTTTATCGGAAAAAAGAACAAATGGAAAGTGAAGGATCCGGTGTTCAACCAATTTGCCATTCACAGCTGGTTCAAAGATTACAAACGGTCCGACATCGAAAACGACAACATCACCATCCATTTTTTACCGGTTGCAAACAGCTGGATCTGGCAGATCCCCATTACAGAAGAGATTACCAGTATCGGCATTGTTGCCCAAAAAGAAAATTTTCTGGGGAAAAAAGAACATGCTGAATCCTACTTCTGGGAAACTCTGAAGACGCGACCTGAGCTAAGAAACAAGCTGGAAGCTGCCCGGCAAATTCGCCCCTTTTCCATCGAAGGTGATTACAGCTACGCCATGAAAGAAATCATCGACGACAGGCTCCTCCTGATTGGAGATGCCGCCCGGTTTGTCGATCCCATTTTCTCCAGCGGCGTCAGCATTGCCATGCAAAGCTCCAAATTTGCTGCAGAGGCAATTATTCAGGCCTTCCAAAAAAACCAATTTGACAAATCGCAATTCTTATCCTATCAGGAAAAGATCAACCGCGGATGCCAGAATTGGCACGACTTCATCACCTTATACTATCGCTTAAATGTGGTCTTTACATACTTCCTGGGAAAAAAAGAATACCGCAAAGACGTTTTAAAATTTCTTCAGGGCGATGTTTACGACGAAAGCGATCCGGAATTTTTAAAGGTGATGCGAAAATTTGTGGAAGATGTAGAAACCAACCCCAAACACCCGCTTCACGACTATTTAGGAGAATTAACCGCTCATAAATTTTCCGTGAATCATTAACCTGTTCCTCCTTGAAAACCGTTAAGCACATATCCCTCAGGCAACTGATCGCAGAAAATAAATTCTATTTACTGCTTGGCGTAATCTTACTGGTGATCAACAAGGGTGCAACCATGCTCATTCCTTATACGAGTAAATTCCTGATCGATGAAGTGATCATCAATAATCATTCAGGACTCCTGGTTAAAATCATCCTTGTTGTATGTTGTGCCCTGGTTGTTCAGGCTGTTACCTACTTTGCGCTAACCCACTTCCTGAGCATTAAAGCCCAGGAAAAAATAGCCGAAACCCGTACCCAATTCTTCCACAAAGTAATCCATCTTCCGATTTCACATTTCAAGAAATCCAGTTCAGGGCAATTCGCAACCATGGCGATTGCCGATTTTGAAAGCATCCGCATTTACCTGGGAGTCGGTTTTGTTCAGATTATCGGAGGCTGCCTTTCCATCGTATTTGCCCTAAGCCTGATGTTCTTCCTGAACTTCAGGTTGAGTCTGTACATCCTAACTCCATTGCTTCTGTTTTGCATCATCATCTACTTCATTTATAAAAAACAAAAAGCCGCATTTAAACACAAAAAAGCCATCCGGGCTCAGGTGCTTTCCAACCTGATCGAAACCTTCCGGAACATTAAGGTGGTGAAAGGCTTTCAAAGCAATGCCCACGCCACCGGCTACATGGAAAAAGGCTTCATCGCCATGTTCAATTCCATAAAAAAAACCCTGATCAACTCCAATTTTATCATCAGCCTGAGCCTGCTGTTTATCGGCTGTACCTCCATCATCGTGATGTGGGTTGGCGGCAACATGGCCATATCCGGAGAAATCAGTATCGGCGAATTGACCACACTAACCATCTACCTGGCTTTTTTAATCGCCCCCATTTACCAGATCACTAAAATCGGAAGCCAGTTTACCGATGCCAAATCGAGCATCGAACGCATCAATGAAGTGCTTGCCCTGGCAGATGAAGACACACACGCTGATGGTAAAAAAATAATCTTATCGGGCAAAATCATTCTTCGTGACGTATCATTTGCCTACGATGACAAGCCCACCTTATCGAACATCAACCTCGAGATCCGGGCACAATCCACCATAGCCATCGTTGGTAAATCCGGCGCCGGAAAAACAACCCTGACCGATCTGATCGCAGGCTTCTACGAACCCGGATCAGGGAGCATCATGGTCGACGATCATGATCTGAAAACACTAGACATGACCCATTACCGGAAACAAATCGGTTTTGTATTCCAGGAAACCTTCCTGTTTAACGGCAGCATTAAAGAAAACATCCGGATCGCCAAACCGGAAGCAAGTGACCAGGAAATCGAAAAAGCCCTCCACAATGCCAATGCTATGGAATTCATCAGCAAATTACCTGACGGCATTCAGTCCTACATCGGTGAAGGCGGAAGCAAACTTTCCGAAGGACAGAAACAACGCCTGGCCATCGCCCGCGCATTCCTGGTCGATCCGCAGATTCTGATCCTGGATGAGGCCACCTCGAATCTGGATGCGCACAACGAAAAACTGATCGCCGAAAGCATTGCCAGACTGATGCAAAACCGTACCATCATCAGTGTCGCACACCGCCTCGACACCATTATCAATGCTGATCAGATCGTGGTCATGGACAAAGGGCAAATCTGCGAAAGCGGCACACACGATGAACTGATGCGTGCCAAAGGTTTCTACTATCAATTACAACTTTCACACCGTTAATATTTATTTATTCACATCCTCTTTTTTCCATAGCGATAATCCTACTTTTGCAGGATGAGTTACCTGGATGAATTAAACGAATCGCAACGCAAGGCTGTTGAAGCTACCGAAGGCCCCGTGATGGTAATCGCCGGAGCAGGTTCCGGAAAAACCCGCGTGCTGACCTACCGGATCGCTCACCTGATCAACAAAGGGGTAGATCCGTTCAACATCCTGGCACTGACCTTTACCAATAAAGCCGCTCAGGAAATGAAAGACCGGATCGGCAAAATTGTCGGTTTCAGTGAAGCCCGCAACCTCTGGATGGGAACCTTTCACTCCGTTTTCGCCAAAATACTCCGCAGCGAAGCCGAAAAGATCGGCTACCCGAGCAACTTCACCATTTATGACACTCAGGATTCGAAGAACCTCATCAAAACCATCCTCAACGAACTGGGGCTGGACGACAAAGTATACAAACCCGGACTGGTGCTGAACCGGATCTCCGCCGCAAAGAACAACCTGCTTTCTCCGGGAGCATACACCAACAACACCAACATCCAATCGGAAGACCGCCAATCGGCCAAACCTCGGATCGGAGAAGTTTATCAGATTTACGACCAGCGTTGCTTTAAGTCTGGCGCTATGGATTTCGACGATCTGTTGTTCAAGACCAACATCTTATTACGCGATTTTCCGGAAGTGTTGCATAAATACCAACACCGGTTCCAGTACATCCTCGTGGATGAGTATCAGGATACCAACTTCTCCCAATACATCATCGTTAAGAAACTGGCTGCCGCTTTCGAGAACATCTGTGTGGTTGGTGATGATGCCCAAAGTATCTACGCCTTCCGCGGAGCCAACATCCAGAACATCCTCAACTTCCAAAGCGATTATCCGGACGTTCAAGTCTATAAACTGGAACAAAACTACCGCTCCACCAAAAACATCGTTCATGCCGCCAACAGCATCATCGAACAGAATAAGGACCAGATCAAAAAGGAAGTCTGGACCGACAACCCCGAAGGACACAAAATCAAAGTACACCGTGCCGCCACCGACAACGAAGAAGGGAAGCTCGTTGCCAACCTCATCTTCGAAACCCAGTTCAACAAGCGGGCAAAGAACATGGACTTTGCTATTTTGTACCGGACCAATGCACAGTCCAGAGCCATGGAGGAGGCCCTGCGACGCAAGAACATCCCTTATAAAATTTACGGCGGACTCTCGTTCTACCAACGAAAAGAGATCAAAGACCTGCTGGCATACTTCCGGTTGGTCATCAACCCGAACGATGAAGAAGCGATTAAACGGGTTATTAACTACCCCGCACGCGGAATCGGTAAAACCAGCCTAGACAAAATCACCATCGCTGCCAACACCCACCAGAAAAGCATCTGGGAGATCATCACCCACCTGCATCAGATCAATGTCGGACTAAATGCCGGTGCCATCTCCAAGATTCAGGGGTTCGTGAGCATGATCCAGAGTTTTGCTTCTCAACTGATCAACCGCAATGCCTACGACCTTGGAAATGAGATCGCCTCCACCTCGGGCATTCTCAAAGAATTGTACAGCGACAGAACCCCGGAAGGGATCAGCCGGTATGAAAACATCCAGGAACTACTGAATGGTCTGAAAGAATTCACGGAAACAGATAACGAACTCGAGGAAGATGTTACACCGCGCGGACTAACGGAGTTTCTCCAGGATGTGGCCCTGCTGACCAATGCCGATAACGAAACCGAAGAAGATAAAGATAAGGTAACGTTGATGACCATTCACTCCGCCAAAGGATTGGAGTTTCCCTATGTATTTATCGTCGGATTGGAAGAAAACCTCTTCCCTTCACAAATGGCACTCACTTCCCGAGCCGACCTGGAAGAAGAACGCCGCCTGTTTTACGTGGCCATCACCCGTGCTGAAAAAGAGTTGCATTTATCCTTTACCGTAAGCCGTTACAAATGGGGATCACTGATCTTCTGTGAACCCAGCCGTTTCATCGAAGAGATCAATGAGCAATTTCTGGAATTCATGTTCTCGAAACATGAACCTGCTAAGAAAACTTCCTCCCGCTCTTTTGAGGATGAACTGGAATCATATCACCAAAAGAAACCCAACAATTTTTACCAGCAAAAAAGCAGCCCGAAACCAGTGGTGCAGCAAGTTGCCCCAAGCACCCCAAAAAACCTAAAACGGGTATCGAGTGTTGCTGCTCCTGCCGGTGATTCTGCCGCCAACCTGAACCTGGAAACCGGCATGATGGTCAATCATCAGAAATTCGGGAACGGCATCATCGAACACCTGGAAAACGGCAAGGCCACCATCAACTTCCAAAACATCGGCAACAAACAATTGCTCTTAAAGTTCGCGAAGTTGACGATTGTGAAATAATCGTCAATTCAGCTTTTTCCTTTTTTGGGAACCCGGTGAAATTCGGAGAATAATTAATTCCTGAGCCGTTAAAAAATCGTAGTAATCATAATTGTTTACACTAAACCGGGTTCCTAACTTTATTTTACCGATGTCCACGAAAACCCCGGCACTTAAACCATACAGTAATCCGGCATCCGATCCATCTGCTAATTGATCAGCAGTTACAGCAATCGATATTCTTGGACCTAGCTCAACGTTCCATTTGTAGTCTTTCGAGTAATCCAAAAAGGCACAAAAGAAGGCGTTCTCGATCAGAGCCGAGCTCCCGAAAGCTTTGGAAAAAATAAATCCAAATCCTAGTTCGGCACCATAATTCCAATTTGTATTATTCTCAAAAATTGCTTGTTTAGCAGTAAATGAAAGCCCTAAAAAATGGATGTTGATGTGTGAATGCGGATTTCGTTTTTCCTTTTCCTCTGCTTTGTCGCTTTGTGACTTGTATTTTGGGTTTTGTGAATATGATGGCAGCAACATACATAAAAACAAGATCAATAGCACAAGTTTATAACTGGCGGACATCCGAATGAATTTATAGAATTAGTTTAAAGTTATCCTTATCGCCCCCTTTTAAGTTAAATCAGCAAGTTTTAGGTTGTATTATTCCCTATCTTGATTAAAAAATAATTAGCTTTGAAGATAATTAAAACCCAGATTGATGGAGCAGTTTGACAAAGATTACAATACCCGAAGACCTCATATGGTTATCCCTGAATATGGCAGAAACATTCAAAAAATGATTGAACATGCCATGAAACTTGAAGACCGTGACGAACGAAACCGCATGGCCAAAGCCATCATCAGCGTGATGGGACAACTAAATCCTCACCTGAGGGATGTGACCGACTTTTCACACAAGTTATGGGATCACCTCTTCATCATGTCCGATTTTAAACTGGATGTCGATTCTCCTTACCCGATTCCCGACAAAGAATCCATTATGGAAAAGCCGAAAAAAATGGCTTACCCGTTGACTGAAAATCAGTTCAAACACTATGGTAAATCCATCAGAGTATTGATCGAAGCAGCAGCTGAATATCCTGAAGGCGATGAAAAAACTGCCCTCATCGAAACCATCCTGAACCTGATGAAGAAGACCTACCTGACATTCAATCAGGATAGTGTGGAAGACAAGCAGATCATCACCGATTTCAACATTCTGGCCAAGGGCAAAGTAACCATTCCGGAAAACCTATCCATGATCTCCACCAACGACGTGCTGGCCATGGGTAAAAAGAAAAAAACGAACGGTGGTACTCCAAGAAACAACAAACAAAACGGACGAAACAAACAAAAAAAACGCAGATACTAAATGGGAACTTTTAAGATTAAAGGGGGAAACAAGTTAAAAGGCGAACTCATTCCTCAAGGCGCAAAAAACGAAGCACTTCAAGTAGTTTGTGCTGTTCTCCTCACCCCTGAAAAAGTTACCCTCCATAATCTCCCATACATCCGTGATGTCAATTTCCTGATCGATCTGCTCGAAGAACTCGGCGTAAAAGTTGAACGCGAAGGCAATGGCACGGTCCATTTTCAGTCCGACAACATCAATCTGGATTACCTGCAAAGCGAACAATTCAGAGATCGGGCCGCTTCTTTAAGGGGTTCCATCATGATCATGGGACCACTCTTAACCCGTTTCAAAAAAGCTTACATGCCTAAACCGGGTGGCGATAAGATCGGTGCCCGACCATTGGATACCCACTTCTTAGGTTTTTCAAAATTAGGAGCAACCTACACCTACGACCATCAGACGAGTTTTTACACCCTGAAAGCGGATAACCTCGAGGGAAAATACATCCTGCTGGATGAACCTTCGGTAACCGGAACTGCCAACATCGTCATGACTGCCGTGATGGCGAAAGGCAAAACCACCATTTACAATGCCGCCTGCGAACCTTACCTGCAACAACTTTGTTCCATGCTCAACAGCATGGGTGCGAAGATCAGTGGCGTAGGTTCCAACCTGCTCACCATCGAGGGAGTAACCGAAATGGGAGGTTGTGTCCATACGCTATTACCTGATTTCATTGAAGTGGGATCGTTCATCGGATTAGCCGCCATGACTCAATCGGAGATCACGATTAAGAATTGTAGAGTAGATATGCTCGGCCGAATTCCTGAAACGTTTATGCGTCTCGGTATCGACGTGCAGGTGAAAGGTGACGATATTTACATCCCATCGCAGGAACATTACAAGATCCAAAAAATGATTGACGGATCCATCCCGACCATTTATGATGCACCGTGGCCGGGTTTCACACCTGACTTGTTGAGTATTGTATTGGTTACCGCCATCCAGGCTAAAGGAACCGTGCTGATCCACCAAAAAATGTTCGACAGCCGTTTGTTCTTTATTGATCGCCTGAAAGACATGGGTGCTCAGATCATCCTGTGTGATCCGCACCGTGCTACCGTAATCGGAATCAACCGGGAATACAACCTGAGAGGCGTAACCATGTCCTCGCCGGATATCCGTGCAGGTGTTGCCTTATTGATTGCAGCCCTTTCCGCCGACGGTGAGAGTACCATTAACAACATTGAACAAATTGATCGTGGTTATCAGTTTATCGACGACCGATTGAATGCAATAGGTGCCGAGATTACCCGTTTATAATCCGGGGTTGTCGGCCAAACTACATTGGTCTGGCTTAAAATTTGCTACCTTTGCCCTATAACTTGAAGCTTATGAAAACAATCAAGAAATTTAAAGCCAGCATTATCCTTACAGCTGTGATCCTCATTACAGCCGGATTCATGTACAAACCAGGCAATGTAGCCATTGGCACAAAAGCCCCTGAGTTAGCCTACAAAAACCCGGATGGAAAAGTGATGAAACTCTCCGACCTGAAAGGACAATTGGTTCTGGTCGATTTTTGGGCATCGTGGTGCCGGCCATGCCGCATGGAGAATCCGAATGTGGTTAAGGCATACCATGAATTCAAAGACAAAAAATTCACTAACGGTAAAGGTTTTACCGTATTCAGCTATTCCCTCGATCAAAATGCCGCAGCCTGGAAAAAGGCCATCGAACTGGATAAATTGTCCTGGGATTACCATGTAAGTGACCTGAAAGGCTGGAATTCCGAAGGCGCAAACACCTACGGCGTGAGCTCCATTCCTTCCAGCTTTTTGATCGACGGTAAAGGAAACGTCATCGCCAAGAACCTAAGAGGTCCTGCGCTGGAAGAAACATTAAAAAAATACCTGAAAGAGTGATCCATTCTTTCAACCCAACACCTGAAGGCAGTAGATATCTACTGCCTTTTTTTCTTGCTTTGCATACCAATCCAATAAAAAACTGTCAAATTGGCTCTAATTCCTGCAATGGTAGTATTTTTGCCAACTCGTTTTCGAGTTAATTTAACCCTTGAGTTATGAGCAAAGAAGAACATGTACATGAAGAGGCCTCCGAAAATGTTTCGGCCTCTGAGGAATCAACTGTTGAATCGAATACAGAAGAAACGGAAGCACTGCATGATGAATTGAATGATGCGGAAGCGAAATACAAGGAAATCAACGATAAATACCTGCGGCTTTATTCCGATTTTGAAAATTTCAGAAAAAGAACACAAAAGGAAAAAGTTGACCTCTATAAAACAGCCGGTGAAGATGTGATCTCTGCCATCCTGCCCGTACTGGATGATTTTGAACGTGCCTTCAAAGCCATGGAGGATGCCACGGAACTCCAGGCCTTAAAAGACGGGGTAAAACTGATCCACGATAAACTGGCTAATATCCTGAAACAAAAAGGGCTTGAGGAAATCGAATCGGCTGTAAACAAAGACTTTGACATCGAACACCATGAAGCCATCACCCAAATTCCGGCTCCTTCCAAAAAAGAAGTCGGAAAAGTAATGGATGAAGTGGAGAAAGGCTATAAACTGAACGGAAAAGTGATCCGATACACGAAAGTGGTAGTCGGGAAATAATTGAAGAGATGAGTAAAAGAGATTATTACGAGATTTTAGGCGTAAGTAAAAGCGCTTCGGAAGCCGAGATCAAAAAGGCTTACCGGAAGCTGGCCATTCAATACCATCCTGACAAGAACCCCGACGATAAAGAAGCGGAAGAGAAATTCAAAGAGGCTGCCGAGGCTTACGAAGTGCTTAGCAATCCGGAGAAAAAACAACGCTACGACCAGTTCGGTCATGCCGGAATGGGTGGCGCTGCCGGTGGTGGATTTGGCGGTGGCATGAGCATGGACGACATCTTCTCCCAATTCGGTGATATTTTCGGAGGTGCCTTCGGAGGCGCTTTTGGTGGTGGCGGATTTGGCGGTGGCAGAGGTCGTCGCGTTCGTAAAGGAAGCAACTTGAGGGTGCGTGTTAAAATGACCCTGGAAGACATCGCCAACGGCGTGGAGAAAAAGATCAAAGTGACCAAACTGGTTAATGCCGAAGGGGTTACCACGAAAACCTGCCCACAGTGTAACGGTACCGGACATATTACCCGAATTGCAAACACGATCTTAGGCCAGATGCAAACTTCCTCGCCTTGTGGTACTTGTGGTGGCGACGGACAAATCATCGATAAAAAACCGGATGGTGCCAATGCCGACGGACTCATCAAAAAAGAAGAAGTAATCACCATTGATATTCCTGCCGGTGTGGAAGACGGCATGCAGCTTTCCGTAACCGGAAAAGGAAATGCCGGGCCGAAAGGTGGTATTCCGGGCGATCTTATCGTATTGATCGAAGAAATACCACACGATACCATTAAACGTGACGGGGTAAACCTGTTATATGACCTCTACCTCAACTTTGTGGATGCCGCTCTCGGAACCGAATGCGAAATCCAAACCATTACCGGGAAGGTGAAAATCAAAATCGAACCCGGAACCCAAAGTGGTAAAGTGCTACGTCTGAAAGGAAAGGGACTCCCTAATATTCAGGGTTATGGCGGGAAAGGTGATTTCCTCATTTACGTAAACGTTTGGACGCCTCAGAAACTGAGCAAAGAAGAGAAAGCAACCCTCGAAAAACTACGCGGATCTGAAAACTTCAAACCGAATCCAACCAGCAAAGACAAAGGATTCTTCGACCGGATGAAAGATTATTTTAAATAACGGTTAGGTCACCCTGAACTTGTTTCAGGGTCTGTTTTAAATTGGTATTTTACAGATGCTGAAATAAATTCAGCATAACGATTTGATTCACTAACTTTATCCTGTGAACTACACCTGCACCATAGACCTGATCAACGACCTGGAAAAGCACGGACATCTGGTCCGCATCCGGGAAGAAGTTGATCCGCATCTGGAAATGGCAGCCATTCATTTGCGCATTTATGAACAGGGAGGACCAGCCATTTTATTCGAAAAGGTTAAAGGAAGCCCTTTTCCTGCCGTCTCCAACTTATTCGGCACCCTCGAGCGCAGTCATTTTATTTTCAGGAAGAATTTCAAGCCCGTTCAACAGCTCATCGAGTTGAAAAACGACCCGATCAAAGCGTTGAAAGCTCCTTTTAAAAACCTGAGCTTAGGATTGCTGGCCCGTAAAGCCATGCCTAAAAAAGTGTCCGGTTTACCTGCTTATTTCAAAGAAACCACGATCGACCAACTGCCCTTAATTCAATGCTGGCCCAACGACGGCGGAGCCTTCATCACCCTCCCTCAGGTCTATTCCGAAGATCCGGAAAACCCGGGCGCGATGAACTCCAACCTGGGCATGTACCGCATTCAATTGAACGGGAATGATTATGAACTGAACAAAGAAGTGGGGCTGCATTACCAGATCCATCGCGGAATCGGCGTGCATCAGACCAAAGCCAACAAACTGGGCAAACCGCTCAAAGTATCCATTTTTGTCGGTGGTCCTCCGGCAAACACGCTGGCCGCCGTGATGCCACTCCCCGAAGGGATTTCCGAACTGACCTTTGCCGGGGCTTTAGCCGGAAAACGTTTTAACTATACCTATGTCGACGGATATTGTGTTGCCACGGATGCCGATTTTGTGATTACCGGAGAAGTTTATCCGAATGATACCAAGCCCGAAGGACCGTTCGGCGACCACCTCGGCTACTACAGTTTAACTCACGACTTTCCCGTACTGAAAGTACATAAGGTCTATCACCGTGAAAATGCCGTTTGGCCGTTTACTGTGGTTGGCCGGCCACCACAGGAAGACACCCAGTTTGGTGCTCTAATCCATGAACTGGCAGGCAGCGCCCTGAAACATGAAATTCCAGGACTGCATGAAGTGAATGCCGTGGATGCAGCCGGGGTTCATCCCTTGTTATTGGCTGTCGGTAGCGAACGTTACACGCCATATCAGGAATTAAAACAACCCCAGGAACTGCTCACCATTGCCAATCACATTCTGGGCAAAGGGCAGCTGAGCCTGGCGAAATACCTCTTCATCACCAACAAGGCCGATAATCCCGGCGTCAGCTGTCAAAATATAGAAGCTTATTTCACCCATTTGCTGGAGCGGGTTGATTGGTCGCGTGATGTCCACTTCCATACCAAAACCACCATCGACACGCTGGATTACAGTGGAAATGCCATCAATCAGGGATCGAAAGTGGTGATCGCAGCAACCGGCGATAAAAAAAGAACGTTAATGGGATCCGGGAACGACGACATGAACCTGATCCTGCCCGGCGTACTGGTGACCGATTTCGAACCTTTTACTACCTATGAAAAAGCGAATGAGGAAATTCATCACTATGCGAAAAAACTTTCCGGAGAGAACCTGGAAGGCATCATGCTGATCGTACTGGCCGATGATGCGATGTTCATGGAAATTAACCTCAACAATTTCCTGTGGGCAACCTTTACCCGAAGCAATCCGGCGAACGACATTTACGGGGTAGACAGCTTTACGGAAAATAAACACTGGGGGTGCCGAGGCCCGTTGATCATCGATGCGCGAATTAAACCACATCATGCTCCGGCACTGATCAAAGACAAGGCCGTGGAACGAAAGGTGGATGATTTGATGGACAGACTGAAAATTTAAACCCAGTTCAACGGGCAGGATTTGCAGCAGCTTTTCCCTTTTTTCTTGAATTTTTCGCAACAGGATTTTTTCTTTTTCTTCTTTTTCGTTTCCACGACGGAAGCTTTTGAAGACGGTGGGAATATGTAAGCCGTTTGTTGCATCAGTGGAACAAACTTAACGCCTGAAAACCACGAAAGCAATACCACAAAAGTGGTATTTATGCATGATGGTGTTGGGGTCTACCCTTCGACTCCGCTCAGGCTGACATTCCCTTCGAGGCTTATGCTCTCGCAAAAAGTGCTCAAAATGATCTATCACAGCGACAGGCTGATGGGTTCTAATCGGTTAATTTGTAATACAACCTTCGAAATGGCATGGCGACCTTCCGGCCTACCCAGCGAGGGGTCCATTTTTTTTCATGATATGGTTGATTTGATATAAAAGCCCCCATAATAAATACTTCCATATTATCCTCCAAAACAATATCCTGAAGATCCAAAGTGTTTTGCAGCGTATCCTTCGAAAGGTAAATCGTCCTGGGTTTAAACCCTAAATACGTTATTTTCAAGATCAATTCCTCCTCAACAAGTACAGGTTGATCAATACTGAATCGCCCATCCACATCTGCTACGGCTCCCGATTTGGCTCCTTCAAAATAGATCGCAGCTCCGTAAATAGGCTCCCGATTAGCATCAACCACCCGGCCGGTTAGTTTGACCTGCTGTTGTTTTAATGACCCGAATGTTGGAATATCTTCCCCCTTCAGCGATTCGGATGGATTGCCTTTTTGTTGTGTTTGAATTTTGGCATCACCCCGGTGCTCCAGCTTCTCGGCGTTATTTCCCCGAACATCGGTCTTGGCCGGGTTTTGAGAAAACAAGTTGGTAACCGACAACATGGAAAATAACCCGAAACTCGCTGCGATGTAGGGAAATTTCCAGTTCGAACTTGTATCGTAACGGCTTCCGATCACACCGATCTGATCTTCCCGGAAACGGCCGCAGGTACTTTTGGAGTTTTTCAGGGCATCGAGAATTTGCTGGTTGGTCATCCGGGAGAAATCAATGACTTCCTTCTGGCAGCTCAGGCAGAATCCGCCGGCCGGTGTCTTAATGAATTCGTCGTAGTTTTCCCCGCAAGGGTTTTGAATGGAGAGGGTAATGTCTTTCTTTTTCATAGTAGTTCAGTGTGTTTATTTGACAACGTCAAATAGTAGATGTTCGTATCCCACATATTCCATAAAAAAGACCCTCTTTTTTAACTATAATGCCCCAACTTGGCCTGCATGGTCATCCCCACCTGGGTTGCACGCAGTTTCATTTTTTCAGCAACCTCTCCCTGAAAATGATCGTCGATGGTAGTTTTCAGCAAGTATTGCCACCGCTCAAAATGAGCCGGAGTCAGGGTTTCCTTATCGTTCAGGTCTTTATGGATCTGCACCACATTGTTCTTGTACCCTCCGGTGTGAAACAGGGCATTGTTCCAGAAATCGGCCAGCAAAGGTAAATGGTGCGATAAGTCGAGTTGAGCTACTTCCGTAAAGATGTAACCGATCTGCTCATCCTGCATCATGCGGGAATAAAAGGCCTCCATCAGGTGAAGCAGGTCGTCGCGGTTTTCAATGTCTCTCATTAGTGATGTTCCGTTCCTAAATGGCAATTCTCGTAACCTTCTCGGATCAATTCCTTCAGCACATCCACGTCCACATCGGCCAGTTTATTGATGTACAAACATCCCTTTCCGGTCTTGTATTTCCCCAAACGCGCCAGGATGTGATCGGCTTTTGAAATGTCACAACCCATCAAATACAGGGAGATATTGGCTTTGCGTGGTGAGAACCCCACCTTAAACCAATCTCCTTCCCGGCCACTCGCATACTTGTAATGCACATCACCGAACCCGATGATACTTGGCCCCCACATTCTCGGAGCTTCTTTGGTGATCGTTTTCATCATTTCCAGGATCTTGAAGGCATCGTTACGTTTTCCCTCATGATCGACCTGCTTAATGAATACTTCAACGCTGGCTGCTGTTTTTTGGGTTTTATTTTCAGACATGATTGGATC
Source organism: Flavobacteriales bacterium (assembly GCA_020435335.1). Taxonomy (GTDB): domain Bacteria; phylum Bacteroidota; class Bacteroidia; order Flavobacteriales_E; family Vicingaceae. The sequence goes on along the minus strand of JAGQZT010000068.1, from coordinate 2,957 downwards.
GTTTTCTCAAATGTACTAAAACTTGGCAGTTAGTCCCACCAGGAAATTCGTCCCTGCCTGCGGGTAGAAAAAATTCTCCGTGATCAGATCGCCATAGATGTAACTGTAGGTATACCCGTTACTGCTATACAGGTTGTTGGTGATGTTGTTCACCAGTAAGTTGACGGTTAGTTCTTTCATCTTTTTCGGGTATACTGTGTAGGATAATCGCCCGTCTAGTGTATAGTAAGCATCGATAGACCGGTAATCGTTTGCCGTATTGTCGAGGTACTGCTGCCCGACGTACTTCCCCTGCAGCATCAGGTTGAGGGATTTGAACGGATTGTATTCGATTCCTGCGGCAGCAATGATGTTCGGTGAAAAGGCAATGTCGGTTTTGCTGTGAACGATCTCCAGCACCTCGAAACCATTGGTATAGTCGTACAACACTTCCGTGAATTTATCGATCTTATTTTGAGAGAAGGTGGTGTTAAAATTCAACGCCACCCGCTTACTGATCAGTACTTTCCCGATCAGCTCCACACCGGCACGATAGCTTTTATCCACATTGGTACGGATGGGCGACCCCACGTCGTTCAACTCGCCGGTCAGCACCAGTTGATTGGTGTAATCCATGAAATAGAAATTGGTTTGCAGCATGTATTTTTTAGTCTGGTATTCCATACCGAATTCATAATCCAGCATACTTTCGTGCTTTGGCCTTTTGTTCGAAGGATTATCGATGAAATCGGTTCTGACCGGCTCGCGATTTCCGACACTCACGGACAAATAGGTTCTGAATTTCTCAGAAACCTGGTAGTTCAATCCTCCTTTCGGGTTGAAGAATACGAAACTGGTATCGACATCCAATACGCGCAGATCATTGTCGATTCCTGCTGTAGAATACTGAATCGTTCTCACCTGCAGATCACCAAAAACGGTTAGCTTTTCGCCGATACGATAGTCGGCTTTCAGGTAGGTATTCATATCTGTTTTGTTCCCGGTATTGTTGTAGTAGCGATCGCGAATGGCTGATCCGTTCGCGAACTCGGCCCAGATGATCTCACCGAAATGATCCCCGTCGTATTGGTTGTAGCCTCCTCCCAGGATCAGGCGCAGTTTCCGGTTGTCGAATTTCAGGCTGTAAACCATGCCGTAAAAATCATTGTCGAGCCACCTCCTGCGAATCAGGTCGGTAGAGCTAATGGTATCCGTTCCGATAACCAGATCGGAAAGCCCGTAACCGGCAAAAGCATCCTGTTTGCGGTATTGTTCATAATACCCTCTGCCATATGTGTAATGAAAAGCGATATTGGCCGAAACATGTTCACTGAACTGATTGGAAATGTGCAGTTGATAATGATCCTGTTGGTAGTTGTCCGTTTCGTTATCGTATTCGTAATAATTGTAGGTCCGGCCGGAGTTGAGCAGGTTGTAGGTCTGCGCTGAGTCCAGCCAATTGTTGGCAGCATGGGTTTCCATGGCGGTTTGGTTCCCCGTGATCCGGCTTTCGGGGGTTCCCCACCAGGATTGATAGGTCTTTTCCTTGCCCGCAAAATGAACGGCTTTTACAATGGTTTTCTTACCGTAATATCCTCCCGAAACATAGTAACTTTTCAGGTCGGACGTTGCCCGGTCGATGTAGCCGTCGGACGCAATGTAGGAAGCTCTTCCATCGAATGCCCATTTCCCGCTAAGCAACCCGGTTCCCATCCGGGCTGTATACTTTTGGGTATTGAAGGACCCGTAGGAAGTAGACAGTTCTCCGTACGCTTTTTCGTTCAGTACATCGGTTTGCATATTCACCGAACCACCGAAGGCTCCGGCACCATTTGTTGAAGCACCCACTCCGCGTTGGATCTGAATACTGGATGTGGAGGAAGCAAAATCAGGCATGTTTACCCAGTACACACCCTGCGATTCGGCATCGTTAAGCGGAATACCGTTCACCGTAACATTGATGCGCGTGGCATCGGAACCTCGCAACCGGAATCCGGTGTATCCGACACCTGCCCCGGCATCACTGGTGGAGACCATGGATACGGAGTTTTGCAACAGGACAGGAATATCCTGTCCGAGGTTGTTTTTTTCAAAGTCTTTGCTGGAAATATTGGTATGAGCGATGGGAGCATTTTCGGCAACACGGGTACCCTCTACGATCAGTTCATCGAGTTGTTGCTTCGATGATTTCAGCTCGAAATTCAGTTCCAGGTCGCTTTGCAGGTCAACCTCTTTTTGTTGGATTTGGAATCCGATGTAACTCACTTCCAGCACATAAGTTCCTGCCGCCAGTTTTTTCAGGCTGTAGTTCCCGTTGTTATTGGTTGTTGTCCCTTTAAATGTTTGCGCAATTCGTACCGTAGCCCCCGGAACAGGTTGCTGAAGCGAATCGGTAATGACTCCTGAAATGGAGAATTGTGCGTAACAACTGACCGAAAGAATCAGCGCTACCGTCAAAGTAAATAATCTGTTCATTATTATCAATTTGACGAACGATGTGGGGTATCACATTCGTATGTTAATACTAATTTTCAATCCCTACGCCAGCATTATCTGGATCAGGTTTATTTTTCCGCTTGCCGGAAAAAATGGGTATAATCTCAGCCTGTTCAGTAAGGCACCCCATGAGATGGTGCGAAGGTATCAACTTAATTGGTAACTATCGATAATTTTCTTGCACTTTTTCATTCTTGTCGGGACGTCACCTGAAATGATGTAATAGGTTAATCCATGCCTGTCGAGTAAATCCCGATAGGCAGAAAATAACCGCAGACGATCATTCGGATTGGGGTGTTCTCGTTGCGGATCGGGTTCCCAGGGCACATCCACATCACATAAAAAGTAAATTTTATGAGCGTCTGATTGTAATCGTTCATGAATCCAATCCGGATTTTCCTGATATTTTTCCTGCATCCAGATCTGAAAAACAGTGAGGTCAGTATCCAGTATGAAAAGTGAATCGGGCAACTGATCTTCCT
>JAGQZT010000067.1 GCA_020435335.1 Flavobacteriales bacterium | reverse complement strand
TGTTTGGTTTTTTAAATTAATTCGATACTTCGATTGATAAAATTAGTTAATTCTTCGCCCTTTAGCATGTTTTGAGATAATAATGCTAAATCGGCTGTTTGTTTTAAGATATCTTGTTTCTTTTTCTTGCTTTTTTCGGTCAGCGCTTTGGAGATTACCGGATGGTTTACATTCACCACCAGGTTATAGCTTTCCGGCATATTGCCGAACATCGCCATCCCTCCGCCTCCAACGGCCTGCATGTCTTTCATGCGTCTCATGAACTCCGGCTGGACAATGGTCATGGGCTGATCAGTCTCATTCATGCTTTCGAACTGAATCGTGAACCGTTCTTTGTCGATCACTTCTTCAAGAACCGGTTTCAGCGCTTCTTTGTCTTCATCTGAAAGTTTGGAAGGGATGTTTTCATCCTTGTTGATCAGTTTATCGATGGTATCTGCATCAATGCGGCTGAAAGTCGCCTTTTCCAGGTGTTGTTCCAATCGTCCGACCAAATGAGCCGTAAGCGGAGAATCCAGGATAATGACCTTGTACCCTTTTGCTTCTGCCGATTTGATGTAGGTGTGCTGCTGATCAAGGTTGTTGGCATACAGGTAAACCGTCTTATCGTCTTTATCCGTCTGAGCCGCCTGAATCTCTTCGGTCAGTTCGTCGAGTGTAAAGTAGTTGCCGTCAGTGGTTTTGTACAGTGCAAATTTCTGGGCACGTTCAAAGAATTTTTCGTCCGACAGCATGCCGTATTCAATGAATACTTTAATGTCTTCCCATTTTTGCTCGAAATCGGCACGGTCTTTTTTAAAGAGTTCTTCCAGCTTATCCGATACTTTTTTGGAGATGTGGTTGGAGATCTTCTTCACCGCTCCGTCGGCCTGCAAATAGGAACGGGATACGTTCAGCGGGATGTCCGGTGAATCAATCACTCCATGAAGCAGGGTCAGGAAATCCGGAACGATCCCTTCCACCGAATCGGTAATGAACACTTGCCGGGAATACAGCTGAATCTTATCGCGCTGCACTTCCATATTCGGTTTGATGCGCGGGAAATACAGGATTCCGGTCAGGTTGAACGGGTAATCCACATTCAGGTGGATGTGAAATAACGGATCTTCAAAGTTCATCGGGTATAATTCCCGGTAAAATGCCTTATAATCTTCATCTTTTAAATCTGCAGGTACTTTGGTCCATGCCGGTTTCGGGTTATTGATAATGTTATCGACCTTTTGCTCGATCTTCTCCACATTCCCGTCCTGATCCTTTTTACCTTCAGGGTCATCAATCCACTCGGAACGCTGGCCAAATTGAATGGCTACAGGCATAAATTTACAATACTTCTCCAGCAGGGTGCGGATACGGCTCTCTTCCAGAAATTCGGTAGAATCTTCGGCGATATGCAGAATGATGTCCGTCCCCCGGCCCTCTTTCTTGCCGGCTTTCAGATGGTATTCGGGGCTTCCGTCACATTCCCAGTGGGCGGCTTCTTCATCTTTGTAATTTTTGGAAAGGATTTCCACTTTTTCGGCCACCATAAAGGCGGAGTAAAACCCTAAACCGAATTTACCAATGATGTTTCCGGATTCGGACACGTCTTTGAATTTATTCACAAACTCCTCCGCTCCTGAAAAAGCAATCTGGTTGATGTACTTTTTTACTTCTTCCTGGCTCATCCCAATTCCTTTATCCCGAACGGTTAAGGTCTTGTCAGCCTTATTGATGATCACTTCAATGGTATCATCTCCTATTTCTCCTTTAAAATCACCCATGGATGCCAACGCATGCAGCTTTTTGGTTGCATCAGCCGCATTGGCGATCAGTTCTCTTAAAAATATTTCATGGTCGGAGTATAAAAACTTCTTGATAATCGGAAAGATGTTTTCCGTTTCTACTTTTATTTTTCCTTTTGCCATAGTGTTAATGTTTTAAGTTTTTGGTCATTTTATACACGTGTTGATTCTCGTCAATAGCTATGCCAACGGGGAATTGGTGACAGATTGTCGGAATTCACATGAATAAAACTGACAGTTTGCTTCTATTTGGCAAATTCTGCACACAAAATTGCAGTGGCCGAAGCGACATTGAGCGACTCCGCTTTCCCTTTTCCGGGGATGCTGACAGGATGGGTAATAAACGGCATCAATTTAGGCGAAATTCCTTTGGATTCGTTCCCCATAACCAGAATAGCGTGATCCTTTTCAAGCGTTTGCGTGTAAACATTCTCTCCGTTGAGCAGGGCGCCGTAGATAGCAGCACCTTTATGCTGTGGCAATAACTCTTCCAGGTTGCCGTATAGCACCTGAACACGGAAGATGGACCCCATGGTCGCCTGAATGACTTTAGGGTTGTATAGATCGACGCAATCGGAAGAGCAATAGATGGTATTCATCCCAAACCAGTCGGCCGTACGGATAATGGTTCCTAAATTCCCGGGATCCTGAATAAAATCGAGCGCAAGAGCAACTCCTTGTAAAGTCACGGGCTTCTTCGGGGATTTGAACTCAACCACGGCCAATACTTCATGAGCCGATTTGAAAGCCGACATGATCGACAGGTCCTTACTCGTTACCGGAACAGCCTCCACACCGGGATGGTCATTGATCCATGAAGACGTGGCATAAATGGAACGGATGGAGAAATCAGATACCAGCAGCTCATCGACCAGCTTAACTCCTTCCACAACAAAACACTGATGCTGGATCCGGAATTTTTTCTGAGCTAATGACTTAACGAACTTCTTCTGATTGGCCGTAATCATTACTTACTTTCCAAAACCTTAAACTCGGTTCTTCTGTTCAGTTGTCTTCCTTCCGGATTGTCGGAGCCATCTTCGTTGGTATTCGGCGCAACCGGTTTGGATTCGCCATAACCCGTTGGCACAAGGCGGCTCTTGTCGATTCCCTTTTTGATCAGGTAATCTACAACAGACTGAGCTCTGCGCTGTGAAAGTTTCTGATTGTAGGCATCGGTTCCTTTGCTGTCGGTGTGGCTGGAAATTTCAACCTTAATGGCGGCATGTTCATTCAGAATCACAACCAGTCGATCCAGTTCCGTTTTAGATTCAGGACGCAGTGTGGCCCGGTCGTAATCATACAGGATGTTTTTCAGTTCGAACGATCTTCCGGCATTCATTTCTTTCAATTCGATATCTTCTTTCACGTTAGCTGCAAACAAGGTGTCGATGGTTTTTCCTTCTTTCTTCAACTCCTCGTTCAACAAAGCCTGTAAAGACGGGTCATTGTTAGCCAGTAAATTACTGTCGCTGTATATTCTGAAATCCTTTTTCAGCACAACGTATTCCGTGATCTCTTCCAGGTTAATCGAATCTTTTACGGTCTGACCATTGTCCAGTTCCACCTCGATTTCGTAACTGCCCGGCTTAAGTGCCATAACGTATTTACCGGTCTCCACATTGGACTTGAACGTTCCTTCCAATTCAAAATCCGGGGTTTTATTGTACAGGTTCATGTTGGATCCGGTTTCCACATCGTTGTAATAAACCTTTCCTAACAATAAAGCCAGTACAGGCTTGTCGATCTTACCGGTAATGATCTTAAAAATATCCTGCTCTCCGATGCTGTTTTCACCACCTCCGGAATAGTATCCGGTGTTACCATCTGCCGCTAACACGAAATAACGGTTGTCATCAACGGTGTTAATCGGGTATCCAAGGTTTTTAGGCTCGCTGAAAACGCCATTGGCGTCAAGTACGGATGAGAAGATGTCGTAATTTCCAATACTTGTATGTCCTTCCGAACTGAAATACAAGGTAATTCCATCCGGGTGAATAAAAGGAGCGTCTTCGTTGTAAACCGTGTTCAGTTCGGAAATGTTCTGCACATTCCCCCAGCTGCCATCTTCCATCAGGTCGGCTTTGTAGATATCTCTACCACCCTTTCCTCCTTCACGATCGGAAGAAAAATAAAGTGTTTTGCCGTTGGCTGATAAACTACAACTTCCTTCCCAACTGTCTTTTTTGTTTACATCACCTTTAAGTCGTGTGGGTTGAGTCCATTCTTTACCGATCAGGTGGCTGACATAAATATCGTTTTTACCGCCATCGGTTTTGTAGATGAAGAGCGTTTGACCATCTACCGATAATCCGATCGGAGCATCATGCTCATCACCATTGATATTATCTCCGATACTTACCGGAACAGTCCACTCTCCGTTTTCCTTGTAAGAGATAAATACGTCTTCCATATAAGCTTCAGAACCCATGGATTGCTCCACCTTGTCGGCGCCTTTACTATTGATTCCCCTGTACGTGAAAATCATAACCGATTCGTCGGCAGAAATCACCGGAGTATATTCCGAATACTGGGAGTTAATCGGATACTTGATGTTCTCAACGATATTCTGTTTAACGGTGTCAGCCAGAATTTCCTTGGCATTCTGGCAGTTCTGGATCATTTGGTTGGCAATCGACTTCTGAGAATCATCATCAACGGTAGCCGAAGCCAGAAACATGTTGAAATTATCAACCGCCTTATCGAATTCGTAATTCACGGCATAAGCTTTCCCTAAATAGAAATTAACCAATGAATATTCCGGGTTGGTGATTTTAACCTGTTCGAGGATTTCAATAGCATCTTTCTTCTTCTCGGGATCATAAGTCATGCAAATCCCCATCATCAATTTGTAATACAGGTCATCCTTCTTGTAATTGTATAATCTGGTAAACTTATCAAGGGCTTCAAGATAGTTACCATCCTCAAAATTCAGCTCTGCTTTTTCCAGGAGTTCCTTCGCCGATTTTTTATTCAAAGGTTCTTCGTCCTGCACTTGAGCAAACGCATTACCCGTAAGGGCTAATAACAAGCATATAGTTAATAATCTAAAGATCTTTTTCATTTTAATACAAGTAATAATTGTTATTTTGCGCGATTATTGCAATGCAAACATAAACAATTCAGTAAGATAGAAAAAGTGCAGCATGTAAAAAGAAATAAAATCACAAAATGGCATTTTCTACTCGCCTTATCTTTTGTGTTTATTTTTGCCTGCAACCCTACGAAACACGTACAACCCA
>JAGQZT010000066.1 GCA_020435335.1 Flavobacteriales bacterium | reverse complement strand
TGCACTGATTTACAAGCAGGATATTCCGAACTCGGGTGTTAAAACTCAAAACCACTTTTTTTATAAAGCAGTCGTAGGAAATGACGTTTATGAGGTGCGTGATTTGATGGAAGGTGAGTACGGAGAAGGCATGATCGATAAAATGCTGGAAGCAGCAAAAACGTTAAAAGCAGCACCTGCTGAAGCTGCCGCATAATAGCATGAACGAAATCAATCTAACCCTGAAACTGAAAAGGTTTCGGGGTTTTTTATAATGAAAAATACGGTAATATATTTGATGGTCGCTCTTTGGCTATGGTCTTGCGGGGAGGAAGAAGTCATTCCCGAAGGCATTATTCCGGAGACTCAACTGGTTCAATTGTTAGCTGATATGGAGGTGGCTCAGGCTCAGGTCAAGTATACGATGGCCAATCAAAATAATGGTTTGCAGGCCAACATGCATTATTACGAGGAGGTTCTGGGGAACTATCAGCTCAATCAGGAAGAATTTAACCGGAATTTAGCCTATTATAGCCATCAACCCGGAAAAATGCAGGAGATTTATATCCGGGTCATAGCGATCTTATCAGAGAAGCAAGCCAAGCTGGATAAAAAATAACCCTAAAACTTCAGGTCGAAGCAACTAAAATCAACCGATTTTCGTCATTAATTTAGAATTTTAACACATTAGTTATCAGTATGCTATGTGTTCCTTGTTTAACTTTGTACCGATAAACTGACTAAACTTTACTACTATGAAAAATCGCATTGCCCGGATAGTTGTTGCAGGGCTGTTGCTCTCCACCGGATCTTTATTTGCTCAAAATGTCGGGATTAATGAAACGGGTGTTGCTCCAAGTGGCGACGCCTTGCTGGATGTGAACAGTACATCCGGAACGAAAGGATTATTGATCCCGCGTGTGAATATTGCCAATTTGGCTACCATCGCTCCGATTACCGGAGGATCTACGACCAGTTTGCTGGTATACAATACGAACGTTACTACCGGAGTGGGTTATTACTACTGGGACGGATCGCAATGGGTGAAATTCAATACCGGAGGCGACGACTGGAAAATTACCGGTAACGCCAACACAACATCAGGAACCAATTTCCTGGGAACTACCAATGCTCAGGCACTCGATTTCAGAACCAATAATACCATCCGTTTCAGGGTGGCTAATGGTAATCAGGTTCACGCCATGAGCTTGGGTACAACAGGTGCACCTTTCTATAGTTTTGATGCCGATCAGAATACCGGGATGTGGAGTTCTACCGCCGACCGTTTAAATTTTAGTACTGCAGGTGCAGAACGTCTCGAACTGGGTACGACAGAAGCTGTATTCAATGATGTTTCCAATGACGTAAACTTCAGGGTAGAGTCCAATGGGAATGCAAATATGATTTTTGTTGATGCCGGTAATGATGAAGTCGGAATCGGGAAAGTGCCGACCGAAGCATTGGATGTGAACGGGAACGTAAGGTTTTCCGGAGCGTTAATGCCTAACAATTTGCCGGGAACTGCCAATCAAACCTTGTTGTCGAATGGGGCAGGTGTAGCTCCGGGTTGGTCGGCTTTTACTTTTTTGAATACACCGGCCATTGCTAACATCGGGAAATATTATTCTACCTTATCCTGGACAGGAACCTGGTCGAATAATACCTCACTTACCTTTACCATTACTGATGCCAATCTGGTTTGTGGTACACATGTTTCTGCGGTTTACATCTCCTTCGATTGTACCAATTCGAATGCGATTATGGCCGGATTTAACATCCATAATGTAAAAGTGAATGCCGGCAATATGGCCATTACAGTACGGAATGAAACCGGATTCAACTTTAGCTCAGGTGGGATTCCATTTGTTTATGTAGCATTCTACTAATTTTCAACGCGATGAAATACTTAGGTATATTATTCATATTCTCGTTCTGGTATTCCGTTGCCGATGCTCAAAACACCAGCTCTGCAAGCACGAATACAAGGAATGCAATTCCGGTAACTACGTACGCTAGTGAAACACCGGTATTGATGCCGCCACTGGAAATAGTGAAAAGTACCGTTGCTTCGGGGAATGCGACCCAAAAGCAAGCAGGTACGGCTGTTTCTTTGGTTGCTGAAAAGACAGAAACTCAAGAGGCAAAACTGAATTTAAATATTGAAAATCAGGCTGTATTGCTCAATAAGGAATCGCTACCTGCGAGTCAGGCCGTGACTTCTGCCAGCCAAATCCAGCGGACTCCTACCGGTCCTCCGGTATTAAACGTAATTCCATCCGAAGAATCAGAAAAGTGATGAAAAAACTAGTAATCATAGCATGGTTTTTTACCCTGGCGACCACCGTTTTCGGTCAGGCCAGAGTGGTGATCAATAACAACGGTTTTGTGGTTATCGATAACAGTGCTTTTGTGGTTCTGGCCAATCCGAATGCCAATGCTTTAAGTACCATGGGTACAGGTGGAAACATCGTTTCTGAAGCGGAAACGGATGTGATCCAGTGGGAAATCGGAACGACTACAGGTACTTACGTGATACCATGGACCACTGCGAGCGGAACCAAAATTCCGTTGACCATTGCGAAAACATCTGCAGGAACCGGCGCCACAGCAGAATTTATCCTGAGCACCTGGGAAACAGCCACCGATTTCAATACACCGATTCCTTCTGCCGTTAACAACATGAATTACAATGGAGTCGATCGTTCTTTATTTACGGCCGACCGGTTCTGGCACATCGATGCCTTGTCGTATGCCGCTAAGCCGAACGTTACCTTAACCATCAGTTACGATCCGGCCGCCAATGAGATCGGAGGTTCGAATACGATTACCGAAACCAATTTGCTGGCGCAGCGCTTCAATACCGGGCTTAACCACTGGGAATCGTACAACCTTTATGGAACGAATGACGCTGCGAACGACAGGGTGACCAACATCGCCATTACTGCCGCCGATTTCTTTGAGGATTGGATCCTAGTGGATCAAACCAATCCGCTTCCTGTTAAATTACTTGATTTTTCAGCCGACTGTCAACAGAATGAGGTCACCATTTCCTGGTCTACCGCTACCGAGATCAACAACAATTACTTTGTAGTGGAGAAAAGTTATGATGCCATTAATTTCTTTGAGCTGGAAACCGTTCAAGGAGCAGGAAATAGTTCTGTTCAGCAATTCTATTCGGTAAAAGATCCAAACCCGTTGAATGGAGTAACTTATTACCGTTTGAAACAGGTGGATTTCGATCAGGCAACAACGTACTTTAATGTAGTTGCAACCAAGTGTAGTTCTGGTGGATTTGAGGTGGATCAGATTCTTTTCACAGAAAACGCTTTGTCGTTTAATGTGATCAATAGTGCCGAAGAATATATTACGGCTTATCTGTATGATTATCGGGGTAGGATCGTTTCTTCGGAAACAATCGCTTCGGTTGACGGTCAGGTTGCCGTGAGCATGGATGATCTGAATCTGAGTTCCGGAATTTATATGCTTTCGCTGGTGGGAGAATACCACACCTTTTCCACCAAGCTGTTTAAACGTTAACAGATACGCCGAACCTTCTTTTTAATTTCAGGGTCCAATGCCATAGGAGTAGGATGGCCGATATAGCGGCAAATACACGACCTAAGTAATCACCGTATTTGCTGTAAAATGTCAGTTCGCTGTTGCTGTTAATGGTCCCGGAGATCACCGCAGGAACCCACCAGTCGGTCGGGTCAATCACATCACCCCGTTGATTAATGAAACAGGAAATCCCCGTATTGGCACTTCGGGCAATGCTTCGCCTGCTTTCAATAGCCCTTAACCGGGAGTAAGATAAATGTTGTTTGTAGCCGGGCGTATCTTCCCACCAGCCATCATTGGTGATCACAAAGATCAGGTCGGAGCCTTTGCTGATGTAATCACCTACATAATCACCGTAAATGGACTCATAGCAAATCACCGGGGCAATCTGATGTGTTCCGGCATCCAGGAATTTAGCCTCTTTTTCAGTTCCTAAACTACCGAAGGTGCCACCGAGGTTGATTGCAAAATTTTCAAGCGGAGCGAGAATCTTCGCAAAAGGGAGGCGTTCTACGCCCAATACGAGTTTGGACTTGTGATAGATCTGAATGGTTTTGTCTTTTTCAATGAGTAGGGCCGAGTTAAAAGCATCATACCATCCGCCGGTTTGTTTGTCGGGCCGGGCAGTAGGAGTTGGTTTTTGCTCACTCTGCGGATAATCGATGTACGTAGAAGCACCGATCACAAATTTCACTTGCGGATGCCTTTCCAGGTATTGACGAATTTCCAGAATGCTGTAATTCATTTCCAGTTCGCTTTCCAGGCTGCCACGAGGAATAGCCGTTTCCGGCGCTACCACATAGCTGGTGGATGCCGTTGTTTTTTCTTCGGCGAGCGATATAATGCGTCTGATCTGCTCAGCAACGGTCATGCCGCCGAATTTATCCCGGTAAGGATCGATGTTGGGTTGGATGACGACAACTTCCGTGGGTTCCGCTTTTTCATGGTAATTGGTGTACATCAGCACGGAGATCAACATGGGAATCACAATCATGATCAGGATAATTCCGATCGATTTGGCTTGTATTTTCATGGATTCTCCCAGAATAACGACCTTCCGGTAGAGTTGAAAACATAAAATATTCACGATCAGTAACCATAAGGTGCCGCCGTGAACTCCGGTAAATTCGTACCACTGAATCAATTGGGGGTAATTGGCAAACGTGTTTCCGAACGTTGCCCAGGGGTGTGAAAATTCCCAGTGGTAGTGTAGCCACTCGAAGGCGATCCACAGAAACACAAGGCTCATATAGCCTTTTTTATCCCCGAAATTCTTCTTGATGTTGTGAAACCAGAGCCAGATGATGCCCATAAAAATGGAGTTCAGGACTACGGCCATGAGCATGCCCGGTCCGGATGCAAAGTAAATCCACCATGTTGTGTACCCGTTAAAGGTGATGAAAGTTAAAAGGGCAAAAAAGTAAAAATGCCGAGACTTTAACCGATCAGGATTTTGACTTACCGTGTACTCCACATAAAGCAGAGGGAGCAAAGCAAAGAAAAATAATGGAGCCAGGTTACCCGTAGCCGGCCAGCTAAGACCCATCAGCAAACCACTTAAAATAGATAATCCGGTTAATTTTAACTTTTGCATGGGAACAAAAGTACTTTTTAAATTACAAAGATTTTCTTCTTTCCTGTTCTTTCAGGATCAGGGAGAGTTCCCGCCCACGCTGGCCCGCAACGGAAGTATTTTCCTGTGCCCGGCGTATCAGGTATGGAGTTACGTCCTTCACCGGTCCGTAAGGCACATATTTAGCAACGTTGTATCCTGCATCACTAAGGTTCATGCTGATGTGGTCACTCATGCCAAGTAACTGGGCAAAATAGATGCGAGGATCCGTCGAGGAAATCTGATGTTGCTGCATCAGTTCAACGAGATAGGCAGCACTGTCTTCATTATGCGAGCCACAACAAATGGCAATCCGGTTGATATTTTCCACGCAGAATTTCAAAGCCAGGTTAAAATCTTTATCCGTGTCGGCTTTGGTTTTTTGCATGGGGTCTTCGTAGCCTAACTTTTCTGCTCGCTCCCTTTCCTTTTCGATGTAGGCTCCACGAACCAGTTTTAATCCGACATAAAAATTCTCATTTTCAGCGATGGCGAGAATCTCCTTCAGATACGCCAACCTGTCCCAACGGTACATCTGAGCCGTGTTGTAGATCACGGCCCGTTGACTGTTATATTTTCGCATCATGTTCAATGCAATATCGTCGATGGTGTTTTGGATCCAGGTTTCCTCGGCATCGATAAAAATAGGAATCACAGCATCGTGGCCGGCTTTGCAAATCCTGTCGATCCGCTGGATGACCCGGTCAAATTCTTCTTGTTCTTCCAGCGTCAGGTTTTTCTTGGCATTTACTTTTTGCAGAAGGGCAAAACGGCCGAATCCTGTCGGTTTAAAAACCGAAAAAGGAATATTGGGATTCGATTTCGCTTTAGCGATGGCAGCTAAAGCCTCCGTAACGTTGTCATCAAAAATATGTTCTTCCTCCTTACCCTCAACCGAATAGTCGAGGATGGTTTTGATGTTGTTGGAACTTAATTGTTGAATGGCAGACTCGCAATCGTTAATGCTTTCACCACCACAAAACTGCTTGAAAATAGTTGCTTTAATGATTGGAATCGGGAACCAGAGCGGCATAAAGATCTTCAACAGAGCAGGGCCGATCTTAATCAGCCAGTTCCAGCCGATAATTTTGAACAGCCAATAACTTCTTTTCAGGTCTTTGTTACTCTTCCCTGAAAAAGCTATTTCAGTATTGTTGAAATCCATCCCAAATTTTTATCGTACGAAAATAGCAGAAATATAAATTCCTTAACCACGAATAAGCTATTTTTGTTAAGGAATTATCAACCATGTCAGATCACCAAATCACGCATATCAAAACAAAACAGTCGGAAGTTTATATCGGTAACGATGTGTTTCGGGTGTTGCAGGAGTTTCTAAGGATATACAGTTCGTCGAAGCTTTTTATTCTGGTGGATGAAAATACCCTGGAACATTGTGCAACGGAACTCATCTCCGGAGTCGGTCAATTGCATGACGCCGAGATCATTGAGATCAATAGCGGGGAAGAAAATAAAGTGCTGGATATTTGCTATCAGATCTGGCTGACTTTGTCCGAACTGAAAGCCGACCGGAATGCATTGCTCATTAATTTGGGTGGAGGGGTAATTTGTGATATGGGTGGTTTTGTGGCCTCCACCTACAAGCGGGGCATTGATTTTATCAATATTCCTACGACTCTTTTATCGCAGATTGATGCTTCCGTAGGAGGAAAAACGGGAATTGATTTCGAAGGACTGAAAAACATGATCGGTGTCTTCAACGAACCCAAAGGGGTGTTCATTTACCCGCCTTATCTGAAATCGCTGGACAAGCGGCAAATGCTTTCCGGATATGCGGAAGCTTTAAAACATGCCTTGATTCGCGATAGGTCCTATTGGAACGATTTGCAGGGCGATTATTTGTCGAATGCGGCTAATTGGGAACAATTGATCAGCCGTTCGGTGAACATCAAGAACGAGATCGTGAAAGCCGATCCGTTCGAAAAGAATAAACGTAAACTGCTCAATTTCGGTCATACCATCGGCCATGCCATCGAAAGCTATTCTCTCGATAAAAATGAACTGCCGCTCTTGCATGGTGAAGCCATTGCCATCGGCATGATTTGCGAAAGTTACATTTCCAGCCGACACCTCGGCATGGATGAAACAGAACTGGAAGAAATTGCTCAGACCATCAACTCCATCTATAAACACTATCCGATCAGTGAAGGTGCTTACCATGAATTGATTGCCCTGATGCAGCACGACAAGAAGAACCAAAACGACTGCATCAATTTTACGTTGCTTTCAGCTATCGGGCAAGGAAAGATCGATCAAGAGGTACAAACCGACCTGATCATCGATGCCTTGAATTTCTACCAATCACTGAACTGATGTTGCTCGATTTAACACATAAAAACGGGCAAATCAAAGGAAAGATCAACTTAACGGCCTCCAAGAGTGAGAGTAACCGGGCGCTGATCATTCGGGCGTTGTGTAGTGAATATTTTGATATTCAATCGCTTTCGGAAGCGGAAGATACGCAGCTGATGAAAAGCCTGGTCACCTTGCTGGATATGATCGGCGAAAGCGATGTGGATTTCCGGAAACCGGAAAATGAAGATGAGAATCCGCAAGTGCTCTCCGCTTCCAATGCCGGAACCGTGATGCGATTCTTAACGGCTTTTTTGTCCATTAAAAAAGGGTTTTGGGTGCTCACCGGCGAGGATCGGATGAACGAACGGCCAATCCATGAGCTTGTTCAGGCGTTGCAAGGTTTGGGTGCCGATATCGAATACCTGGAACAATTCGGGTTTCCACCGATTCAAATTATTGGGAAACCTTTGCGGGGAGGAAAAGTAACGATGCAAGGAAACGTGAGTAGTCAGTTCATTACGGCGCTGTTGCTTATTGCTCCCGAATTGAGCGGCGGACTGGAACTGGAGCTTCAGGGTGAGGTGGTTTCCAGGCCATACATCGAAATGACCATCAACATGATGCGTTATTTTGGAGTGGATGTTTCGTGGGAAGGGAATACCATTTTGGTGAAGGCAGGAAACTATCAGGCCAGACCGATTCAAATCGAGGCCGACTGGAGTTCGGTGTCGTATTGGTATGGATTCGCAGCCATAGCTAACGAGGTCGATCTTGAGTTAAAGGGACTGAAAAAGGACAGCCTGCAAGGTGATGCTGTTGTTGCTGAGATTTATAAGCAATTTGGTGTTGAAACAACCTTTACTGCAGAAGGAATTCGGGTCAGAAAAATTTGTCCTCCTGAGTTAATCGAAGGAACAAATTTTGAATATGATTTTACAAACTGCCCGGATTTAGCCCAAACCGTTGCCGTAACCTGTGCTGCGTTGAATATTCCGGCGAAATTCACCGGTCTGAAAAGTCTGCGCATCAAGGAAACCGACCGAATTGCAGCTCTGCAAACGGAGTTGAATAAGCTGGGTTTTGATGCTGAGGTGGAAGGAGATGATCTTGTTATTCATGCGTCATTGCGAATGCCGGATTCATCCGGTATGAAGCAATCCTCCGATGTTCAGATTGCTTCAGGTCATTCCATGCCCTTCGCAAAGACGAAACCGACAATAAACACCTACCGCGATCACCGCATGGCGATGGCTTTTGCGCCGTTGGCCCTGTTGCAGCCGATCCACATCGAAAATGCCGGCGTGGTGAAGAAATCCTATCCGAATTTTTGGGAGGATGTGAAACTACTTTGAAACTGTTACAATCAAATCCGCCAACCGGTTACTATAACCCATTTCATTGTCGTACCAGCCCACCAGTTTCACCATGTGTCCGGTAATGGAGGTGAGGTCGGCATCGAAGATGCAGGAATGCGGATTGCCCACAATGTCGATCGACACGATCGGGTCTTCGGTGTATTGTAAAATCCCTTTCAGGTAAGTTTGGGAGGCTTCTTTGAAAGCTTGGTTGATGGCTTCTACCGTGGTGTCTTCCTTCAGGATCACACTGATGTCGATCAGGGAACCGTTTGGTACGGGAACACGAATCCCGCAGCCACCTAATTTTCCGTCCAGATCGGGAAAGATTTTCGTAATGGCTTTTGCCGCTCCGGTCGTGGTTGGGATAATGGATAGCGCTCCGGCACGTGCCCGGCGCAGGTCGCGGTGTGGTGCGTCGTGTAAGGTTTGGTCGCTCGTGTAGGAGTGGACCGTAGTAATGTAAGCGCTTTCGATGTGGTAGAGGTCGTGTAGCACCTTAATGAGTGGTGCGGCGGCGTTGGTGGTGCAGGACGCGTTGGATAAGATGGTTTCCGATCCGTCGATGATGTGGTCGTTGATTCCCAAAACGACTGTTTTGATGTTGTCGCTTTTAGGAGGGGCCGATAGAATTACTTTTTTTGCTCCCGCGTTCAGGTGTGCATGAGCCAACTCACTGGTCAGGAATTTTCCGGTCGATTCGATCACAATGTCGATACCCAATTCTTTCCAGGGCAGGTTGTTCGGATCACGTTCGCTGTACACCCGGATTTCATGCCCGTTGATATGGAGTGATTTTTCGGAAGCGGAGACCTCGCCGTTAAAAGCATGGTGTACCGAATCGTATTTCAACAGGTGTGCGAGAGTGAGTGTGTCGGCCAGGTCGTTGATGGCGACGAGTTCGATGTTGGGATGTTGCTGGATGGCTCTGGTAAATGATCTTCCGATTCGGCCAAAACCGTTGATGGCGACTTTAATCATAAGTTAATTTCTTAATTAAAACAAAGATACTGATGATGAGGCACAAAAAAAGGCTTTCGTTAGAAAGCCTTTTAAAAATCTTAGTGTGAACTAAAAATTATAAACCAGCTACGTGCTTAGTCAATTTAGACTTCAGGTTGGCAGCTTTATTACCGTGAATAATGTTGTTTTTTGCTAACTTGTCGATCATAGCGGAAACAGAAGGCAACATGGCCGCAGCTTCTTTCTTGTCAGTAGCATTTCTCAGGTTACGAATCGCATTACGAGTCGTTTTGTGCTGATATCTGTTTCTCTCCGTCCTTTTGGCGGTTTGTCTGATTCTTTTTATTGCAGATTTATGGTTAGCCATATCTCAATGATTTATTTCTTCAATTTTTTAAGGACTGCAAATGTAGTAATTATTTACGAAAACCACACCTTTCAGTCAAAAAAACCACTTCTTTTGAAGTGGTTTTGCAGCCCGTAGGGGAATCGAACCCCTGTTTCCAGGATGAAAACCTGGCGTCCTAACCCCTAGACGAACGGGCCTTTTTGGGTTATCCTCATAATTTGAGGAGTGCAAATGTATAATTTTTTGAAATATGCGCAAACATATTTAAAAAAAAATTACTCAATATTATCGTTGTCTGCCTGGAACTTAAATCCTAAACGTTTGCCGGTTTTAATATTCATGGCGTTCGTAACCTCAATAACCTCGTATACGGTCACCTCTTTCATGGTGTCATAATGCGGGGTTAGCAGGTCGAAATCCATCGAATACAAAATCGCCGACTCAATGATCTTGCGAATGGTTTGACTGTCAATTGTGGCATTCACAAAATCATTATACAAAAAACCGAGCTGCCGTTTGCCTTCCACAAAATAATGGAGGTCTTTATTCACAAAGAACCGGGCAACGAGGTAGCCGATGTCGTTGACACGGTTGTATTTAAATGAATCGGCCAAAAAGTTGTAGATGTTGATCATGCCGCAGTAAGCCCGCAGTTCATCTTCTTTCACGTAAGAGGTGTTCCACATGCCGTGGCTCTTTTCAAAGTCGAACACATTCGTATGCATAAAAAAGACCAGGATGTCGCCGCCGAACTTGATGTGAAACTCGTAATCTCCCTTTTCAATGAATTCCACCACCACATCGTCGCTTACTGTACAAATTTCCTGATGCAGTTCAGCGGACAGTTTCTGCGCTTCTTCCTTAAACTCCTTAAAGATCTGGATTGTGGTCTTAAATACGTGCTGTTTTAAGCACGCTTTCGTCTTTAAGGTGTCGAGAATCAGTTGTTTGGCTTCGTCCTGTTGTTTCATTTAGTAGGCTTTTGCAAAAATTACACGTTGGGTTGAAGGGTTTCCGGTATAAACACATTTTCCGGCCTCCTGCTTATTGTTCAGTGGAATACACCGTATGGTCGCTTTTGTTTCCTGCTTGATTTTTTCTTCGGTTTCGGCAGTTCCGTCCCAATGAGCGAGGATAAAGCCACCCTTATTTTCGAGCACGTCTTTGAATTCATCCCAGCTGTCAACCTGTTGGGTCATTTCATCCCGGAAATCAAGGGCTTTTTGATACAGGTTCTTTTGGATGTTTTCCAGCAGGTGTTCTACCTTGTTGGCCAGATCTCCCTGTTGCAGAATCTCTTTTTCTTTGGTATCTCTTCGGGCCACTTCTACGGTTCCGTTTTCCATATCTCTCGGACCAATGGCGATTCGTACCGGAACACCTTTAAATTCGTATTCGGCAAATTTGAATCCCGGTTTGTGTGTGTCGCGGTCATCAAATTTCACGGAAATACCTTTGGCTTCCAGTTCGGATTTCATTTTCAGTGCTTGTGCTGATATTTTCGCCAACTCTTCTTCGCTCTTGTAGATCGGTACGATCACCACTTGGGTCGGAGCCAGGTTAGGAGGTAGTACCAGGCCGTCGTCGTCCGAGTGCGTCATGATCAGGGCACCCATTAATCGGGTAGACACCCCCCATGAGGTAGCCCAAACGTACTCGTTGCCTCCTTCTTTGGTGGCATACTTTACATCGAAAGCTTTGGCAAAATTTTGCCCTAAAAAGTGCGACGTTCCGGCTTGTAAGGCTTTTCCGTCTTGCATTAAGGCTTCGATGCAGTAGGTGTCGAGTGCTCCGGCAAATCGCTCCGATGCGGTTTTTACTCCTTTTACAACGGGAATAGCCATAAAGTTTTCGGCGAATTCAGCATAAACATCCAGCATTTTGCGTGTTTCTTCCACGGCTTCTTCCTGGGTGGCGTGAGCGGTATGCCCCTCTTGCCATAAGAATTCGGCTGTTCTCAGAAATAAACGGGTACGCATTTCCCACCGCACCACATTGGCCCACTGGTTAACCAGAATCGGGAGGTCGCGATAGGATTGGATCCAGCCTTTATACGTGTTCCAGATGATGGTCTCGGAAGTAGGTCGTACAATCAATTCTTCCTCCAGTTTAGCATCCGGATCAACAACCACGCCGCTGCCATCTTCAGCGTTTTTTAAGCGGTAGTGTGTAACTACAGCACATTCCTTGGCAAAACCTTCCACGTGGTCGGCTTCTTTACTCAAATAAGATTTTGGGATGAATAAGGGAAAATAGGCATTTACGTGGCCGGTTTCCTTGAACATGCGGTCCAGTTCCTTTTGCATTTTTTCCCAGATAGCATAACCGTAGGGTTTAATAACCATGCACCCGCGAACCGCAGAGTGATCAGCAAGATCTGCTTTTACTACGAGTTCGTTGTACCACTGCGAATAATCTTCTGCTCTTGAAGTAAAGTCTTTTGCCATTGTTTTAGGTATGATTTTTGATAGTAAATTATTTCAATTAACTTTAAAAATAAAAGAAGGTAAAAATAAGTATTTTACGTAAAACTAAACTCCAATGAAATCTATTCAAAACTATTTAGCGCTTGTTGTATTGTGTGTGTGTTCCGTGCAGGTTTATTCTCAAGATGAATTCTATCAGGAAGAGCCTCAGGAAGAGGTGCCCGCGGTTGAGGTGAAAAAAGGAGCAAATGCTGTTGAAAACCAATACTATACGGAAGATGATTATTATCGTGAAGTTGGTGTGCATGCAGAAGCGGAACCTGTCAATGAGGCTTATACCGAAGAGGAATTATACGATGAGGAAGAGCAACGGAAAAGACGAAGAAATTCCGAAGCGGCCTCAATTGCAGCGGAAATTGTAGTTGATGTGCTGGTTAATACGCTTTTTGTTATCGCATTTTTCTGGCAATAAATCGTTTCTTGGCACAATATTTGGTTGCTATAATTCAGTATTTTAACATTTCATTAACAAGTGAAAATATCGGGAGGATCCAATATGAAAACACCAGTAAAAATAGCCCTGTCAGCCCTTGCACTCTTTCAAGTGCTAGCCGTAGCTGCCCAAGATGACTTTTATCCTTCGTCCAACAAGAACAATTCGTCCAATACGGCGATCGGAACCAATAATGCCCAGGAGGAAATCCTTCCGGAAGATAACTATTCCACGGCGGGAGATTATTATACCGATCAACGTAATAGAGAGATGGAAGCTGCTTACAATGAGCAGATGGGGATTACCGACAGTACAACTTACTATGAGGATGAGAACGGTAACATGAGGATTACCAATAATTATTATTACGGCGACAATTACGATTTCGAGAACGAGTATTACGACTACGAATATGCCGCGCGGATCAAACGATTCCGAAGAAATTGCGGTACTTATGGTTACTACGATGATTATTACACGAACTATTACTGGTACGATTATGATCCTTACTATTATGGAACAAGCATCTACACCAGCTACAACTGGTGGTCACCAAGATGGAGGTGGAATGTCGGCTGGTCCTATTACGGTGGCTGGTCTTTAGGCTGGAGCTGGGGTTGGGGCTGGACCGGAAATTGCGGGTATTGCAGTCCGGGTTACTACGGCTGGAACTGGTATTATGGTCCCGGATACTACTGGGGTGGTTATAACGGATACTGGAATGGTTATTACGACGGTTACTATGCGAATAATCACTATTACAATAGCTACGATCATAACAGCTATTACTACGGGAAGCGAGGAAGTAACTCGGGATATTCCGGCTACGGAACCAGGGGCAGATCAACCGGTAATGGCGGTTATGCCAGTACAACGAATCAGCCTACCCAAACCTTTGGGCAAAAATATGAGGCGGCTGTGGCACATGACCTGAAAAATCACGGTACAGTAGCAACACCAAGGAGTAATCCCAATGCGGCTACCATTAAGGAAAACGGGATTCATGGGGCGAGCACTACGGCCAATCCGAAAGTGGGCTACAACAATCCCAGAACCACTTCCAAGCCTCAGTACAATACCGGAACGACAACAACAGTTCCTCAGAACAATTCCGGCTATTCAAAACCCAAAACCGGATATTCTGGTCAGGACAATATGAATAATCCCAATAATGGAAGCGGATATACCAAACCGAAAACAACTTATACCAAACCGGCAAATACGTATAACAGGCCAAAAACCAATTATACCAAGCCAAGCAATACATATAACAAGCCCAAAACCGGTTATACGAAGCCTGGCAACAGCGGTAACTCGCCAAGCTACAACAAGGGAAGTTCCAGACCAACCTACAGCAAACCTTCGGGTTCATACAACAGAGGTGGCGGAAGTAGCCGGCCTGTCGGCGGCTCCAGAAGTGGTGGTACGAGAAGTAGTGGTTCCAGAGGTGGAGGAAAAAGGTAGGTAGTATTCACAATACATGTAAAAGATGAAAAAAGTAACGATAGCAACCCTGATGCTTGCACTATCTTTCGGTGCCTATGCTCAAAATGAGTTTGATGTGTTAAGGTATTCCAATTTGGATTTTTACGGTGACGCCCGATTCAATGCTATGGGCGGGTCGTTTGGAGCACTTGGTGCGAATATGGCTGCAATCAGCATAAACCCGGGAGCCATAGGCGTGTATAAGAGTTCCGACTTTTCCTTTACGCCGGCCTTTCATTATAATTATTCGGAAAGTACACACGACGGTAAACTGGCAACAGACGGTAAACTGAATTTCCACTTCGGGAATGTCGGGTTGGTTGGAAATTTTAAAGTTGGAGGAGACTGGGAAAGCTTCAGCTTCGGAATCGGCTATAACCGGACTTCAAACTACAATACCAGCATCTCAATTACAGGTGTTACGGATTCATCAGCCTTAAATACCTATGTGCGGGAATTAAATGCCAACGGAGGTACTTTCGAATCGGATATCATTGATTTTTATCCGTTTACTGCTAATTTGCCTTATCAAACCTACCTGGTTAACCCAACTCTGCTGGATAGTACGCAATATGACCATGTGTTTGCCAACTCCAAAAACATCACCCAGTTAACAACCTACGAAACCCGGGGAGGTAGTGGAGAGATGTATTTTGCCTTCGGTGGGAATTATAACGACAAACTGTTTCTGGGGATGTCGATCGGTATTCCAACGGTCAGGTATGTATACAACAGGTACTACTCAGAAACTGCTGATGAATCGGATACGTTAACGACGTTCAAATCCTATTCGATGAACGATTACGTAAAAACCACCGGTGCGGGTGTTAACCTGAAGCTGGGTATGATCTACCGGATCAATGACTGGTTCCGGATCGGTACGGCATTCCATACACCAACGGTTTATTCGTTGAGCGACCAGTATGAAACAACAATGAAGTCGGAGCGAAAGGACGGGGTGACCTATGAATCCACGACACCGTACGGAAGCTTTAACTATTATGTGACCACGCCCTATCGCTTTGTTTCGAGTGCGGCAGTTATCGTCGGGAATAAAGGTGTGATCAATGCCGATTATGAGATTGTGGATTATTCCACGGCCCGTATTAAAGAAGATACATACTACGGTGGAGCCGGAGCCGATTTTTCTCAAGAGAACATCAACATCAGTAACAATTTTAACTTAACGCAGAACATTCGGGTAGGTACGGAGTGGCGTTTGGATCCTTTCCGTCTGAGAGCAGGATACCGTTTACAGGGAAATCCGATCAGCTCCAAGTTTTCATCTGATTACAGCGCATCGATCTATTCACTGGGTTGGGGTATCAAAGATGATGATTACTATTTTGATATGGCCTATAACATGAAAACTCAAAACGGAGAAGCCATTGTTGTTGAAGATCAGCAAGATTATGCTCAAACCTCCATGGTTGATCACTACATTACGTTTACCTTAGGGTTTAGATTTTAACATGCTGATTACCATCAAAACCAGTACGCCGATGGTTACGGCATAAATGACCCAGCGGGCGTATGGGTTGGAAACCGTTTTGTTTCGGAACCGTGCGGAAACCATATAATTTGCCTGAACGGCCTTTTTATAGTCTTTTAGTTTAATACCATACAGGTAGGTTATTTTTTCCTCTTCATCTACAAAGAATTCGTACCAAACTCCTTCTTTATTAAGTAATTCTTCGAAAAAGTCGGATCGATCTTTCTGATAAAAACGGAACACGTAGTAGCCCGGACGTGTAGGGTGCTCGGAGTAGTTCGTAATGTTGAACATCAGTTAACGCGTAATTTTCTGCCAACGATCAACACCTTGTTTCTGGAGATTCCGTTAAGATCGCATAATTCTTTCACGGATATTCCATACCGGTTGGCAATCTTGTACATGAAATCACCGCGTTCGATGGTGTGGTATTCTACACCAACCGGGTAGGCGCTGTAGTTCCATTTTTGTTTAACCAGTTGTAGGGAGTCGCTAATCAATTCATTTTGCTTAAAGGAAATCAGGTGTTTCGGATTGAGGGGCTTTCCTTTGTATCGTACTTCAAAGTGTAAGTGGCTGCCTGAACTCTGTCCTGAACTTCCTCCCAAACCGATGACCTGTCCGGCTTCTACGATGTCGCCTGCTTTTACCTTGAAACGATGCAGATGGGCATAAATGGTTTCCAGGCCGTTGTAATGCCTGATGACCACAACCCGGCCGTATCCCGGATGGAATAAGGCGACACGAACCATCCCGTCGAATGAAGCAACCACCGGATCCCAAACCTGCAGGTCGAGGTCGATGCCATTATGATTTCTTCCGTTTCTCCATCCGAAATTGGATGTTACCACCGGATCCTGGATCGGGGAAACAAAACCACAGTTGTTCTTCTCGTCCGTAAGGGTAAGGATAATGCTGCTGTCGTGTTTCGTGATGTCGTCCGAATACGGAAGAATATTCCGGGTGTCCCATTCTCCGTAGGTGGAATTTGCCGGAATTTCGGAGTTGTCGTAATAGTAGGTTAATGAATTGTAAAAGTCGTGTTCCAGTAACCGGTTCTCGGCATAATCGTTAATTTCTTTAATCAGCTCCATAGGAACGTTGTCTAATTCCAGTAAAGAATCGATCATGGTTACAATAGCCTCTCCCGAAAGCGATGAAACGCTGTTGTAAAGCGGATTGGATGGTGTTATTACCAATGCTGAAACGGTATCCTTTTTAGGTGTATCGTCACCATCACTGGCAATCACATGAACGGCCAACAAGGTAAAAAGCAGAGCCGCGATAAAGTGTATTTTTACTTTAAAAACCGACATTTCAATAGGTTTTTGGGGAGACCAATATAATAAAAATTATAAAAACCCCTGTTTTATTGGGTTTTTCGATGTAAAATACTTGTTTCAATTATTTGTTTAGATTGTTAAAAATTATACTTTTATGAGCCGATTTTAACAATTAAGGGATGAAATTTGTCAAACGATTACTGGTTACGTTAGTAGTATTTATTGTACTCATTGTCCTGATATCGTTGTTTTTGCCATCTTCCTTCCGGATGGAGCGAAGTACGGTGATCAATGCAGATATCAAGCAGGTTTTTAATCAGGTGAATGACCTGAAAAACTGGAAAAACTGGTCGCCCTGGGCAAAACGAGATCCAGCTATTTATATTCAAAATGACCATTTCTCCGATCCTTCTTTTGGGAAGGGAGCTTCTTTTTATTGGAAGAGTGAGCATGATGAGGTGGGGGAAGGACGTATGGAGATCAAGGCTTCTCAGAACAATGAAATGGTTGAGTACGTGGTTGATTTTGGAATGGGGGATGTGTATGGCGGATTTTATTTAACCGAGCAGGAAGAAGGTGTTGAGGTGAACTGGACCATGGATATGGAGTACGGGTTTAACCCCATTGCCAAATTTTTTGGGTTGTTTATGGAAGATTACGTGGCGCAGGATTATGAGTCGGGACTGGCGGCGCTAAAAACGTATGCCGAAGATTTGCCAAAGATCAATTCGGTGAAAGTAGAGCAAAAGCGCCTTGATAAGATTTGGTTCTTGTCCATCAGGGATACTGCCAATCAGATGGAAATGACCAATATCCATGGGAAATTATACACGGAGATTGGAACATTTATGGATGATAAAGGGATTGAAATGGCCGATGCGCCCATCGTTATCTATCATTTCTGGTCGGATTCTGTTATCGATATCGAGGCGGGAATACCGGTTAAAGATTCGATTGCGGTTGAGCACTCCCGTATTCATCTGGGGAATATCCGTGCCGGGAATGTAGTTACGGCGATTCACTACGGGCCATATGAACGGTTGGTAGAAACCTACGACGGTATCAATGAATGGATGAGAAAAAATAAAGTAACCGTGATTGGTCCTCCCTGGGAGCAGTATGTAACGGATCCGGTTACCGAATCCAATCCGGAGAAATGGCAAACAGCTATTTTCTTCCCTATAGAATAGATATTATGAAAAAACTCCTTTTTATCATTGCGTTATTCAGTGTTTGTCTTCCTGCTTTTAGTCAGGACAATGCCAATATCGTTTCCAAACTTAAGTCGTTAACGAAGAAAGGGGATTATGCTATTCTGGAAGTACGGCTGAACAATGAAGATGAATTCAGGACAATAGAAGGTAGTTCTGCCAGTTTGGCCAGGATGTCGGTATTTACCGGGAACAATCAGGGTACTGAAGTCGTTTCCAAAGGATTCGAAGGGGTAAATTCCATTATTTTAATTTTAAATCAGCTGAAGCATAACGGATGGAAAGTGGTGGAGGTCTATTCTCTGAAAGGAGAATCCCTGATTATTACCCATTACCTGCTGGAACGGCACAAGTAGCAGATTAGGATAACAAGAATAGGCTGCTTTTATCAGAGCCAATATGAATTAATTGTTAACTTTATACGTCGAATGACGACTTTTATACGTCTACTTAAAAACTATTAATTCTACCTGACATGTCTAAATTCATCAAAGGGATACTGTTCTTAT
This sequence comes from Flavobacteriales bacterium, assembly GCA_020435335.1. GTDB lineage: Bacteria > Bacteroidota > Bacteroidia > Flavobacteriales_E > Vicingaceae. Next base: position 6,127 of record JAGQZT010000066.1, on the reverse strand, counting down.
TACTTGCTTTTGGGGGAAGCAGCCTGTTTTCTCAGGTTGTTATCAATGAATATTCTTGCGCCAATGCCACCAGTGCCGGTGATCCGGATTTCTTCGGAGAGATGGAAGACTGGGTGGAATTGTACAATACATCCGGTACGGCGATAAATCTGAATGGCTATCATTTAAGCGATAAGGCCGGTAATCCTACTAAATTTCAGATTCCGGGTGCCATCAACATACCTGCCGGAGGCTACTTGATGGTCTACTGTTCCGGTAGAGCTCAGATTGCCGGCGGTGTAGAGATTCACACCAATTTTAAACTGACTCAGACCAAGTACGAGAAGATTATTTTTGCCGATCCGGGTGGAACGATTCTGGATAGTCTAACGATAAACCCTACACAGCTCCTTCATTCTAGAGGAAGAACGACAAACGGTGCTGCAACCTGGAGTTTGTTTACCAATTCAACCCCCAATGCCAGTAATACGGGAGCGATGCAAAATTATGCGACCAAACCGACATTCAGTTTGGCAGCAGGATTTTATACCGGGTCACAATCGGTCACCATTACAACACCGGATCCCAATATTACGATACATTATACGACGAACGGGAACGAGCCCACGACATCCGATCCGGTCTATTCCGGTCCGATTAACATTACGTCTACAACAGTACTCCGTGCCAGATGTTTTAGTTCCAATGCCAGTATTCCGCCAAGCTTTATTGAAACGAATACGTATTTTATCAATGTAACTCACACTACGCCGGTTGTTTCCGTATGTGGGGATGATGTTCCGACATTGTTCGGGGGTACTCAAAATGAACCGATAGGTTCTGTCGAGTTTTTTGATCGAAATGGTGTGATGCAAACCGAAACGACCGGAGATTTCAATAAACACGGAAATGATTCATGGGCCTACCCGCAACGGGGTGTTGATTTTGTGGCGCGCGATCAGTTCGGTTATAATCACGCCCTTGAGTATCAGATCTTCGCCAATAAATCGAGAGATGAATACCAGCATATTATTTTTAAAGCCGGAGCCAGTGATAACTACCCATTTGAAACGGGAGGAGCCCATATTCGCGATCCGTTTGTGCAAACCCTGTCACAAACAGGTAAGTTGAAACTGGACGAGCGGACTTACGATGCCTGTGTGATGTATGTTAACGGGCAGTATTGGGGTGTTTATGAGAGTCGTGAGAAAGTGGATGATGCCGATTTTCTGGATTATTATTATGATCAGGATGAACAATATAAGGACAGTCCTAATTTTATTCAGTTTCTTAAAACATGGGGTGGTACCTGGACGGAATATGGTCCGCCGAATGCGCAACCGGACTGGAACAGTTTCCGCACGTTCGTAACGAGTAATAATATGGCTTTGCAGGCAAACTGGGATTATGTAGACAGTGTTTATAACTGGCAAAGTCTGGTGGATTATTTCTGCCTGAATTCCTATATCGTTAACAAGGACTGGTTGAACTGGAATACGGCTTGGTGGAGAGGACTTGACCCTGCCGGTGATAAGAAGAAATGGCGTTATACCTTATGGGATATGGACGCTACTTTCGGGCATTATGTAAACTATACCGGGATTCCTAACACCTCGGCCAATGCCAATCCTTGTGATGTGGAGAACTTACCTAATCCCGGTGGACAGGGACACACCGAAATCATGGTGGCTCTCATGAATAATACAACCTTCGAACAATATTACATTTCCAGATACATTGATCTCGGAAATACGGTATTCGATTGTCCTAATATGATTGCCGTACTGGACAGCCTGGTGAATATTATTACCCCTGAAATGCCGGGTCATATTGCCAAATGGGGTGGTTCCATGGCTCAGTGGCAAAACAATGTTCAGGCAATCCGGACATTCATCAACGACAGGTGTGCGGCCATCAGTGGCGGATTAAGCGGTTGTTATAACCTGACCGGTCCCTATCCGATGAAGTTTAATGTGAATCCTGCTCTGTCCGGAGATGTGAAGGTCAATTCCATTACACCGGCAAACTATGTGTTCTCCGGGAATTATTACGGTAACATCGATATTCTGCTGAAAGCAACACCGAAAACCGGTTACATGTTCGATCACTGGGAGATTTTTAACCACACACTGGATTCAGCCATTACCAATAGAAAAAACTCCCTGCAAATCACTCAGGGAGATAGTATCATAGCCCACTTTATTCCGATCGGCGATACCGTTCGTCTGGCATTTGATGTGGATCCGGTCGGTAGTGGTGATATCAAGATTGATGGATTCACTCCGCCGTCGTATGTTTATTCCGACTATTATCCGGAAACCAGTGTGATGAGCCTGCAGGCCATTCCCCAACCCGGATATGTGTTCGTGAACTGGAGTTCGAATACCACACCTTTCGTTCCCAATGCGAATGACCCTAATGTTCAGATTACGGTAAATCAGCCGGACAGTATTGTAGCTCATTTTGCATTGCTGGATACATTTGACATTGAATTCAGGGTCAGCCCGTTGAATATGGGACAGGTCGATATCGACACCAACAGCGTGTTCGATGATCTCACCACGACTTCAATTATCAAAAGTTATGTAACCGGAACGCAGGTTGATTTAACGGAGACTCCGATCAGTAATTACCTGTTCGATCATTGGGGATCCAATCACCATACCTTGTCTCCTTCCTATTATAGCTCTAATGTGAGTTTTGTCGTTTCCGGGAACGATGTGATTACGGCTTACTATGTGGAAGAAGTGCTTCCTCCGCCGAAAGGAGCTGCCGTGCCTTTGGCATTTTCTCCGAACGATGACGGTAACAACGACATACTTTACGTTTATGGCGGGCAGATCGAGAGTATCTCATTCCAGATTTACGACCGGTGGGGAGAACTGGTATTTTCAGCCTCTTCACAGGATAATGGCTGGGATGGGAACTACAACGGACAAAAAGCTGCTTCGGGAGTATATGTTTACAAACTCAGAGCCGTGTTTACCGATGGCGATGTTGTAACAAAAAATGGTGATATTACCCTGGTTCGATAATGGTTAGGGTACAAGTCATATTGCTGGTGTTTCTTGCATTGCTCTGTTCAGGGGTAAATGCTCAGGATGTGCATTTTTCTCAGTTCAGTCAAACTCCCCAATTGATCAATCCGGCTGCCGCAGGGGTATTTACCGGCAAGTTCAGAGGGTTTTTGAATTACAGAACCCAATGGGGAGCTTTCGGGAATCCATATACCACGTATGCGGCTTCTCTCGATTTTCCGATCAGCAAAGTGAGTAGTAAACAGGCCTATTTCGGAATGGGAGCCTCATTCTACAAGGATGTGGCCGGGGCTGCTGATTTCGGTAATTTTTTAGGAGCCCTCTCCGTTTCGAGTGTTTTGCCAGTTGGTGATAATCACTCCGTTTCGCTAGGGCTACAGGGCGGTTTTGGGCAGTATTCGGCTAACCTGGCGCGACTAACCTGGGGAAGTCAGTTTAATGGAACGGAGTTCGATACCGAATTGAATTCCTTTGAAACATTTAATCAGCAAGCGCCCAAGTATTTTGATCTGGGAGCCGGAGTGCTGTATGAATTTCGAAACAGTTCGGTCGAATTCTTAGGGAGTGATGTGTCTAGTTTTAATGTAGGAATATCCGGATATCATTTAAATAAACCCAAGCAGCATTTTTTGAGTGCAACGGAAGATGAAATTCCGATGAAGTTCATCGCTCAATTTTCCGGAACGTTCGACGTCCGGGGAACCAAACTGGCCCTCGTGCCCTCTATGTTTTATGCTATACAGGGTCCTTACCGGGAAACCACACCCGGGATGTTGTTCAAGATCAGAATGGGGAACTCCACGAAATATACGGGATTCTTCAAAGAAGGAGCGGTTTATTTCGGGGCACACTATCGTTTGAAAGATGCTATTATTCCTGAATTGTACCTGGAGTTTACCGATTACATGATTGGGGTATCGTACGACTATAACAATTCGGATCTTTCCAGCGTAACGGGAGGGAACGGCGGATTGGAAATCTCATTCCGGTACATCAACAAGCCGAAAGCTATCCAGCGATCTTCGTTCAATTAATGCTCATTTTCGGGTTAGCAGATGCACTTACGTAGAACTGCTTTAAATTGTAAGGTTTCTACCCGGATTCCATAAGATGAAAAATTAAAATAATTACATTTGTAGGGAAATAGCCTTATGGAAATCATTACAGTAAAGGATAAGCAGTTTAAGCCATTTATTTCTGAAGCGGAACTTCGAGATGCGATCGGGCAAGTTGCTCAAAAAATCAACAACGATTATCAGGGAAAATCACCTTTGTTTCTGGGTGTATTGAATGGATCTTTCATGTTCTTTTCCGACCTTTTAAAAGGGATTGATCTGGTCTGTGAAGTGTCGTTTGTGAAGTTGGCATCGTATGAAGGAACGAGTTCTACCGGAAAGGTGGAAGAGTTGATCGGGTTAAATGAAGACCTTACCGGAAGGGATATTATCCTCGTGGAAGACATCGTTGATACCGGAAATACACTTGAAAAATTGTATCAAATGCTTCTGGATAAAAATCCGGCGAGCATTAAGATTGCCACTTTGCTCTTTAAACCTGAGGCTTATCATAAAACGTATCCCATTGATTACGTCGGAAAGGAAATTCCAAATGCATTTGTATTGGGGTTTGGGCTCGATTACGACGGGCTCGCAAGAAATTTAAGTTCAATTTACGTATTAAACGAATAAAACATAAAGCATGTTAAATATAGTATTATTTGGCCCTCCGGGCGCGGGGAAAGGGACACAGGCAGTTAATCTGATCGAACATTATCATCTGGTACATTTGTCTACCGGAGATATTTTCAGGGCCAATATTAAAGGGGAAACCGAACTGGGGAAATTGGCTAAAAGCTATATGGATGCCGGAAACCTGGTTCCGGACGAAGTAACGATCAAAATGCTGGAATCAGAAGTCAACAAGAATCCGAATGCTGAAGGATTTATTTTTGATGGATTCCCCCGTACAACACCTCAAGCGAAGGCATTGGAGCAATTTTTAACGAGCAAGGGTACCGCTATTTCAGTAATGGTGGCTTTGGATGTTTCTGAGGAAGAATTGATCAAACGCTTGTTGTTGCGAGGTAAAGAGAGCGGACGTGCCGATGATGCCAATGAGGAGGTGATCGCCAATCGTATTCAAGTATATAACGATCAGACTGCTGTTGTTGCGGATTTTTACAATACGCAGAATAAGTTCGAAAAAATAAATGGTATCGGAACAATCGAGGAAATCTTCGGGCGCCTGTGCCATGCTATTGATCGTTACAAATAATCTACTGAGCATTAACCCGATACATGTCCAACAGTAATTTCATTGATTACGTAAAAATTTATTGCCGTTCCGGAAAGGGAGGTAAAGGTTCTACGCATTTCCATCGTGATAACTGGACTGCCAAAGGTGGTCCCGATGGGGGTGACGGAGGCCGTGGTGGTCACGTGATCATGAAAGCCAACAAGAATCTGTGGACTTTATTGCATTTGAAATACAAGCGCCACATCAAAGCGGGGCATGGTGGTGACGGTAGCGGTTCGCGGAGTACGGGAGCATTTGGTGAGGATGTGTACATTGAGGTGCCTTTGGGAACTGTAGCCAAAGATGCCGAGACCGGAGAGATTTTGTATGAAGTGACCCAGGACGGGGAAGAGCATGTTCTGGTGAAAGGTGGCCGTGGCGGATTAGGAAACGATCATTTTAAATCGTCAACCAACCAGGCTCCGCGCTATGCCCAACCGGGTGAGCCTTACACCGAAAAAGAGATCGTTCTGGAGCTGAAGATTTTGGCCGATGTGGGATTGGTCGGATTTCCCAATGCCGGAAAATCGACCTTACTCTCGGTAGTGAGTGCTGCCAAACCGGAGATTGCCAACTATCCGTTTACCACGTTGGTACCCAATTTGGGGATGGTGTCTTATCGCGATCACCGTTCATTTGTGATGGCCGATATTCCCGGAATCATTGAAGGAGCTCATGAAGGAAAAGGATTGGGACTGCGCTTCTTAAGGCATATCGAACGGAACTCCGTGTTGCTTTTTCTGGTGCCTGCCGATAGCGATGATATTCATGCCGAATACAAAACCCTGCTCAATGAGTTGAAGGAATATAACCCT
>JAGQZT010000065.1 GCA_020435335.1 Flavobacteriales bacterium | reverse complement strand
CCCGGAACATTTAACGGCGATTATACCCTCTATGTTGCTAAAGGAATTTTAACGGAACGAGTTAAAGTGGCTTTGAGATCCAGCTCGGAATGGGCCGATTACGTATTTGCTGATGATTACCAGTTAATGCCGCTTCAGGAAGTTGAAGCTTTTGTTGCTTCTAACAATCATTTGCCTGGTGTTCCGAGTGCGGAAGAGGTTCACGCCTCAGGAATTGACGTAGCTACTATGGATGCCAAACTTCTTGAAAAAATTGAGGAATTGACCCTCTACATCATTGAAATGGAAAAACAAATTAAAGATTTGCAAGATCAGGTTCAAAACAATAAAAACTAGAAATCATGATGAGAAAACATAAGCTAAAGAATGTTTTAGTCATCTTTTTTCTGGTTGGTTCGGTTGTGCTGCATGCACAGAATTACATCTACAATTCCGGTTTTGAGACTGGAGATCATTCAGGCGCAGCGGGTGTAGGTACTTCTGGTAATTTAACAACCGATTACATTTCCAATTGGGAAAGAGCCAATAGTGACTGTTATCATTCGCCCGACTGGTGGAGAAAATATGCTCCATCCAATAACTTCTCCATGTATAACGTGGCCATTACCGACGATGCCTGGGCATCGGCGCCCGGATCTACAATTCCGTTTAATTACAGCGAGATTGTAGCGCACGAAGGGTATGCGATGATGGGCATGGGAAGGTATGAGTTGATTCAGCAAAAATACAACCACAATGGACTGACCGATGCCTTGGATAATAGCCCGTGGACAACAATTACACTGAAATTCTGGATGAGAGCATCGAACAAGGTTCCTCTGGAAAACAACACGGAGCTCAAGGTGTACCTGGCTAAGAAAAAAGTGAAGTATAAAACCAATAACCCCGATGGAATGCATTATCAGGGGCACATCATTGATTGTAATTCGGAGTTTTGCGATGACAATTACAGGAAGTACAAATCGAACACGATGTACGAAATCTTGACCATTCCTTCCAGTGCATTCGGAACGGTTTATCCGAGAGGAGAATGGCACCAGGTGGTACATACGTTTGTTGCCCCGTCGAACATCAATAAACTGGATTGGCTGGTTTTTGATCTGCACGCTTCGGGAAGCATAGGCTCCAACCCATGTCAGGACGGTGGTTATTTATTCCTTGATGATATGCAGATGCTGGTTGGATGTGATGACGATTGTAGCCGGACCGATGGGCCGATTACCAGCGTAGTTCTTGGAAATACCATTAATGCAACCAACGCATTTAGTATGGCCTTACCCGGACTTCCGGGGTCACCGTTGCCGCTAAGCAACATTAATAAACTGCGATTGGAAGTTTTTGCGAACAACGGTGCTATTACCGTTTTTGACAAGACCGTAGAATGCCTTAACGGACTGGATCACGTGTTGTATTGGGATGGAACCAATGCCGGGGGTAGTCCTCTGGCTAATGCGATTTACCAATACCGGATTACAGTATATAATGATTGCGGACAGCAGCAATTTACAGGGTCATTGCTGAAGGTTACCGATTATGCAGGTCCGAACGTCACCAATTTTGACGAACCTTGTTATAATGGGATCAACCTCACACCGGAACCCTGTTGTTATGAAGACATCTACGAGAACAATAAAACGCTTATAGGTGTAGATCCGGGATGGAGTGAGTTTATTGTCGCCAGAAACATCTGGGCCTGTACGGCTCAACCCGATTTCTCCGATGAAGTAGTTGTTCAGAATGGCGCCCAGGTGTTGTACCGCGCCGGGAAACAAATTACCCTGGCGGAAGGATTTCATACCGATAAAGGTGCCGTTTTCCTCGCGGAAATCAAACCGTGTAATCGGGACGGAGGCGGAGCAAATGGAAAACTGGCCAATTTCGGGACAGGAATCTATATTTATGAAGAAGATGATCCTGATGCTGATACGGAAGGACTCATCTTTACAGCAACCGTTCACCCTAATCCAAGCAACACGGGTAAATTCATTCTTGAGATGGAGGATCATTCTGAAGAAAGTTACGTCGAAGTGTTGAACATCATGGGGACACTGATCCAATCAAAACGTATTGGCGGTGAATCCAAGACCACGATCGATGTCAGCGAGTTCCCGAAAGGAATTTACCTGATCCGAATTGTGGATGGAGAGCACAGTGAAACCAAAAAAGTAATCTTCAATTAGATTACCGTTCTAAATCCCAGACCCCGGCTTTATGCCGGGGTTTTTTATAGCAATCAAGATTTAAATAGTTAAGAACATGAGTAAACCCAATATCAGTGCCCACATTACATACAAAGAGGCTACGCGCAGCAATACCGCAACCCGAAGAGGCATTAAAAATGTTCCGAATGCCAAGCAACTGGAAGCCATGAAAGCACTCGCGGAACAGGTTTTCGAACCGTTACGTTCTCATTTTAATAAACCGATCCGTGTAAACTCCTTTTTTAGAAGCATAGCACTCAACAAAGCCATAGGAGGGAGCAGCACGTCACAACACTGCAAAGGAGAAGCGGTTGATCTGGATGCTACATCCGGATTCACCAACAAGCAAATTTATGACTACATCCGGGATAACCTGGAATTTGATCAGTTGATCTGGGAATTCGGAACAGATGCCGAACCCGATTGGGTGCACGTCTCTTTCCGGGCAGATTCAGCCAACCGGAAGCAACAGTTGCGTGCCAGCCGGAAAGGAGGGAAATCAGTTTACCAGGTAATCTAGGAAAGGGTTACTTGCATTTCACAGAGATTTCCATCTCAAATGCAGCAACGGGTTCATGGTTGCTGTTGCTGACCTGCACACAAACCTTTTCATTGATCCGCTCACCGCTTTGCAGGCTCTCCTGCATGGCTGCTTTTACTTTTAGCCCGTCTTTACAGGTAAACAGGCAATCACTTTCCGCCCGTTGCATGAATTCGGCATGCATCGATTTGAAGGCAAAGGAAACCTGACAATTGAGCTTTTCCGCATAATAAAAGGCATGGATTCCTCCGCAAACATCGGCCGCAATGGCCAGCGCTCCGAAATACATCGATTTTAAATGGTTTCGGGTACGCCTTCTTAGTTTCAGACTCACTTCAACCTGCTCGTCGTTGATGGACACCAAACGGGGTTGCGTGTAGGCAATTAACGGAATTTTAACCCATCCCATGAGCCAAAGCCGGCGTTTCATGGTTTTCAGCAATTGGTCACTCATGAGTCAGCTGTTTTACGATCTCGGAAACGGGACGGATCTGTTTCACCTGTTCGATGCTTGGTCCGGCACACCAAACCGTTTTATAAGTCGCACTGAACGCCGCCTCCTGGAGCTTTTTCATACCCCGGTAAAACGTAAGGGCCTTGAACCATTTTTTCAGTCGTTTATGGCGATTCAGGAACTTTTCCAGCCGGTTTTGCCTCGTGCCGATCTGCTTCACGTAGGGTGTATTGATAACCGTACAGGGTGTTCCCGAGAGTTTGGTGGTCATCACAATGTCGTCTGCACCATAGTTCACACAAGCCTCCTTGTATTCCTGTGATACATCACTTTCTTCCGAAGCAATGAATAAACTTCCTACGGAGACTCCGGCAGCACCGAGCTTCAGGATGTCCTGCAACTGCTGATGATTTCCAACACCTCCGGCCGAGATCACAGGGATGGAGCAGGCCTGAACCAATTGAGGGATGAGTTCTTTGTAGGAGGTAGGACCGGCATGTCCGCCGGCTTCTTTATTCACGGCAATGATGGCATCGGCGCCGAGTGCTTCCACTTTTTTGGCGTAAGCGAGATCCGTTACATCGCAAAACACTTTAACGCCGGCGGCGTGAGCTTGTTTAATGGTTTCTTCCGGTGAGCCGAGCGACGTGATGATGTAATCGACTTTCAATTCACAGCACAGCGCGAGTTGTTCTTTGTAAAGGAAATTCGATTTATTAACGATCAGGTTGATCCCGAACGGGCCCTCGCATTTGTCCTTCAGTTCAAGGATGGCTTTCCGCAGGTCGTTCGTGTTGCGATAATTCAGGGCAGGCACGCATCCTGTAATCCCGGCTTTACTCGCAGCAATGAGCATTTTGGTGTTGCTCACCAGAAACATGGGGGCCATGATGATGGGGTAACGAATGGGAAGTAGATCGGTCAGACTGGGCATGGTGTAAAAGTACGATCATTTTTGGAGCTCTTCCAGCTCTTTCCGGGCATATTCTTGAGCTCGTTCATCTCCGGATTTTTCCAGCTTTTGGTAATACTCGATGGCTTTATCGGTCTCCTTGAGCTCTTTGTACGCCGTGGCAATGTTGTTCATAATGATGAAATCGGACGGGTCAACCTGTTCTGCATGAAGCAGATAGGGTAGTCCGCTTTTGTAATCTTCTTCAAGCATGTAGCTGATGGCCATGTTGCTGAGAAACTTCACATCTTCGGGAAAAACCTCCAGGATCTTCGCGGAAATGGCCCGCATGTATACCGAGGTGCTGTCGTGCTTGCTGAAATAGAGCTGCATCATGTAGTCCTGCATGGAAGTCATGAAAAAATTAACCCCGTCTTCCAGCGACTGGTTTTTAGTCCAGATCCACTGAAAGTCGATGGTCTTTCCGTACTCGATGGTGGCGATTAACTCGTTGGTAAAGGCGTTCCAATCTTTCATTTCGCGATACACGAAGGCCTTGCCGAAACGCATATCCAGCCGGTCGGGATAGAGGGCAATGCCTTTGTCAATGAATTCGAATCCTTTGTCCAGCTTTTTCCGGTTAAACCAGACTCCGTCGTTCATGTACCAGCGGGTACCCACAGAATCCTGAATGGAGAGGGACTCTTCACCTTCCGGATGATTTTCGATGGCGATGCCGGTTTGCCGGCTGTTGTAGAAATAATAATTGAAATAACTGGTAAACAGTTCCGGATCATTCGGTTTGGCGGCTTCCCAGTCTTTCAGGGCTTTCATCTGGGCGACCGTATCCTGCGCCTGCAGGGCCGTTCGGAATTGCTCGAAGTAGTCTTGAGCAAAAGCTTGCGAAAAGGTGAATAAACAGATCAAAGGCAGAAATCGGATCATGCTTTAAAATTAAGCAAGTTTGATAAGATGAGACAAATTAACGATTATAATCTTACCTCACCCTCAGGCGTTGACCGATCTGAAGGATGGAGGTGCGGCTGATGCCATTGAGCCGGCATAAGGTGGAGATGGTTGTTCCGTATTTCACGGCAATGTAACTCAGGGTATTTCCGGATTTCACCCGGTGATACTTGATGGCGCCCATCACTTTCAGCTCGTCTTTGTATGTGAAATTACACTGCGAAATGCTCAACACATCCTTGTGCGTACTGAAATCCTCGAAAGCGATCACATCCCTCGGATCCAGGGGCTCATCGAAATAACGCACCTCAAAATGCAGGTGGCTGCCATAGCTTCTTCCTGTATTTCCCCCTAAACCGATGATGGTTCCGGTGTTGATCACGGAATCAACATCCACCAGGCGTTTGGACAGGTGGGCGTAAAGGGTCTCGAGCCCGTTGTCGTGACGAACCACCACCACGTTTCCGTAAGTTTTACTGTAAGTACTGACGCGAACCTTGCCGGTAAAGGCAACACGTACGGAATCGCCCTTGTTCAGGTCGATGTCAATGCCGTAATGGTAACGCCAGCTCCGGCGACCGAATTCGGAAGTGATCTCACCCCGGAATGGAGGCGTGAAGTGGTCGGAACTGTCATTCAATGTTAGATGAAGGGTGTCCTGAATCTTACTGAAATCGTACTTGCGGAAGTGGATGTCGTCGGTGACCCAATCGTGGTATGGCATGCTATCGTGCAATGTACACCGGATGCTGTCAACAAACAGGTTGATGTGATTCACCATCAGTACATCTTCTTTTTTGTGTCCGATGTACAATTTTTTATCGACACGATGCCCTTCATTCTTCAGCGCAACCGAATCTTCCGGGTTATTGAGCACAGGCTCGCCGGCAAAGGCATGCAGACACATGCATAATAACGCTATGGGAAGTATTCGTTTCATGTTTTGCAACAAACCTAAAAGTTTCAAGCCTGACAAAAATAAAAAAAATGATCAGTTTTTAACAGACAAATCTTAATTATGCTGAATATCAAGCTGTTAAAATATGTTAATAATGCCTTTGGGCTAAAAGACCGGGATTTTTCCGGTTGGTTGTGTCACGATACTGACCAGGCATACTTTCACCATTCCCTTTTGCTTTTTCATGGCAATGGCCAGGTCCAGTTTGCTTTTGGAGTTCACCGTTTGGGATTTTTTAATGAGTTCCGACAGCTCACCGCTAAGCTCATCACTATCAAATTCCGCTTCCTTTTTTAGCAGAATTGCACTGAAATACTGCTGTTTTTTATTAAATAATCCCAGAAACGATTCAATTTCCTGTTCTTCCACTTCCGTCATCACCAGGCCATGCTCAGAAACGGCCGTATGTTTTTTACGGAGCAGCGCGTAGGTTCGGGATTTGGCCTGGCTGTTTTTGTTTTTCAGTTGCCGGTTTTTTAAGTGGAGATCATCTTTCAGGTCTGCCAGAATCCCTTCCTGGAGTGTTCTTTTCGATTGACTCAGGTTTAATCGTTTCTTTTTCGGGGTAGGTTTTTGAGCCAGGTAGGTATCTTCACTGATGTTTTTGATGTTGTAAGGAGCTGAGGCAAATAAATCCGTTCCCCAAACCCTGGAACCGGTAATCTTAAATGCAACCCCGTGCGACGCATGTCGCGAACCGAGCATGTTTTCGTTGTGTCCGGGCGATGCTTTCCATTGTTCGAAAGAACGTTGTGCGATGTTGGCGGCAATTTCATCCCGGGTTTTCCCGGAGCAACTGTAATTGTAAAGGGCATTTTCTCCACTCCAGCTCATGTTTGCCCGTCCTCCTGCAGCAAAATCCAACCGGCTGCCGGGACTGGTTCCCGTGTACCCCGTGGTCTTTTGCCGTTCATGATGAGATAGCTCATCGGCCTCATCCATCCAGGTGTTGTGGTTAATCGTAGCGACCCAAAGCAGATCGTTCCATTCGATAGGATCTAGTCCTGAACGTTTCCGGTATTGATTGATCAGCTTGTGAAACTCGAGAGCCGCTTTACGTTCGATGTAGGCAATGGAATCGGTCTCCGCTTTTTTGAGGAGTTCATCTACGTTTTGGTAGGTGTATGCCTGAGCGGATAGAAACGAAAAAGGCAGGCACAGCAGCAAACCCAGTGCTAAAGTTTTCATGATAGGTCGTTTTAGGGGTTGCGTAAAGAACAGCCATAAATCCTGCTAATGATCTATTATCTTAACGTAGCAGAACCGGAAATGTTGCCGGGCCAATTACATTTTGGCGTAAGCGATGAACAAGGCGAGTGCATTGTTAACGATGTGAAATGCAATACCGGATAGGAGGCCTCCCGATTGTTTTTTCAACATGCCTGTAAGCAGGCCGAAGCCGAGATATACCGGAATCAGATAAAGGTTCCCATGCACAAAGGCAAACAGGGTGGCTTGCAGGAAGTTAGCCCAACGGAATCCCAGGTATCGGGAGCAGGCATCGAGAATCACACCCCGGAAGATGATTTCCTCGTAAATGGGGACAAAAACACTCACCAGGAGGAAGGTCATGCCGAACCCGTAAGATTGGATCATGTTGTTTACATCAACAATGGCGGAAAGGGAAAGGTCCGGAATAAAGGTAAAATCACTGGCCGGGACTTTTAGTGTAACCATCAGGATGACTACGTAAATCACGGATGCCAGCTTAAACCCGGTAAACAAGGCTGCCGTAATTCCGAAGCATTTCCAGAATGACCAGAACCGGTATAACAGAACCTTGTAATTAACTTTGTACAACATGCTGATTCCGATAGCACCGAAAGAGAGGATGAACAAAAGGGTGCTTTTACTTTCCTCATCGACCGAATAGATCGAATCACTCAGGTAGTTGGTGTCGTTGAAATAGGAGTAGAGGTATTCGGGAGTGGCAGACAATCCGATGATGCTGGCCAGGAAATATGCGGCACTCGCGATCCAGAAACTTTTTAATCCCCAATCAGTCGATTTAACCCGTTCCGGAGTAATTTTTCGCCAATGGTGTCCGACAAAATAAATAGGAAGGATCCAGATAGACGGGATAAGCAGGATGAGGATGAATGAAAGCAGCATGGTGAGCACCCCGAGAAAATCCCTCGCTTTCCAGGCTTGCAGCGGGTGACTGAAAAATAACTTTAACCTGTAAAAGCCAACCGGATCGGAAGTGTATCCGAGATCCCGGTATGCATTGTAACTGGTTAGTGCCGTATCACCTCCGTGGTGGAGCAGGTCGTGAGTAAAAAGGGCCAGCAGACTTTCAGACTTTCCCCAGGCTTTTGAAGTGTCTTTGAGCAGGTAGGATCGCGCTTCGGTAAACCGGTTGTAGTTGTTCATGATCTTCGCAAGCTCGCTGTTGTTGTTGTAGTCCGAATCTTTTTCGGCAATCAAATTGTAAATGCGGAAGGCCTCGTCGAATTTCTCCAGATTGAGGAGCAGTTCCGCCCGTTGGGTCAGTTCCCACGCATCTGCTGAAGTGTCCAGGTGCTCGATCAGCATTTTACCCGCTTCCTCATTCCGGTCCAGTTGAAAGAGGATGTCCGGGTAAATAACGGTTGAGAAATAAGTCGTGTCGTGTCCGCCGGCAATCAGGGCGTTGGCATAAGCGTTTGTGAAATCATCATCGTAGTAGTAATATTCGGCAACCTGAAAGTAGACATAGGCAATGTTCTGGTCGCTCCAGGGATACATTTCATCTTTAATGGATGTTTTTGCGCGTTCCAGTACCTCCAGGATGTCCTCTCCCCAGGTTTGTGTGCATTCATAAGCCAGCACGTCGGGATGATATGGATAGGTTGTAAAGAGTTCTTCACTTAATTGGTCGTATAGTTCCTGGTTTGGGTTATATTCTCCGTAGTCGTCGTACATGGCATAATCCACGAACTTGCATTTTTCGATACGCACCAGAATATCGTCAGGATGTTCGGCCAGGTAAGCATCGTATTGGTCAATCACTTCATTAAAAATACTGGTCTGACTGTTGTTGATTATTTTAAGGAAGTACTCGTGATTTAAACCGGGATTGATCGAATCGTTGACGGAAGCCAGGGAAAAGGTGCAGAGCAGGAGGAGGTATATGGTTGTCAGAACTGTTTTCACGGATTGCTCAAAGATAACATTTTATAAAGAAGGCCAGAGCAGCACAAAAAAGAGCCACAACAACACCAGGAAAATAGCCGTGGCAGCAAGCGACACATACACATCGAAATGAGCACGCTTTACTTTAAAAATGGAAAGGGGTAAAAAGAAGAATAAAACACCGATCACACCTCCGACCAGGAATAAAGCAATGGTCATGGGCAGCATGAGGGGATCATCGCCGGAAAACAAATGGGAAATGGCATGATTGTTTTTCTCTCCGATGGTTTTTGCAATACGAAGCGCCGTTAACCCGTATAATCCGAATATCAGGGGGGTGTACCAGTACAAGACTACCTCCAGCAATTTCGTTTCCGACATGGAATTGAAGTTAAAGAGGTAGAAGTAGATGAATAACCCTAATCCTAACCCTAAACTGGACAGGTAGATCAGTTTTTTCATCATTCGAAGTATTGACAACGGTAGTTTCCGCTACCCGTTATGCTTTTTTCCACGAAGTTAAACCGGAACAATTCGACATATCCGATCCCGTATTCCATGCCCTGAAGCTCCTTCGGACATTCGGGAATCAGTTCCGGATCGCTCAGTTCAACCTGTTTTTCGAACTCCAGAATACCATCCCGGATCGTCAGGTTGTCGATGTAGCTTTCTTGCAGTACGGTTAGATTTTGATCCAGATCAATTACGGCAAGCCCGCGGATCTGCCCTGTACCCTGATCAATGATCGCATAGTGCTCGTAGATTCCCACGAAGAAGGAACTTCCGTCGGCTTCTCCGGTGGTTGTCAGTACATTTCCATCCAGATCAGTGATGGTGATCACGTAACCGTTCATTTCGGCGTGATTTATACAGGAAACGGTGTATGCATCGTAATAGAATAGGAGGGAGTCATCGTAATTCAGGCAGGTAAAGGGATCACTGTTTTTAACCATAACATCGGTATTGCACGGAATGCCTTCTTTCCCGCCCGACATTTCAGGCAAGGTTTCCTCGGTTGGGAGATCGTCTGTTGGTTGATTTACATTTTCCGTTTCGCCGGAATGGCTCTGACAGGCATACAAAAACAACGTAATTAGCAGGTAGAATAACGGTTTCATCATAACGAAAACTATTTGTTCAGGGAGATGACCAGGTTTACGGTACCCCGCTCTATGTTTTGAGTTTTAAGTTGTATAAGGGTTTTTGAGTCGGTGGATGTCCACAGGAACACATCTTCCTTGAAGCTGGTTTTCCCGAAGTTCTTATTGTTCGCCATGTCTGTCATCACTTCCTGCTGCACTTTCTTGGCGTAGTTTTCCTTGTCCAGGTATGTGTCCAGTTTGATCTCGAAGCATTGATCGTCCATAAACCGGTACGTGGTCACGTAGGATTCGTTTTCACGGATCGGGTATTCATATTCGAGGTAGTAGTCATCTTCCTGCATGAGTGCCGCAGGATCTTCCATGGCTTTAATGTCTTCTTTGCTTTTTCCCAGATCCTGAATCCGGTTACTTACGGTTTTCAGGTTGGCAATTTGATTCTGGGATTCCTCGTCGCAGGAAGCCAGGATCACGACGAATAGAAGCAGGATAGTGGTGATTTTTTTCATCAGCATCAATTTGCTCAAAGATAATCATTTATACCTTGTTAATAAGAAATAAAACGGATAAGCAACTATGTTCAAATGATTTACGACTAAAAGGGAAACTAAACCCATTCGCATGAAAAATTTCTATGTTCTCCTTCTTGCCGGTATATTATCCATCGGTTCAGCTTATTCTCAATGTCAGGCTAGTTTTACGTATCAGGTAAATGGCAATACCGTGAGTTTTACCAACACATCCACGACCGATTCGAGCACGGCCATGACCTGGCAGTGGACTTTCGGAGACGGTAATTTTTCGGGCAACAACGATCCCAGCCATACCTACCTGACTCCCGGAACCTATCAGGTTTGCCTGTTTATTGTCGATTTTACACTTTGTCCGACGAACCCGACCATGCAGTTCTGCGATAGTGTGACGATTCCTGCCAATAATCCCTGTCAGGCCAGTTTTACGTATCAGGTAAATGGTAGTACGGTTAATTTTACCAATACGTCCACAACCGATTCGAGTACGGCCATGACCTGGCAGTGGAGCTTCGGAGATGGAAGTTTTTCGAGTAACAACGATCCCTCTCACACGTATTCGGCTCCTGGAACCTATCAGGTTTGCCTGTTTATTGTCGATTTTACGCTTTGTCCGACGAATCCGACCATGCAATTCTGTGATAGTGTGACCATAGCCGGCACCAACCCTTGTCAAGCCAGTTTTACCTACACGCAGAATGGCAACACGGTTAGCTTTACCAACACCTCCTCAACCGATTCGGTCACATCCGATCAGTTTCAGTGGAGCTTCGGAGATGGGTCGTTTTCCGGGGCAACCGATCCTGTGCATACTTATCCGGGGCCGGGAACCTATTATGTCTGTTTGTTAATTGTAGATTTTGATTGCAATCCGAATCCGACCATGCAGTATTGTGACAGCATCACCATCTATCCGGTAGGGTTGGAAGAGCAGCAAGCGCTGAACTCCAGGGTTTATCCGAATCCTGTTCAGGATCAGCTCAATTTCCAGTTCGATAGCCGGCAAGGGATGGATTTGAAGCTCGAGGTAACGAACATCCTGGGAGAACTTATAGCCAGTCAGGAAGTAAGGATAGAACCCGGAAAACAGGTTGTTACGGTCAATACTTCAGCCTGGACAGAAGGAACTTACATCGTTCGGATGGTTAAAGACCGGCAAGTACTGGATTGGCACAGGATCATCAAATAGCTGATTCCGGAGTGATGAATTGCTGAAGCCATTTGATAGCATCTTTTTTCGATTTAAAGATGCGTGTCGGTCTGACCGGTTTATTGATCCGCAGAAAGGTATTTGCAATGATTTTCTGAGGTAAGCTGTTGACTACAAAAGCGTCGGCAATCACCAGCGATGATCGTTCTTCAGAAGCAACATATTCCCTGACTTCCTTCGATGGCAGGACAAACCTGGTAGCTGTATAGAGCAACGGATAAGGTTTGTTGTTGGCCAGTTTGCTTCTTGCTGCAACAATTTCGGCAGAATCGTCGATGCTTAACTCAACGGTTTTTTTAATGTGAATGTGCATGATTCCGCCCGGAAGGATGCAGATGTCTGCACTTTTTAAATGGACGGGCGTTGACTTCATCGGAAAGTAAGCAGGGCAATGCTGATAATACAAACGATCATCAGGGCAATGGAAATGTAGGCGGCATTCTTGTCTTTGGTGCGAACCGCTCCTACGGCATAAACAAGTGCAATCAGAAAGCTTAGGCCTCCGAATGCAGCAATCAGGATATGCATAAAGTCTCTCATATTAGAAATCCACTTTACCTTTAGCCCGGATTCCTAAGCCGGGAACACCGAACGTTGTTCCGATGTTTGGGTTATCCAGGTAGGTAAGTCGCTGAAGCAATTCAATACGAAAAACCTTAAAGAAATTCATAATACCGGCGCTCACTTCCACATAAGGAATTCCTTTGTCGAAGGTAAAGATCGACTGGTTTCCGTCGGGATCAGTCGGGAAGCGGAACAGATCGGGGTGGACGGTCGGATCGTTTTCACTGGTCAGGTTTCCGTATAAGGCTTTTGCTGAAATCACTTCACGCCATTTTAAACGTTTGAAAAGCGGAATCTTATTGAAGATGAACCCGTTGAAGTAGTAGTTTAATTTCACACTCGTGTACTCATCACTCAGGAATTCCATGAAGTTCATCATGTTAAAGGAAGGCTCCTGCAGGAAGAACGATTGGTTGGCTTGCGGTAAATTGAGCAGCGGGTAAGGAACCTGCCCGAATATTTTACCACCTTCAACTTCAATGTCGCAGAATCCTAACTGAGCCAGGTAAAACCGTTTGGAAACACGTCCGGCTAACCTGGAAAATTCAATCTCACCCTGTGTTAATCCTTTGATTCCCTGGCGGTAGCTCAGGTTAAAGATCGGGTACTTGTTCGGAATCGGAAGCCTGAAGTTTTTCCCCTGATAGAACTGTTCGTTCGGAGCGAATCTCAGGTTGATATCGAAGGCATCGGTCTTAATATCGTCGTAAGTAACCGGAATGGGTTCGCTTGTTTGAAAGAAAAGCCGGCCTAGCGGGCGCTGTTCCTTGTATTCATAGATCACATTGTAAGCGAATCCGGAATGGCTTTCCTTGTTGTAATCGAGTTTCCAGGAATCGATGAACAGCATCTGATCCGAATTTCCGCGTTTAAACGAAAGCAGGAAATTGTCGTCGTTCAGGAACTGTAAATCCTGACCGGGGAAGATCGTTTCATGCTGATATTGCACCAGGATCCTGTTCTGCGGGTTATCGAGAAAGTTTCTGTTAAAGGAATGGGTAAAGGCAAAGAGGTACTTCCATTCCTTGTCTTTAAAACCATAGGCTCCATAGGATTCGAACATGTTCTTCTTGCTGAACTTCTGCGTGGTACGGAATCCCGAACGCAGCCTGAAACCTTCTACATCGTTAAAACTGTAGAACGAGGCCAGCGGACCGATTTCAATGATGCCGATCTCTTTCCAGCCGGTAATGAAGAGGAAGGCGATGTCCATGGTTCGTTTGAAGGCCGGAATTTTTTGGATGCTGTCAATCATGAAATAAACACCTTCTTCCTGTTTGGTGAGGGTATCCGGACGGGTGGCTACCCAGAACGAATCGGTTTTTTGGTTCATGTCTTCCTCTTTGATGATCTTTTCTACCTTGTTGTAGATCTCTTCACTGGCCGGTTTGTTGAAGACATGGTTGTTGAAATTAACGGTACGCTTACCGAACATTCCCCTTCCTTTTTCGGTTAGGTTGTAATCGATTACCAGCTTATCCTTGGTGAGCAGCCAGATGCTGTCATTGTACAGGGTAAATTCCTGATCCAGCTGCAGGTCCTTCACAAAGTTCAGGTTGATGTCGTCCGTTACCGTCATCTGAACCTTGGTAACGGCATAGGTAGAGGAATCATTCAGGATGTACATGTTTCCTTTAAAGGCAAAATCGGCTTTATTTCTGGGGGTAAAAGCCAGGTTAATGCAATTGTATCCGTTTACATCGAGCGTGTCAATGATGAAGTATTTGTAAATGGTTGTTCCTAAGGGAGATATGGGGCTCGTAAACTGGTTGGACAGCAGGTCGATGTTGTTGTCGTAAATGTCAATGTCCTGATACAGCTTATCCATAATGAACGAAATCCCGTTGTCGTCCAGGTAGCCTTCAAATCCGGTCATTTTACTGCCGTACTGATATTCTTTCAGGGTTTTTGGCTTTTTCCGGTAGTACATCTTGGAGGCTGTTTCCCGGAGGAAAATAGGCAGGTAAGGTTTTCCGTTAACTTCGGATGTGTCGATGTGGTCGAGTACCACCTGGAACTTCTTTTTCAGCCAGCCTTTATTCAGGAATTCCTCGGTAATGTTGTTCAGGTCGATCTCGATTTTCTCATACTTGTCAAACTCATAATAGTCGAGGGATTCTTTCCGGTTCTCATCCTTGTGGTCGATAACCAGCTTGATCAGTTCTACGGCGGGATTATCCTTGTTGCGGTAGCGCTTCTTATCGGCTTTTACCGTAAAGGTCTCCATTTCGATGGCATCGTTGGTCAGCTGAAAGTTGATTTCCTGGCTTTTTCCCAGTTGAACCGTTTTGGATGCCGTTTTATAACCGACAAAAGAAGCCTGCAACACGGTTGTTCCCCATTGGGTTTCCAGGCTGAATTTACCATCGAAATCCGTGGTAGTACCCACATTGGCGCCTTTAAAGGCAACATTCACGAACGGAAGCGGTTCTTTGGTTTGTGCGTCCACAACAGTTCCCTTGATCCGGGTCATTTTTTGCCCGTATGCGACGCTTAAAAAGCACGCCATGATGGACAGCAGAATGGTTCGTTGTATGTGGGTCGACAGTCTCAAATTTGTATTATCCCTTTGTGAATTGGCGAAATTAATTAAAAAATAGGGTTTACCTGTGTTTCATATGAAGTGAATATTAACATAAAATTACAGGAAGGTCGTAATGCTGACAACTTCATCTGAAAAGGAAGCCTACATTTGTTGAGAATTATGAGAACATCTGTTTTAACCATTCTCGTTGTACCTTTTCTGGCTTGTGCTCAGGTCAAAGATGATGCCATCATTAAAAAAGGAGTCGATGTGAGTAAGCATGTCCCGAAAGGAATAGAGGCTGGTCAGCAAGCCCCGGAAATCGTTGGTGTTTCCGTAGATGGCCGGCAGGTGGAATCGAAAGCCATGGTGGAAGACAAAGAGCTGGTACTGATCTTCTACAGAGGGAATTGGTGTCCGTATTGTAGCCGCCACCTTTCAAATTTAAATGACTCCCTGCAATACCTGACTCAGGCCGGAGCCGAAGTGGTGGTGATCGGACCCGAGAATTTTGAAAGTGCCCATAAAACACAAGAGAAGACCGAGTCGGATTTCATTTTACTCCCGGATACCAGCATGCAGCTGATGCAGGCTTATGATGTGTTGTTTACGGTCACTAAACGTTACAAAGGCAAGATCAAAACGTTTTTATTCACGGATATTGCAGAAAATAACGGCCAGGATGAGGCGATGCTTCCGGTGCCTGCAACTTACATTATCGGCCGGGATCACAACGTGAAATGGCGGCATTTTGATTACGATTATACCAAACGGGCTTCCGTGAAAGAGATTCTGGATCACCTCAAATAAACGGGGTTAACTGTTTTCGGATGCTCTTGTCCAGTCCGGACTCCAGCTTAACCTGTTTACAAGAACAAAACTGTGCAAATTCATTCAGGGCTGCGGCAAATAACGGCATCCATTCGCTGATTTTAGCCTCCTGCTGCTCGAGCCAGATGTTCTTGATCAGGAATGTGCCGTCTTTGCGGTTAGCTTTTGCATCCATCCGGCCGACGAATGCATCACCCCATAGAACTGGTAGTGTGTAATAGCCGTAAACACGCTTTTTCTCCGGCACATAGCATTCGATCTGATAATCAAAATCAAAGAGTGCTTTGAGTCGTTTACGCTGAATAACCAGGTTATCGAACGGGTTGAGGATGTGAATCTGATTGCCGGCCTTCAAACGGTTGGATTCCTCAAGAATAGCAGGGGTGCTGTAGTAAACCGCCGGGTCGTTTTCGATCCGAACCGCTACGATCTTACGGGCTTCCAGGAGTTTGTTCAGTGTTGCTTTCAAAGTGGTTTTAACACCTTTTCTCAGGTAGGAAATCTCTTCCAGGGTTGTGATTCCGAAATTATCTAAAGCATTAAATATTAAGTGGTTGTGGAATTCATCTGAAGTGGGAGTAGAGGTATTTGTGTCGGATGGGATAACCCGTTCAGTCAGGTCAAACACTTTCTGAAACCCTTTACGTTCAACGATCATCAAGGAACCATCCATAAAGAGGTTGGTCAGCGCAATTTTAGCCGGTTTCCATTGATACCATTCGTGGTTTTTATCAAATGGATTTTCAAAATCTTTGGATTGTAGCGGTCCTTCGGAACGAATACGGTCCAACACATATTGATCCGTCTTTTTGTCTCTCGGAAACCAGTGTTTATGCCCGGCTTTGTATTGATCTTTCCGGTAAAGGCTGTAATGGAAGTCGCGCATGGGCAAGTAAGCGGCAGCATGACTCCAGTATTCGAAAATCTGCTTTTGCGCCATCATGCCGGCAATGTCCTCCGGTTTAAATTGCTTGTTTCGGGAGTAAAAAACATGGTTATGGGAGCGTTCTGTTACGGAAATGGTGTCGATCTGGACATAACCGATCTGTTCGATGGACTCCAGATTTCCCGAATAAGGTTTAATCAGGCCCTGCCGATTGAGATTGATGATGCGTGCATGTTTTTGGTCGATCTGCATGTTAGTTCCAATTGAATTTTTCCGGTACGGGTGCCACAAAGGTCATGTCTTCTTTATTTCCCGGATGTTGCAGGGTAATTTTATAGGCATGGAGGAATAAGGAATCGTCATCGTAGGTAAAAGGGTTGTTTTCAAAGTATTTTGGGTTTTTATGGCCCAGGTCTCCAACGATGGGATGTCCCGATTCTGCCAAATGCAAACGGATCTGGTTGGTGCGTCCGGTTAGCGGGGTGACTTTTAAAAGGGTCTCGTTTTCCCTGCGTTCCAGTACTTCGATGCCGGTTTCTGCCTTTTTTCCTGTGGTATCGATTTTCCTTCCGCCTCCTGAAACCACTTCCTGTCCAATAGATTGGAGCAGGTTCATTTGATCATTGGTTACGACGCCTTCTACAAGAGCAAGGTATTCTTTCCTGATGCTTTTATTTTCGAATTGCTGGCGCAGGAAATTGGCCGCTTCCCGGTTTTTGCCAACAACTACGATACCTGTTGTGTTCGCGTCTATCCGGTGGATCATTTTGAAATCCTCGTCGGGAAAGGCAAGCTCCAGGATATGGATCAGCGTATTCCTGACAAATCGGCCTGAGGCATGCATGGGGAGAGGAGATGGCTTATTGAGTACCCAGAAATCGGGACAAGCGTAGATCAGATCGATGTTGATGTTTACATCCGGCTCTGTGCGGGGTTCTGAAATATGGCTGGTCAGGTCGCCTGCAGAAACCGTATAATCCGGCGAAACGGGGTGGTTGTTCACTTTCAGGTTGCCCGTGACGACTTTTTCGCGCCAGTGTTCCGGAGTAGAGCGGGGAACAGCATAGCAAAAGAAATCAATGATATTGAGTCCTTCGTACTTCTTTTTTACGGATAATTTGTACTCAACACGTTCCAGGTTGCTTCCTGGTATGGGAAAACTAACGGATCGAATGGCCTGCTGAAATGTTGAATTATCCATCATGCTACAAATTAAGTTCAATAATTGTATTATTTTTAAATTATGAAATATATTTTTTTAAGTAGCCTGATCTTCCTTCTCTCATGCACCCGCCGGGCAGAAGTGACGGTTGGCGAGGTGAAACACCAGGAGCATCAATCTTCCGTAAGGGGATTGTATCAGTGGAATGAGCAGGTGATCTGGGCCAGCGGCACCAAGGGGGTGATTCAACACCTGAACGATCAAAAGGAGTGGGAACATGTCCAATTGGAAGGATTTAAAGACTTTGATTTCAGGGATATTCAGGTATTGAATGAGAAAGAGGTCATCATCATGAGCTCGGGCGAAGGTTGTGCTATCTACAAAACATTTGATGCGGCCGGTTCCTGGCGGTTGGTGTACATCAACGAGGATCCGTCGGCTTTCTACGACGGGCTGGATTTTTGGGATGAACTCAATGGCATTGCCTTTGGCGACCCGGTAGGTGGGAAATGGCAGTTGCTGCGTACTCAGGATGGCGGGAATACCTGGCAGGAACTGCATCCCGAAACGCTTCCCGGAAATTTAACGGGAGAAGCCGCATTTGCTGCCAGCGGAACCAGCATTCAATGCATTGGGACGAGTACGGTGGTTATCGGCAGTGGCGGGGGAGAACGATCCAGGCTCTTTGTCTCTCAAGATCGCGGTGATCATTGGGAAGTCTACGATACGCCGATGAGAAGCGGAGAAGCTTCCGGGATTTATTCCCTGTTTTTCAGCGATGAAGATCATGGTGTGGTGGTGGGAGGTAATTACCTCGATTCCACGTCAACCGAAGGGAATTGTGCCTATACTTCCGATGGTGGTAAAACCTGGCAGCTTGCGGATCAGCCTCCTCACGGATATCGGTCTTGCGTTACTCAAAATCAGGATGGTCTGCTGGTAAGCTGCGGTCGGACTGGCGTGGATGTTTCTCATGATCAGGGTAAAACCTGGCAGCTTGTTTCCGAGGCCGGATTCTATGCCGGTGTATTGGGTAAAGAGCAGGGCTGGTTGCTGGGGAGAAACGGAAAGTATGCTCAGATAACCTTAAAATAGGCTATTTTGATACCCAATAGCTGATTTCCGGTTTAAAGATCACGCCGGCTTGTTCCAATGTTTTTTCGGTAGCCGGTTCCCGGAATTTTTTCTTTGCTTTTTCCAGGTCGTCGGTAGCCAGAATAACGGTAACAAGATTAGGGTTTTCAATGTCGGTGGCGATGAATGCATCTGCTAACCCGGCCTGTTCCCGGTTGGTTTGATCGGCTTCAAATGCCGTTTTCCATTGGTTCACATCCCGGACTTCATGGGTGATCAGTATCCGGTAGGCATGCGGGGCGATTGATTCGTTGGCCCAGATGATATCCAGGTACCGGGTATTGATGTCGGAGTTGCCGCCCAGCTTCAGAAGGCGGTTGTGAAATTTAGGATCTTCGGCTTTCTTTTTCGCCTCCTGGTGGTCGCGTGACGGTTTGATCAGGAGGATGCTATTAGCATCATCTTCGTGGGTTAAATAGCCCAAAAGAGATTCCGATACCGGCTTGGATTTGAAATTTTCGTTCCAGGAATTGAAATCATTCACCGTAAAAGCGATCAACACACACTTCGAAACCGTTGGGGTATTGGCTCCTTTGGTTGCTTCTGCAGACAGCGTGTCATGGCTGATTGGTGCCGTTTCCGGTTCGTTGGGTTGAGATGTGTTGGAAACCGGCTGTTGTGAAGCGTTTTCGGCTTGTTCGGTCGTATTTTCCCCACAGGCGATCAGGATCAGAACGATGAGGAAGAATGAAAACTTGGAAAAGGTAGACATGTGCTTGGATTAAATAATGGATACACCGTTGCTGTCGGTCGTTACACTTTCACTCATGTAGTCGAAAAACGGGCGCATTTTTTTGAAAGTGTCATTGGCTGACTTCAAAAAGTCGGGGCTGAGCACTTCCTGGTCGGTAAACTTTCTGAATACGATGAACTGCTTATAGCGGAGCAGGTCGGACGCCCGATGATCTTTGTCAAAACCTTTCGGGCTGGTTTTCAGTTGTTCTCCTTCCAGGCTGCCAAACGTGTCTTTAAACGATTTGCTGTTCAGGATCTTCCTTAACGGAGCGTCGTCCATGGCGATGTCTTCCCGGATGCGTTGCAAATCCTCTTTGTTGGGAGCCCAAAAGCCTCCGCCGATAATGGTGTTTCCCGGTTCGAGGTGGAAGTAATACCCGCCTCTCAGCTGAGCTGTAGCTCGTTTGAATCCGCCTGCCCAGTGTGTTTTGTATGGCGATTTGTCTTTGGAAAAGCGAACGTCACGATAAATCCTGAACAGGCTTTTCTTACCTGAAGGCGTTTCAATGTGGTCGTGTTTGCTCAGTTCATGTAATAAACTGTCTGCAAAAGCAATGGTATTCTCATGCTGTTGTTCGTACACGGCCTTATTTTTGTTGAACCAATCGCGGTTATTATTCTGTTTCAGTTGCTTCAGAAAATTAAAATTCTCTTTCGTAATCGTAGCCATAAGCGATAAATTTAATGCCTTGAAATTACCAAAAATTAAAGTGACAGATTTCCTTATTTTTGATTTTTTATTGACACCATGAAACGACTACTAGTTATTTTGGCCATTTTCCAGGCTCTGAATGGATTGGGCCAGTTTAAGGACTATCCTTACCTGAAAAACAAAACCTACACGTACGAAGAAACCTGCGAATTGTATCGCTTGCTGGCGAATAAGTATGAGGCTGCCAATTTGCAGTCGGTGGGTGTGAGCGATGCCGGAAAACCCATTTACCTGTTTACCATTTCCATGGATGGAGACTTCAGTCCGCAGTCGAACAAGCAAAAAGGGAAAGCCTCTTTATTGATCAATAACGCGATTCATCCCGGAGAGCCCTGCGGAGTTGATGCCTGCGTTAAGCTGGCTTACGACCTGCTTTCCAATCAAAAGCACCAGGAGATGCTCAAACAAACGGTTGTTTACATCATTCCGTTTTATAATGTAGGCGGAGGGCTGAACCGGGGTTGTTGCAGCCGTGCCAATCAAAACGGACCGGAAGAATACGGCTTTCGGGGAAATGTGAAGAATCGCGACCTGAACCGGGATTTCATCAAGTGCGACACCCGGAATGCGATCACGTTTACCCAGATTTTTCACATGTGCGATCCGGATATTTTCATGGATACGCATACAACCAATGGTTCGGATCATCAGTACACCATGACCCTGATAGCGTCTCAGCCTGATAAAATGAACCGTTTTATCCGGAATTACACCCGGAATGTGATGCTTCCTTACCTGTACGACGATATGAAGCTCAAGAACATGGAAATGATTCCTTATGTGTACAACTACAAGAAAACACCCGATCAGGGCATTAAGGATTATTTGGATACCCCGCGATATTCTACCGGCTTTGCCACCTTATTCAATACGATCAGTATGGTGTCCGAAGCGTTAAAATACAAGCCTTATCAGGATCGGGTGGAGCAGACTTACGAATTGTTGATGACCCTGCTCAAGTTTATGCAGGGGAACCGGGAGAGTTTACTTTCGGAACGACAACAAGCCATAGAATCGGTGATGCAGCAAAAAACCTTTGAGCTGGGATGGTACCTCGATACCACATCCTATTCCCAACTTGAGTTTAACGGCTATGAAGCGGAATTTAAGCCCAGTGCCTTCGGCGAAAATGAAAAGGTGCTGACGTACAACCACAAAAAACCATACACCAAACGAATTAATTATTACAACCGTTACACATCGACTTACGAAGTGGATAAGCCGGTGGCGTATGTCATTCCTCAGGCGTATGAAGATGTCATCAACCGGTTGTTATGGAACAAAGTAAAAATGAAGAAGTTGCCGAAAGACACCCTGATGCAGGGTGAAGTGTACTTTATTGAGAAATACAAGACGGTGGAGCAGCCTTATGAAGGACATTATATGCATTATGCCGTGCAGTTGCGGAAAGAGACCCGGGGGATTCAGTATTATCAGGGAGATTATATCGTATTTGTCGATCAGCCGGTGAACCGCTACATCGTCGAAACGCTTGAACCTCAAGGCATGGATTCGTTCTTTGCCTGGAATTTCTTCGATGGGGTTCTGGAACAGAAAGAATGGTTCTCACCGTTCTCTTTCGAAGAAACAGCTACGGAATTACTTAAAAAGGATAAATCATTGAAAACCAAATTCGAAACAGAGAAAAAAGAAGATCCCGAATTTGCAAAAAGCCGCGACAAGCAGCTTTATTTTATCTATGTGAACAGCCCGTATTACGAAGATACACACAACATGTATCCGGTACTTCGCTTAGTGGATTAAGTATTTAACCATTTGATGAACCGTTTGATCGGATTCGTTTCTTTTGGTTGTTCAACTTGCTGAACTGGAGCAGTTTCTTCCCTGATCTGCTTTTTCTTTTTGGATCCAGGCTTAACAACCTTATGGTTTTTGGCGTAATGCTCTTGCTGGCGACGTTTTCTTTTTTCTTCCAGCTTGCGTTCCCGTTCTAACTGAGCCTTCAGGATCAGTTCTTTTTTCTTTTCCTCTTCGGCAGAAAGAACATTGTGCTTTTCACGTTCCAGCATAGCCCGGCGCTCATCTTCGATTTGACGTTGTTCTCGCTCTTTGCGTTTTTTCTCCTCAGCTTCTTTTCGTGCCTGTTCCTTTTCTACGGCTTTTTGTTGTCTTCGTTCTTCGAGCTCGTCTTTCTTTTTCTTGTCTAAAAATTCCTGATCGTAAACAACTCCGTCAATTTCGACCTGGATTTCTTTTTTGTCGGGCAGGTCAATTTTACCGATGATCTTCGGGCCGGCTAATTCCGCCTTTTGAGTCTCGATGTGTTCGGGGTTCTCCGGAATAACATCCGGGTCAACTGGACTTGTTTTAGCTGGAGCTTCTTCGGCAGGAGAAGGCGGTTGGGGGGCTTCAGCGACAGGAGCCGGTACTTCATCTTTCACAGCAGGTGTTTCGGGAGTGAAATGAGCGGTTAGCTCATCGATATAAGCATCATCGATCTTGGAATTCGGATGCGTACTCATACTAACGTCCTTTTCTTTCTCTAAATAGTTTGCAATTTGCTCTGGTTTAACGTCTAACTGTCGTGCTAATTGGCCTAGTCGCATAATCTCCTTGTTTTTCGATTGTGCAAAGATAAAATTTACGGGTGACTAGAAAAATAATTAGACGTTAATCTTTCTTAATGAAGTCATTACAATGATCAGACTGAGAAACAGGATGATCGAGGCGGCGGCATAGGGCGCGCCCGGAAAGTAAAAGGGAGCGTCCTTTTGGGCAAAGTAGTAGAAAAGGCTGGAGGCCAGAAGTGGTCCTATAATGGTTGTGATGCTGATCATGCTGGTTAAGGCGCCTTGCAGGTTGCCCTGTTCTTTTTCAGAAACTTCGTTCGATAGCAGACTTTGAAGGGTCGGTCCGGCAACGCCTCCCAGGGCATAAGGCACCAGAAAGGCATAGAGCATCCATTCTTTTACCGCAACGGAAAACAGGAACATTCCGATCGTCCAGAGGAGGAACCCGCCTACAATCACTTTCTTGTTGCCGAATTTGCGAACAGACCAGCCAATTAAACCGCCCTGAACGATGGCAACCATAAATCCGACTGCACTGAGGCTGTAGCCGACCTGGGCTTCGTTCCATTTAAACTGCTCAATGGTAAAGAATGACCAGGTGGCAGGTAAAGATTGTCCGGCGATATTGGCGAGAAACAAGGCGAAGATCAGTCCACCCAGACCGGCATATTTGCCGATGTTGGCCAATGATACACCCGGGATCATTTTCTTGAATTCAATGGGGCGGCGGTTCTCGGGAGGCAGGGATTCGGGAACGAAGAAAAAACCGAATAAAAAGTTGACGAAAGCGATGCCGGCAGCAACGATAAAGGGAAGGCGGACATCAATAGCGCCAAATATACCGCCGATAGCCGGCCCGATAATGAAACCCAGTCCGAATGCTGCCCCGATAAAGCCGAAGTTGCGGGCTTTGTTTTCCTTGGTGCTGATGTCGGCTATGTAGGCCGTAGCAACAGTATGGCTTGCTCCGGTAATGCCGGCCAGAATACGACCCACAAACAGCCAGCCGATTGTAGGCGCATAGGCGTGAAACAGGTAATCGATGCTTAAACCAAATAAGGAGATCAGTAAAATAGGCCTTCTTCCGTACTTATCGCTCAATTCACCTAATACCGGAGAAAAGAGAAGTTGCATGGCCGCAAATGTAATAATGAGTAACCCGCCGATGCCGGCAGATTCCGCAACCTCCTGACCGGTTAACTGTTTCAGCAGGGAAGGAATAACCGGTATGATTACGGCAATACCGATCACGTCGATCAATACGGTGATGAAGATAAAAAGCAGTGATTTTTTCGGTGTGGCCATAATTCGATTTTGCCGGGTAAAAATAAGGTTTATTTTACCACAATAGCTGAATCGATAAACATATCCACATTCGGCCAGTCACGGGTATCCGTCTCCACGTGCGTTAGCTTTGGTACAACTTCGTAGCCACTGATGATTTCACCGAAAACGGTATGTTCGCCATCGATGTGAGCTGCGCCTTTGTTGTGTTTGTAGTAGTTGCGTTGAGCAGTTGAATAGTGGTAATTATTTTCTGATGCATAATGATCGAGCGACAGGTCGTTGTACTGAGCGCCTTCAACAAAGTAGAATTCGTCACAGGCCGATCGTTTGTCGGGGTTGTTGGTGTAACTTCGTGCAGCACCTAAGGCTCCTTTTTTATGGAACCGGGATTTGCTCATTTCGGAAGGGATGGTGTAGGATCCGATGGTATCCTGAACGTTTCGCTGGTGCTCATCGTAAGATCCGCCGCATTGAGCCATAAAGTCTTCCACCACGCGCGAAAACAGGCAGCCTTTCAGGTAGCCGCTCTTAACCAGCAGGATGAAATTGGCCCGGTGCAGCGGGGTGTCTTCGTAGAGTTGTACCCGGATTTTCCCTTTGGTGGTGTAGATGTCGACAACGGTTTCCGGGTTGGCCTGGCCGTACTCGGTTAATCGTTCCACCACGTTTTCGTCTGTAATCTCAATGAATTGAGGCTTCTTTTCTGTCGGTTCCTCTGGTTTCGGGGTAGGCTTGGGTTGAGAAGCGGTTTGAATAGGTTGTGTGTCTTCTCGGTGGTCAGAGCCACAGGAGAGCATCATCACAAGGAATATGAATGATAAATACTTCATCAACAAAAAAGCTCCGATACATACCGGAGCTTCTATTTTTTAAACGGACATTACTTGGTAGGTGCCGTTGCTTGCTTTAATTGGATTTTGATCTGAAGTGTTCCGTCGGCAGCAACCACTTCGGTTTTGGTGAATCCGCCGTTCATCTCCATGCTGTGCAGTTTTTCATCAGCATCTTTTCCATTGAATGTTTCAACGGTTTCTTTACCATCTACGGTAGTTTTTATGGTCAGTGTTTTTACACCATTCTCTTCCACCAGGGTGATGTCCTGATTGTTGTTGGTTTGGCTAAATGCAACACTGAAGAAAGCTAGGGCAATAATAGTCAGTAATGTTTTTTTCATGGCAAATCAATTTTATTGGTGGTCTAAAATTAGTTGTTTTTGCTCAAAAACCAACATTAATAACAATATATTAACAAAAAAAAAGTCGCTCTCAGAGCGACTTTTAATTACTTGTCATCAGCTTCGTTATCAATTTCTTCCCGGGTAACAATCTTGGTCTCCACTTTAAGGTGCTGTTTGCCATCATCGCCAATAAACATGGTTTTTGTTGTGCCGCTTTTCACCTGTTCAAATTCGGCAATCTTGGCATCCGCTTCGGCCCCGGTGTACACTTCTGTGGTTACGTTGCCGTCGCTTGTGGTTTTGATGGTTAAGGTTTTAACACCGTTTTCATCCTCCAGTTGAACTTCTTTTTTGACTTGTTTTTCCTGTTGTGTTTG
>JAGQZT010000064.1 GCA_020435335.1 Flavobacteriales bacterium | reverse complement strand
AGCTGGAAAAAAAGTATCCGGAGATCAAGTCCTTCAAAGCCGGTTTCGATGCTAAAAAAGAAATGCTGGAAGAATTCATTGCATTTTCTGCGGAGAATGATGTGGATCGAAATGACGAGGAGATCACCAGATCGGAAAAGGCTATTCTTATCCGCCTGAAAGCATTGGTTGCCAGAAACCTGTGGGACACCTCCGCCTATTTCGAGATTGCTAATGAATTGAGTGATTCTTACCTGAAAGCCATTGAAGAGATTAACAGCGATTCTTTTAAAAAAGAAAAATTAGTTTATAAATAGATTTGTAATTTTATCAAAAATTAAAAAGCTATGAAAGAGAATATTAAAATCGGATTACTGGGATTGATCGCATTTACCCTGGTTGTGGATGTATTTTTTATGGATGAAGGCCCGTCCAGACGAGATCGTCAGGAGCAAGCCACTCCACAAAGCAACATTGCTGCTACTCCATCTCCAAACAATGTTGTTAACCCGATCAACAACCCTTTTGAAAACCAAACGCCACCGCCTGCGCAACCAAAATTATCTGAAACAAGGCCTAAAACAGCTGTACAATTTGCTGAAATGGCTCATGACTTCGGAACAATCGATCAGGACACGAAAAACACCAAGGTATTTAAATTTACCAATACCGGTAAAGAACCTTTAATCATTGAAGATGCTAAAGGATCTTGCGGGTGTACGGTACCGACTTATCCGAAAGAACCGATCAAACCGGGAGAAACCGGTGAAATTGAAGTGGCATACAGCCCTGGAAAACAATCCGGAGCTCAAACCAAAACCGTTACAATTACAGCCAATACCGAACCGATCACAACTACACTGAACATTTCTGCTAACGTTCAGGTACCTCAATAAGGATCTAAAAAAATAAGTACGAAGAGTCCGGATTACCGGACTTTTTTTTTATTGCAGCTGTTGGTAATAATACAATTCGTGATCGAGTAATTCGGGATGGAAAATCTCGATCATGTCTTTAAGAATCAGATGGGGATTGATGGTTCCGCTTTCCCAGTAATCATTCCCTTCGAATTCATTCATGCGTTTGTTGTTGTTGTATAACCGGCCGGTTTTAACGGACCGGAAATGCTTAAATTTCTCATCATAACCGACAACCGCTTCTATGCTGCCGTAGCTGTTTTGATTGAGCCAGAATTCGGCATCATATGCTTTATCGTACACCAGTTCCATGCTCTTCACCACACTTGAACGTTCTTCGTTATCATCCCAAAGGTACCGGGCGCCTGCATCCTGAAACAACTGAGCCTGGAAAGACTTTCCTCCGGCCACATACCAGTTGCCGTTCCAGGGCATTCCGACGAATACCAGGGGTTTGTTGTTGATGTTTTGGGTTAATTCAACCAGCGACAGGTATTCCTTTTCCACGACACTAAAAATGCTGTCGGCCTTTTCGCTCTCATCAAAAAAAGCCGCGACAAACTTGATCCATTCGGCTTTACCCAGCGGGTGCGGCTCCATGTATTCGGCATTCATAATGGTTGTCATCCCCATTGTCTTTAACTTGTTTACATATTTCAAAGAAGCTTCATTGATTCCAAACATCATCACGACATCCGGTTTGCTTTGTGCCAGCAGTTCATAATTCAGAGCATTCTCACTCCCTACTTCGGTTATTTTCCCCGATTGAACCAATGCTTTGATCTTCCCACTGTTCGAGTAATTGCAACCTGATGCCGCTACGATCGTGTTTTCTTTTCCGAGAGCCTCAATGAGCGCGATATGAGTCAGGCTCATGCAGGCAATTGAAGTAACCGGAACTCGGATCTTAATCGCGTCGTCGTAACCAGTCGGAGCCTGATCTTTATACAACACGTATTGATAGTTCGTTTTCTCCCCTTTCCAGGCATCCGAGAGGCGGATCAGCTTGAAAGAGCCATGATCTGCTATAGTGAACCCTTCAGCATAAGCTACCGGCACCTGAAGTGCAGGTTGTTCCTGAGGCTCATCCTTTACCTGAGTCATGTTACATGAGAAAAGCAGAAGAAGTCCGGCCAGTAAAACAACCTGTTTCATGGTTCAAAACTTTTTAACTGGCTCGACTCGAAGGTCCATTCGGGAGATGTAACAAACCGGTTGCAATCAGCAACGCTGTACCAGGGAGAAAGGTCTTCACGATCAGGGTTCTTCAGAATATGGATGTTCTGAGCAGGCATATAACTTTGTGCCAGCACAAACATCCTGTCGCCGGTTTCAGGATGAACCGCTACATCGACCACAATAACGGCATGGCCGGGAAAACCACCCTTAATCAGTACATCGCCGGGGAGAATATCCTTTAAATTTTTGTTCTGTAATTCCTTTTCGAGGGATGCGGTACCGGCATACATAAAAATATTGGTCATGTATTTTTTAAAGCTGGCGTAAGAAGCATTGTTCCCATTTCGGCTTACCCAGACCACTTTATTCCCCTTGAGGCTTGGGTAAAACCCGCTTTTCCATTGATCGAATCCAATTGAGACTCCGTTCGTGTAATTGAAGTGGATCTGATCAAATTGATTGGTTGCATACAGGTATTCCGCTCGAAGTCGCATCACGGCATCCGCACATTGCTGCAGGTCTTTATCCCCCACATCAATATCCACGACCCTGTACTGAGCCGATTGGTTCCATTTTTCCTCTCCGTTGTAAAGATATACGATGTTCTTATCGAGTAAAGGCAAATGCCTCAGCCAATCACCAAAACTGTTTTCAGGGAGTTCCAGGCGTTGGTATCCGGAAGGCTCCGCAACCTGATTAACAAATGCTTTTTGATGTTCATATCCTGATTTCCAGGGATAGTAATAACCCGTCGTATCGATTGCAACCGAGTTTTCTTTTTCAAGAACTTGGGTTGTTATCACTTCTGCCGGCTGATTATCCTCTGAAGATTGACAATGCGCCAGTGCACAGGGCAATACGAGAAGAAACAGGTATTTTACCCGGCCGTTCAAACGTTTACTTTACTTTTAATTTCACCACATAGAAACCGGCATTCGACGCGTTGTATACCGTTTCATAGATGGATATGTACAACATGCCTGTTCCGGTGATTTTCCCTTTGTAATTAGCTCCTGCTTTAATTGCTGTACCGGTGTCTCCCACTTTGAATACCGTGTTACCATAAACCGGGTAGGTGGAATCGGAGGAGTTCGGGGTAAAATCGTTGCTGGTGCTATTTTTATAGGAGCCATCGGGCTTGTATTTGTTGCCTGACAAACTGGCCAGGGTAACTTCTCCGGAAGAGATGATGTCAACACTTTGTCCGTTCTTTACCATGATGCCGGTCTTTAACCAGCCACCGTCATTATTACCACTGATGTGTTTATTGGCGAACAGTTTAAAGGTCTTCATGCCCGCATCGGAAGCATCGTAATACATCACATCGATCTTTTCAATCTTATCTCTCGGAATGGTTAGGGTTCCGTACTCTGTTTTCAACTCTACGCTTGTAAATGTGTACTTCCCTCCCATGTTGTATTCGTAATCGATAAAGACAACATCTTTCGTTTTGTAATCATTCGAAATGTTGTGCGTAGCCTTTAGCTCGGCAATGGCGTTAGACAAGGTAAAATCTGTAAATTCAGACTCCAGGTAATTGGTCGAATACGAGATATCTTCCAGTACGGGAATGGCTGAAGCACTTTGCTCCACGATGGATTTGTAAGCACTTTGTCTCATTTCTTCATTCGATGTATTCAGTTGTTTCACCAAGCTCTCCAGTTTGCCTTTCAATGAAGGGTCGGAATGAATTCCCAGTTCGATAGACGTTACATTCTGAATCGGAATTTCCAGTTTACCATAATCCGTTTGCAGACTCACATTGGTGATCTTGGTGGTTCCGGTTACCACGTTCCCGTCTTTCAAGGTAAGGGTAAATTCCGTTTTATTCTGAGCAAATACCTGTATCCCGATCAATACAGGAAGCAGGAAGGCCGTTAGTTTTTTCATGAATTGGTTTGTTTAAGTATGTTATTTTTCAATTGACTCTTTGTCCCAAAGTGATTTGGTGATGTTGGTACCATTCTTAAAGTAATAGGTTCCGCCCCATGGGTAGAATACCCGCTCATACACATCAACCTGATCACCTGTTACTTTTAATCGTTTAATGGTTACGGAACTGCCGCTTTCCACCACCTCTTCCGTAATCCCCTGCGGGTATTTAGCAGCCAGATCATTGTTTTGTCTGGGTTTCAGTTCACCTCTGTACACATCTCTGATTTCAGAATCCGCCATTAAAATCTTCTTATCCTGGTTCGCACTTAAATCCGCATAAAAATCCATGTTGGCTTTCCTTACTTTTTCCAGTTGCTTGTCAAACTCTTTGTATCGGGGTTCCTGTGATGTTGCTATCGATTTCATCGCTTCTTTCTGATCTTCCAGCTCTTTGTCGGCCAGTTCTCTTCGCTTATCAGCATCTTTCACCCGTTTGGAATTCTCTTTGGCTACGGACTGTTTGTATTTGTCCAGCACCTTCACATCTTTGTAGTATTTTTTCAATTGTTTTTCCTGATTCTTTTGAATCTGCTGCTGCATTTTCTCTTTATCCTTGTTATTGGCCATCCGGGCTTTATCAGCCTGAGCAATCCGTTTAGCCTCCAGTTCCTGAATACGATCTCTGAATTTCATCAGTTCACCTACATTCACCTTATAATGCTGGTCTCCTTTTTTTCGTTGAGCAATCATATCTGCATTTAACTCATCCAATTCCTTCTGATTATCTGCGGTTCTTTCGATGGAAGCTTTGACAAGGATTTGATTTTCGGCAGCAATTTTTGCTTTGTATTCGTTCACATCGATTTGCTTTTTAATGGCTCGCTCATTACTTCTTTCTTTATTTTTCTTCGTATCTGCGGCCAGTTTATCCAGGTCTTTTTGGTTTTTAGCACGAACCTTGTCGCCCCGCTCAATCATGCTTTCCCGTGCTTCGAGAATGTCGTCAACATAACTGTAATGCTGCACTGCTTTTTTGGCGCTGAGTTTCTCTTGTTCTGCCTGGAATTTCTTCCATTCCTTTTGGTAATCATCCAGTTCTTTCCCCGCTTCTTCCCGTTTTTTGTCTGCCGATTTAATGCGTTTCTCTTCGGCTTTCTTGAGTTGCTCGGTCGTGGCCATTAAGTCTGCACTGTTTTTGAGGTGATATGTATTCCCACGCTTTTGCATCGCCTCGATATTATCCGCATAACCATCCAGTTCCTCCTGGTTCTTTTCGATGCGATCGAGGTTGGATGTTACCCGGACTTCCTGTTGTTTCAGATATTCCTCTTTCTCTTTCGCCAGAGCTTCATCTTTCTGGGCATCTACTTTGTTTCGGATTTTTTGCATCATGCGCTCAATCTCCTTTTCCTTGGCATCCGTAATTTTCTTACGCATGCCCGGAGTAACTTCTACCACCTCTTCTTCTTTCACCTCTTGTTTTTTGTTGAGGAGTTCCGCAATTTTAACAAGCATATCGGAAGGATACTTTTCGTCCGGATAAAGGTTTAAAGCCGCATTAAAATTCGATTGGGCAATTCGATACTCTTCCGTCTTCATGGCACGGTCACCCTCATAGATCAATTTCTCATAAGCTTCACGCTTTTCTTTTTCAGCCTGAGCGGCATCCCGGTCTTGTTTTTCCTTCATAGCCAAATCCGCCAGAATCGATTCGATTTCTTTGATCCTGTCTTTCGGATATTGTTCATTAGGCATGATCCCAATAGCCATCTCGTAATTTGACTTTGCCAGTTTATACTGTTTGCTGCCGAAATTCTGATCGCCCAGTGCAATGTAAGAATCATACTGCTGCTGCTTTTGCTTCATGGCATTGCTCATCACCTTGATCTCTTCTTCCTTGGCTTTTTGTGCAGCCAGCAGCGCATCTATTTCCTTGATCCGTTCGGCCGGATAGCTCTCGGAAGGTTTCAAAGCAAGTGCGGCTTTATAATCCGTCTTTGCTTTTTCGTATGCTTCGGCATTAAAGGCTCCATCGGCACTGGCTATCAACGCGTTGTACTTTTCATCCAGTTGTTTTTGCGCCAATGCGGCTGCTTCGTTCGCTGCATTTTTAGCGGCCAGGTCAGCTAATAGTTTTTCAATTTCCTTGATCTTCTCTTTGGGGTAGCTTTCATCCGGCATAATGGCTGAAGCTTCCGTATATTTTTGTGTTGCAACCTGGTAGTTCTGAGCCGTGAACTCAGCATCAGCCTGGGCTATGACCGCCTCATAATACTCTCTCTTCTTGCGTGCCGCTTCCGCTGCCAGCGCATTTTCCTCTTCTTTCTTCAATTGAGCCAGTTTGTCTTCGATGGCTTTAAGCTGATCTTTCGGGTATTTCTCGGCCGGCTTTACGCCCAGAGCGGCATTGTAATCCGCTTTAGCGTTCTCATACTTCTCATTTTCAAAAGCAAAGTCGGCCGATTTGATCAGTGCGTTGTATTTCTCATCCAGTTGCATGTTGGCCAGTTGTTCATCAATCTTGATTTTGATGGCAGCCAGTTTATCTTTCGGATACTGTTCGGCGGGCTTTAATTCCAGGGCTTTTTCAAAGAAGCTTCTGGCTTTTTCATATTCTTTATCGGTAAATGCGATATCGCCGTCTTTAATGGCATCGGCATACTCCCGGTTGATCCGGTCCTGCTCAGCCAGAATGCCTTCGATTTCAGCAATCTTTTCGGGTGGATAGGTTTCGGCCGGTTTCACTTTTTTAGCAGCCTCATAATCTGTTTTGGCCTTGTCGTAGTTCTTGGAGCCAAAAGCCGCATCAGCGGAAGCAATCAATGCATTGTATTTTTCATCCAACGCTTTCTGAGCCTGAAGCGCTTCCAGTTTGGCTTTGATTTCTTCGATCTTATCTTTTGGGTATTGCTCTTTGGCTTTAAGTGTTAGTGCTTTTTCGTAGGCCACTTTGGCTTCTTCATACTTTTCGCCGCTAAACGCAAGATCACCTTGTTCTATGACAGCAGCATAATCCTCCTCCAGCTTTTTAGATGCGGCCAGGATGGATTTAATTTCATTGATCTTATCCTTCGGGTACTGCTCATTCGATTTCAGTTCGGAAGCTTCTTCGTATTTGGACTGGGCTTCTTCGTACGATTTAGTCCCGAAAGCGTCATCAGCATCGGCTATCAAAGCTTTGTACCGCTCCTCCAGGGCTTTCTGTTCCGCTAGTTTAGCGGTAGCTTCTTCAATTCTTTCTTTGGGGTAGGATTCGTCGGGTTTGATCCCGGAAGCTTTGGTGTAGGCCGGGATGGATTTTTCATAATCTTTGGCGTTGAACAAATTGTCTGCTTCGGCAAGCGCATCCTTATACTCTTTTTCTTTCGCGGCAAGCTCTGCTAAAATCTTATCGATTTCCGTTAGCCGTTGCTTCGGGTAATCTTCGTACGATTTCAGTGTGGCTGCTTTTTGATAATTTTCTTTCGCTTTGTCATAGCTCTTATCGTCGAAGGCAGCATCTGCAGCAGCAATGGCATCTTTGTACTGCTCATTCACCTTCTCCTCATTCTTCATGATGTCTTCAACCTCTTTGATCTTATTCTTGGGATAATCCGCTTCTTTTACTTCCAGAGCGATTTCATAGGCATTGATCGCTTTTTCCCATTCCCTTTCCTTGAAGGCCGCATCTCCCTTGTCGATGGCTGCCTGATAGCGTTTGTTCATCTCTTCCAGTCCGGCCAGCTTGTCTTCGATCTCACCCAATTGGAACAACGGATAGGATTCGTCGGGGAAGATGTTGGAGGCTTTCTCGTACAAGGGCTTGGCTTCCGTCCATTTCTCCGAGTTAAAGAGCTTGTCCGCCGCAGCAATGGCTGCATCATAATCCTTCTGCTTGGCCTTCCGTTCAGCTTCTTTGGCTTTGAGTCGTTCTTCCAGTTCTTTCTTTAACCGTTCCAGCTCCTTCTGAACAGATTTGGTGTATTCAGGGTCGTAATCCATGTATCCCGTAGAAGGATCGAAAGCCACTTTGGCGATCGGTTTATCCAGGATGGAGACATCCAGTCCGTCGATCTTTTCAAACAAATTCATTTCCATGGGGAATTCGAACCCATATTTAGCATCTTCCGGCGGCACATTTTTGGTCGAGAATTCGATGCGTTTGGTTACGTGATTCGGACGGGAAAATTCGATCAGGTAAATCCCGTCAGGTGGCAATGAAAGGTCAAATTTACCATCAGCAGGTGTTGAAATGGTTTTCCATACCGATCCGTTTCGTTTTACCGTGATCGTCACTCCTTCGAACCGCTTGTTGGTCTCCTCCTTCTTCACCGACCCGTTTATATCCAACGCCCATTGGGCTACAGCCTGATCAGGCATGACTACAAACAGTAATGCGACCACCATAAAAACGCTATGCCAAATGTGTTTTTTCATTTAGATTAACCCTAACCAACAAATATCGTAAATAGATATCAATATCCCCTGTATTTAAGCCAAAATAATACCATTAGTATAAACGAAAAAAACGGGATTATGTTTTCCTTCTTCGTAAGATTGGATGCGTGAAGTGGATGATTTCCACAAAAAGGGAATCAGAATGAATTGGCAATGGCCACAAAATCAGACGCAACGAGTGATGCGCCTCCGATCAAGCCGCCGTCTACATCCGAATTGGCAAATAGTTCCTGCGCATTATCCGGCTTACAACTTCCTCCATAGAGGACAGGAATCGCCTGAGCAACCGATTCACCATACTGATCCGTGAGTAACTGACGGATAAAGGCATGCATTTCCTGAGCCTGATCCGCAGTAGCTGTAACGCCGGTCCCTATGGCCCATACCGGCTCATAGGCAATCACGCATTGTTGAATTGCCTCTGCGGATAAGTGGAACAATCCCTCTTCCAGTTGGGACTTTACCAAAGAAAAGTGGTTATTCTTTTCTCGTTCGGACAGTTGCTCACCGCAACAATATATCGGAGTTAATCCAGCAGCCAGCACCTGATCTACTTTTTGAGCCAGCACAGCATTTTGTTCCCCAAAATATTCGCGACGCTCGGAGTGACCAACCAGCACATGGCTTACTCCAACGGACCGAATCATACTCACGGACACCTCTCCGGTGTATGCTCCTGAGGTATGC
The DNA here is from genome assembly GCA_020435335.1 of Flavobacteriales bacterium. Taxonomy (GTDB): domain Bacteria; phylum Bacteroidota; class Bacteroidia; order Flavobacteriales_E; family Vicingaceae. Next base: position 5,881 of record JAGQZT010000064.1, on the reverse strand, counting down.
TCGGAGCAATTCTGAACACCGACCTGAACCCTTGAATCCGCACAGGCTTCAGCCAGTTCGGAAGCATATAAGAATGGTGGAATAATCAAGAGATCAACCGTTTTATCGAAATCGGCAGACAGCAAATCCTGAGCGAGAGCTACAGCCTCGGTTTTTGATTTATTCATCTTCCAGTTTCCGGCAACGATCTTTTTCCTCATGTCTTCTATTATTTCACTCTGATTCTCGGGTCAAGCAGACCGTAGGTGATATCCACCAAGATATTGATCACCACAAATATGGTTGCCGTAAGAAGCACGCCTCCCATTACGATCGGCAAATCGAATTTTGTTAATGCATCGAAAAGTACCCATCCGATTCCTTTCCAGCCAAACACCCACTCTACAAACAAGGCTCCGGCCAATAAGCTGGCAAACATTCCGGAGATGGCCGTAACCACCGGGTTCAATGCATTTTTCAGGGCATGTTTGATTACCACTACCCATAACCTCAATCCCTTTGCCCGGGCTGTACGGATGTAGTCCTGCGACATCACATCCAGCATAGAGCTTCTGGTAAGCTGCATGATGGCCGAAACCGGTCTTAGCCCCAGCGTTAGTGCCGGTAAAATCAGGTTATCAAGACGAATCATTTCACCGTTCCCCAAGTCATCGTACTCAAAGAGGCTTCCGGTCATATTCAATCCGGTAAAATCACCAATCACAAACCCGAAGAACCAGGAAATAATGATGGCCGAATAGAAGGACGGTACAGACATACCCAGTACTGAAAAAAACAGCAGTGCCCGGTCGAGCCAGGTATCCTTATTAAGGGCTGAGAACACCCCGAATAGAACACCGATAAACGCAGCGATAATGATGGACGCCAGTGCCAGTACGGCGGTCTCCAGCATGTAGTCTGCCATGGTTTCCGAAACCTTCCGTTTGGTTGTGTAGGAACGCCTCAGGTAGGGTGTTTTAAAGACTGCAACCCCTGTTTCACCGTATGTAAACAACTCCGAATAATCGTCGTACTTCTCTTTGTCCAGATACAGGTAATGATCCGGATCGGTATTGTGAAACGATACCGGAGAAAGGTCGTTCAGATACATCACGAACTGCTTGGAGAGTGGCTGATCCAGCCCAAGATCCTTCTGAATAATTTTCAAAGATTCTTCATCGGCACGTTGCCCCATTAACATTCGGGCAGGGTCACCGGGTAATACATTGAACAGTAAAAAGACGATGGTTACCACTCCGGCTAACACCAACACCCCATACAACACCCGTTTTGCAATAAACTGAATCAAAATACCTTTTACTTTAAATAAGTTTCTTTAACCTCTGTATAATCAGGAAGATCGTTACCATTCCATTTAGCAAGGATTTCTCCCTTTTTCATCAATACAATTCCCGGATTAGCCCTGACAATTGTTTTCAGTGTAATCGCATCACAGGTGTAGAAATCGAACATGGTTTGATTCCCATGCTTGAATTTCTCCATGTCCTCATACAATGAAGCTGAGATACCGATAAAATAATTCCCATCGGTATTACACTGGTCGACAAAAGTATTAATCTTTTTCATAGCAGCCGCATCCGTTTTATTAATATCGTAAGCTACCAGCATAAAGATGTAAGCTTCTTCATTAAAAAAGTCAGGAGCATAGTCATTCCCATCATCGGCCGTGATGGTAAAATCGGTAATGGCTGGCTTGTCCCCTTCCTGGATCAATTTCGTTTTGCGGTCCACAAATTCATAATTGTCATCATCCCAGGGGTAGTTGGCTTCCGTAAACTCCTCAACGGTTCCCGTAGATTTGTTTTTGTAGAAGAATATGTTCTCAAAAATACTTGGCTGAGCGCCTTCCGGTAGCACCATTTGTTCCGGTATGCTTTTACCTACGGCATAAGCCCGGTAATCCCGAAGCGGTAAATGGTTTAAGGTATAGTAGATCAGTCCGAGCGACAAAATGGTCGCCAATCCGATCGGAATCCATTTCAAAAAACGGTTAAACAGGAGCCGCTTGCTTCCGTAATACAACAAGAATCCCACGGTAAAGAACAACAGGAAAAAATACCAGTTGAACACCCAGGACAAGAAGAGAATGAACACCATGCTGGCACTGTAGATGATAATATCTTCTTTCAGGGTGTTGATTTTGATCTTATCGCGGTACAGGAAGATCGGGATAATGAGGATCATTAAGATCAGGTCTTTTGTCCACGATTCCCAGGGCGTTAAACTTCTCCCCAACGAACCTTTCATGGCATCGCCGAAGCACCCGCAGTCGGTTACGCACTGCACCGGCATTTCTTCCGAGAAGGTAACAAATTCCTCATTTTCTTCCGTGATGCTAACCTTATCGTTATTCTCCATTCTGCGTTCCATCATGGCCAACTGGTCAGACTGGGTGCTAACTGTTGTTACCTCCGTAAAATTGGCAGTCGGATCGCAGGTAGCGGTATGCAGGGTCAGGAAAAAGAACATGATCGTTAAGGCGATCAGGGAAAAAACCGCAAACCTGATTTTTGTACCGAAAAGAACGGCAAAACCAAGCACGATCTCTGCCGTACACATGAATATAGCAATCGGAAGCGCGTATTCCATCATGAATTCGAGGGAGAACGAATCCCAGCCGAACAGATCCCGGACCCGATAAGCCAGGGCACCGTTTTCGAAATATTCTTCCAGTTTGTAACTGAAGCCCAACGCATCGTTGGCTTTGATTACTCCGGAAACCACAAAGAGGGCTCCCACTAAGATTCGAGCTATGTAAACCAGTATTTTCATTCGTATCGTTTGCTCAAAAGTAAAAGTTACGCGTGATGATTATTTCCGTTTAACAATTATTTAACTCCTTCCTCTTCTATTTTGATCAATGCAAAGACCGCATAATTGATCATGTCGGCATAATTAGCATCGATTCCTTCAGAAATAAGGGTTTTTCCGTCGTTGTCTTCAATTTGTTTTGTTCGCAACAACTTCATCAGGATCAGATCGGTCAGTGAGCTTAATCGCATATCGCGCCAGGCTTCGTCGTAATCGTGATTTTTGTTTTCCATCAACGATTTGGCGGCGTGAAAATGCTTGGAATAGAGTTCCAGGCACTCATCAAAGGGTAATTCGGTATTTTCGTTGTAACCCAGTTCGAGCTGAACCAAGGCCATGATGCAATAATTCACAATGCCGATGTATTCGGGGCGCACGCCCTCATCAACCTTGCTCATTCCCTTTTCTTCGATGCTTCGGATTCGTTTTGCCTTGATGAAGATCTGATCAGTTAGTGAACTTGTTCTTAAAATTCGCCATGCACTTCCATAATCTTTCATTTTCTTTGTAAAAATTTCAGTGCAAATCTTTATTATTGAATCATATTGTGCTGACGTATTACTCATTTTTAACTCAGGTTATGCCATCTTCTTTACGAACATCGCAAGATACAAATAACTCCACAAGTAAGAAAAGGAAAATGCTAAATTTAGACGAAGCCCTCGTTATGGGCATACTAAACGTCACTCCCGACTCCTTTTTTGACGGTGGCAGTTATCAGGATAAACCGAGCATACTCCGTCAGGCTGCAAAAATGATTGAGGAAGGTGCTCGCATTATTGATGTCGGGGCATACTCCACAAGGCCTCATGCCGAAGATATTTCTGAGGATGAAGAATTGAAACGCCTTATTCCTGCGATAAAATTACTCCGGAATCATTTCAAGGAGATACTGATCTCTGCCGATACTTTCCGGTCGCGGGTGGCCGAAGCCTGCATCCGGGCAGGAGCCGACATCATCAATGATGTATCAGGAGGCAGGGATCCCGAAATGTTTGGCACAGTTGCCGAACACCAGGTGCCCTACATATTGATGCACATGCAGGGAACTCCTCAAACCATGCAGGACAATCCGATCTACTCCAATGTGGTAGCGGAAATCAAATCCTTTTTTAAAGAAAAGCTCGATGCGTTGTATACTGCCGGTGCTGAAGAAGTGATTTTAGATCCCGGATTCGGATTCGGAAAAACGGTCGCCCACAACTACGAACTCCTAAACAACCTTCAGGAGTTCGCTGATTTAGGCTGCCCGGTTCTTGCCGGAATCTCCCGTAAATCCATGATCAATAAAGTACTGAACATCAGTGCGCAAGATGCCCTGAACGGCACAACCGTACTTAACACCGTAGCTTTGCTGAACGGCGCAAAAATATTACGTGTTCATGATGTCCGGGAAGCAAAAGAAACCATTCAATTAATCAATAAACTAAAATCTATCTCATCATGAAAATTATCTCCTGGAACTTAAACGGAATACGTGCCGTAGCAAAAAAAGGATTACTGGATATTATCCGGGACCTGGATCCCGATATGATCTGCTTTCAGGAAACCAAAGCCCAGGATGACCAGGTTGCCGAAGTATTAAATGACCTGAAAGGATATCATTTCTACTCGAATTCTGCCGAAAAGAAAGGTTATTCTGGAACTGCCATTGTCACGAAAACTGAGCCTTTAAAGGTATTTCCGGATATCGGAGTTGGTCACCACGACCGCGAGGGCAGAGTATTAACTGCCGAGTATGACCATTTTTATCTGGTTACTGTTTACACCCCAAACTCTAAAAATGACCTGTCGAGGTTAGACGACAGGCAAGAATTTGATGCCGAACTTCTTACATTTTTAAAGGAACTGGAGAAAACCAAGCCTGTTATTGTTTGTGGCGACTTAAACGTGGCTCATAAGAGTATTGACCTGGCCAGACCGGAAGCCAATTACAACAAAAGTGCAGGGCACATGCAGGAAGAGATTGACGGCATGGACAACTACCTCGCTTCCGGATTTATCGACACCTTCAGGCTGCATTATCCGGATAAAACGGATATGTACAGTTGGTGGAGTTTTCGTGGTGGAGCCAGAGAACGGAATGTAGGCTGGAGAATCGATTATTTTTTAGTAAGCGGGGGGTTAAAAACGCACGTACAAGCAGCAGATATCCTGATGGATGTTCACGGATCGGATCATTGTCCGGTAAGTATAGATGTGGTATTTTAAACCCGCACGCCCATCACACAGATGTCGTCCAATTGATCCAGCGGTCCCATCCAGGTAACAATGGTAGACTCCAGCTTTTGGTGCTGCTGTTCCATGCTATCCGTTTGAATCGAAAGTAAAAGCTCCTTAAAGCGCTTGTACATGAATTTCTTCCCTTTTGGTCCACCGAATTGATCGGCATATCCGTCGGAGAACAGGTAAATGGAATCACCTTTTTCCAATGTGATGGTATGAGTTGAATAGCTGTTGTCGTTCCGGGAACCGCCTATGGCCATTTTATCGGCCTTGATCTCGTATAGCACACGTCCGTTCGATTCCATATTCACTTCATAACCATTTAGCTGACTGTCAGGCTTCCTGATCAGGTAAAGCGAATTATGAGCTCCCGAATAGTGCAGCGTATTCCGTTTTTTATCATAGCAACAGAAACAAAGGTCCATTCCGTCGCGAATGGTAATCCCTTCTTTGGTTTCGCGGGTAATGGATTCGATCACCAGTTCATTTAGTTTATCCAGGATTTTACCCGTTTCAGAAATCATCAGGTCATCTACGATTCTGTTAAGCGAATTAAACCCGATAATACTCATAAAAGCACCCGGAACGCCATGCCCGGTACAATCAACAACTGAAAAGAAAACCCTGTCTCCTACTTCTTTCACCCAATAAAAGTCGCCCGAAACAATGTCCTTTGGCCGGTAGTAAACAAAGGAGTCGAAATGCTTTGACAATGCCGTATCTACTGGCAGGATTGCTGTTTGGATGCGTTTAGCGTAGTTGATGCTATCGGTAATGTCTTTGTTTTTTTCTTCGATGATCTTGTTTTTGGAAGAGATTTGTTCATTTTGCAGGTTCAGCAGCT
>JAGQZT010000063.1 GCA_020435335.1 Flavobacteriales bacterium | reverse complement strand
TCGTCTGCCGGTGGGTGACAATCAGCGTGCGATCAGTTTTCTGCCGTTGTGCCATGTGTTTGAACGCATGATCGATTATGTTTTCATTTACCGTAGCATCTCGATTTATTATGCGGAATCAATGGATACGATTGCCGACAACCTGAAGGAGGTGAAACCGCATATATTCGGAACCGTTCCGCGTTTGCTGGAAAAAGTTTATGATAAGATTATTCTGAAAGGGAATGCATTGACCGGCATCAAGAAGAAGTTGTTTTTCTGGGCGTTGGAATTGGGTTTGCAATTCGATCCCAACAAGAATATGGGAGGCTGGTATAATTTCCAGTTGAACCTGGCCAATAAGTTGGTGTTTAATAAGTGGCGGGAGGCTCTGGGTGGAGAGGTGCTGGCATTAGCCAGTGGCGGTGCGGCGCTCCAACCGCGGTTAGCCCGTGTGTTTAATGCAGCACGAATTCCGGTTCTGGAAGGGTATGGCTTGTCTGAAACCTCTCCGGTAATCGCGGTAAACAGCTTGTTGCCTGATGGTTTTATGATCGGAACAGTTGGAAAACCGCTGGAAAACCTCGATGTAAAGATTGCTGAGGATGGGGAAATCTGTGTCAAGGGGCCGAGTGTGATGAAGGGCTATTTTAACCGGCCCGATCTAACGGCCGAAGTGATCGATGCGGATGGCTATTTCCATACGGGAGATATCGGTATGTTGGTGGATGGAAAATACCTGAAGATCACCGACCGGAAGAAAGAGATTTTTAAAACATCCGGAGGAAAATACATCGCGCCTCAGGTGATGGAAAATAAGTTTAAGGAGAGCCGTTTCATCGAGCAGGTGATGGTTGTCGGCGAAGGAGAGAAAATGCCGGGAGCATTCATTCAGCCGGATTTTGTGTTTGTGAAAGAATGGTGCAGACGTAAGGGGTATCCTTGCGGTTCAACGAATGAAGAAGTCATTGCCTGTCAGCAGGTAATCGATCGGATTCGAAAGGAAGTGGAGCTGGTAAATGAAGGATTTGCCAACTACGAGCAGATTAAGCGCTTTGAACTGGTGCCAACCCAGTGGTCGGTCGATAACGGAGAACTCACGCCGACCTTAAAGTTGAAGCGAAAAGGGATATTAGAGAAGTATAAGGATCTTTATCAAAAGATTTACGGCTAATTCAAGTGGGGTCAGTCGGGATCAGCACATTGATTGAGCGTGTTCACCAACAGATCAATCTCACTCATTTTGGCAATGTTTTTAATCAGGTTTCTGTTGTCGACAGACATTCGTTGACAGCTTCCAATTAAAGCCCGTTTTTGGTCTTCCAGGTTTTTCTTGTACAGGGTGAACTTTTCTCCGGTTTTGTTGATGATCACAACCCATTCTTCAAAATAGATTTCTATGTCGTCGTCAACAACATCTCCTTCCGTTTCGCCGCCGGCTTCACGAACTTTATCTTCAATCATGTCGGAGGCAACACCCGCGGCTACTGAAGTAAAAAGAGAAGCGCCGCTTCTCACATGCGTTGGGTTCGGATTTTTGAAATAGCTATATTTTCCGAATGGAGACTTAACTTCCATAAAATACTTTTTGGTCCCATCAACGGTAAAAATTACCTTCCTTACAGCGTCACCTTCTCCGATAAGAGCATAATCGAGGTTGTCGGCATTTTTAATGGTGACACTATTCAGCTTTCCGCTTCCGTCATTGAACAAGAAATAATTGTTTCTGTAGGTGAGTTCACCATTTTTTTCCGTGCCATCTTTGTAAACAAATTTTCCTTGATCAAGTTTAAGTGCGTCCCGACTCATAAAAGATCCTTCGACGCTGTAGAAATCAACCCCTTCTACGGTGAAATACATTAGGCTCTTGGAGTTAGGACTGAGGTATTGGATGTTTTTTTGTTCGTCAATAAAGAGTATGCTTTTGCTGGTTGGAATTTTAGCTTCGGCGGAAGTGTTTACAAAGCGGGCATTTTTTTTGGTAATTCTTCCTTTGATTTCTTCTCCTTCCGAAGTTACGATAGATCCATCCTGCAAGGGGTCGTATGACAGCTTCTGAGGTTCGGTTTCCAGAGATGAGATCATCAAATCCCTGTCAAGCAAGTATCTGTTCCGGTAATTGATGTACAGGGTGGAATTAAGTGTGGCTGATTTGAGGTCGTCGGCATAAAGTAATTCTGCATGGGTGTTTTCATTTTCAGCATAAAAAGCTAAATGAAAATAGCGCAGGTCAAATTTTCGTTTCAGGTACATGTATGTTCTCAGGGTAATAAAGCCTTGTTTTAACTGCCCGTCAAGCGTTTCATAGGAGCCGGGCTGGAATTTGTCGACCTCACTCTTTTGCCCTTTTACATCATCCCAGTCGGCCATTTTAAAATAGGGGCCATAATTAAGTATTTCGGTAGTAGCAATGGTTTTATTTCCCTCTGCTGTAATCAATTGAATATCCTGAATGATGTCAATGCCTTTAGGATCGGGGTAATAATTGACAACTTTATTTCCATCTTTATCGTAAGTCGTTTTCTTTAACTTTTTAACCGAAGCTTTATTCCATCGGTGATGGACAATGATTTTTCCGGTTAGTCTTTCCTTGGAAAGCAGGATGATGTAGCCTTCCATGGGTTGGGAATACTCATTGTACCAGATGTCTTCGTTGTTCTTGGATTTAGGGTTCGGTTCTTCGGTTTTTTTGTCCCAGATGTAGTATTTCTTTTGAATATTTTTTGGGGTTACATCACTGCCTCTGAATTCTTTTGCCAAGAGTGTTGAAGTGGATAAAAAGATCAAAATCCCGAGTATTCCTATACGATTTTTCATGCCTGTGCTAAATTTTATGGGTTGAATATAGCAGAATAATTTAGAATTACTATCAGTATTTTGAGATTAAAAAAAGCCCCGGATTTCCGGGGCTTTTAAGGGTTGTTATCTAAAACGTTTAGCTGTTAAATCGACGGGCAACCTCATCCCAGTTGATTACATTGAAGAAGTGTTCAATGTATTCCGGTCTGCGGTTTTGGTAATGCAGGTAGTAAGCATGTTCCCAAACGTCCAGTCCTAAGATCGGAGTTCCGCCACAGCCGATTCCCGGCATGAGCGGGTTGTCCTGGTTCGGTGTGGAGCAGATGTCCAGTTTGCCGTCTTTTACACATAGCCAGGCCCATCCGGAACCGAAACGTGTGGCGGCAGCTTTGCTGAACTGATCCTTGAATCCTTCAAACGATCCAAAAGCAGCATTGATGGCATCGGCTAAAGCGCCGGTAGGTGCTCCTCCGCCATTCGGACCCATTACTTCCCAGAACAGGCAGTGGTTGTAGTAGCCGCCGCCGTTGTTGCGAACGGCCATGTTGTTCATGTTCAGTCCGCCCAGAATGTCCTCAATGGATTTTCCTTCCAGGTCAGTTCCTGCAATTGCATTATTTAAGTTGGTGGTGTATCCGGCATGGTGTTTACCATGGTGAATTTGCATTGTTTGTGTGTCGATGTGCGGTTCAAGCGCATCGTGTGCGTATGGTAGCGCGGGTAATTCAAAAGCCATAATTGTTTTTTTTAAGTTGTTAGTACTTGTCATTTCACTCGAAATGACACTTTCTTAATTAGTGAGTAGCTAAATACTCAGCGATTCCTTCGTGAGTTGTTTTTAACGAATCCTTTCCTTTGTTCCAGTTGGCAGGACAAGCTTCTCCGTGTTCTTCGTTGAACTGAAGAGCATCTACCATTCTGATGGCTTCGTCTACGTTCCGGCCTAATGGCAGGTCGTTAACCAACTGGTGCTTAACGGTGCCTTCTTTGTCGATCAGGAATAAACCCCGGTATGCAATCAGTTCGCCGGTAGCGATCATTTCACCTTCGTCGTTCCAGTCGAAATCTCCGGCTAACACATCATAGTTCATGGAGATGGTCTTGTTGGTATCGGCAACGATCGGGTAAGTAACACCCTGAATGCCGCCTTGTGCTTTAGGCATTTGCAGCCAGCCCCAGTGTGATTGCTCCGTATCGGTAGATACAGCGATCACTTCCGTGTTTCTGGATTTGAATTCCTCTAATTTTTCTTGAAAAGCAAACAGCTCGGTTGGACAAACAAAGGTGAAGTCTTTCGGGTAAAAGAATAATACCACATATTTTCCTTTGAACTGCTCTAAAGTGAAGTTGTTTACGATTTGTCCCCCGTTGATCACAGCCTGTGCTGAGAATCCAGGAGCTTTTTTTCCGACTAATACGCCCATTTCTTTTTAATTTTTATTGGTTAAACATTTATTACATATTCCTTTCAGGTAAATGTTGGTGTCATCTACCTGAAAATCATTTAATTGACTAAATTTTAATTTGAGGGTGTCGATCTCAACATCGTACACATGCCCGCAAGATTTACACTTGAAATGAGCATGATCTTCCATGATGGCATCGTAACGCGCTTCATTA
>JAGQZT010000062.1 GCA_020435335.1 Flavobacteriales bacterium | reverse complement strand
GGAATCATGACAAAAATAAAATTTGACATACTAATAAACCCAGAAGGACTTTCTCAACTCGAAGCCTCAGGTCGATTTGGTGCTGAAGGAAGGAGTATTTCTGAAAAGGATGCTAAAATTGTACATTCTTTTTGTGCTGAGAATTACATGGAGGCCTACCAAAAGTATTATGACTTCATGGATTGGGGAACATATCAGGCAATAGATGAGGAAGATGAAGAGTGGAAAAGCCAACCTTTTGACATTGAGGAATTCAAGCAGGCAGCACTTGAGTGGGAAGAAAAACAAAGAAAAAAGGAATCCTAAGGCTCCTTTTCTTTTCTCTTCCATTCTTTCCTTCTCCTCTCTTCCATCACAAAAGCCATTTCCAGAAAGTTCCGTGTGGTTGTGCCTCATCTCCTTATAGAAGTTCTCCGTATTCTCCACGCCGATTAATTTTAATCCTAACTTTGATGATCACATTGAATTATCATTTGGATACCCTAAGACTCAATAAAGCCATTTCTGAAACAGGCTTCTGTTCGCGAAGAGCAGCAGATAAACTCATTGAAGAAGGTCGCGTACTCGTGAATGGTAAAACACCCGAGTTGGGCACCAAAGTAACCAGTAAAGATACCATCAGTGTCGATGGAAAAGTGATTACCAAAGCGGTTGAATCCATTTACCTGGTATTCAACAAACCGGTTGGGATTACCTGTACTACCGAAACCCACATCAAAGGCAACATCATTTCCTACCTTAATTATCCTGAACGCATCTTCCCCATCGGAAGACTGGACAAACCCAGTGAGGGACTCATTTTTTTGACCAACGACGGGGATATCGTCAACAAGATTTTACGCTCCAAGAACAATCATGAAAAGGAATATGTCGTTTCCGTGAATAAGCCTATTACTGCCGAGTTTATCAATAAAATGAGTCAGGGCGTTCCTATTTTAGATACCGTAACCAAAAAATGTCAGGTGAAACAGCTCGATCCCAACACCTTCAACATTGTATTAACACAGGGCTTAAACAGGCAGATCAGAAGAATGTGTACCTACCTCGGATACGAAGTCACCAAACTCAAAAGAATCCGAATCATGAATGTTTCCCTGGGCAAGCTTAAGAGTGGTGAGTTTCGCCATTTTACAACCCAGGAAATCAACACCCTAAAAGACGCCATCCAATATTCTGTCAAAACAGAAGAGGCATCCTGATTGGACTACTTATTCGAAATAAGTATTAAACTCTTCGAACGCAGCCTTTATTTCCATATAAATTCGTTCTTGTTCGGCTTCTTCTTCAGCCACATCAAATGCCTCCGATAAACCGATAAAGGGGACCAGCCATTTATGCAGTTCGTCATGGGCTTGTCCTTCCATCGTACAATTGGATGTTAAACTTCTGATATTTTCATCGATTTCCACAGCCAAAGCAGCATAATCGGTTCCTTCAAAACCCATCGTTGCTTTTTCCATATTCCGAATGAACAGCATCATGTTATCATCCACTTTCCACTTCTCACCGTTATTTAGTGCTATAGCTTCATGTTCATGATGATGCTCCGTCTCTGATTCCATGATCACCTCATTTTCAGCATGTTTATCTGCTTCTTTCTCCTCGTGAGGGGTTGCACATCCAACAGCTACGAAAGATAATGCCATCCATACTCGTTTCATTTTTTTCATGTTGAGAAATTTGTTTATTAAAAAAAGGAGCCCTTAGGCTCCTTTGTAAGATTGCTTCACTCATAATCCTTCGATAAACTCAGGATGACATTACTCAGGATTACTGATATTTCTTCTTGATCTCAGCTGCTTTGTCGTACTGACCGGTGTGGGTGTACAACTTGATCAACATGTTGCCGGTATCGGCATCGTCCGGTTTCAGTTCGTGTGCTTTCTCTACGTAAGGCACCGCTTTCTCAAACTCTGCTTTGGCTTCTTTTTTCAGGGCTTCGTATTTCTTCGCCTCATTGATCGGCAGGTCATTGGCCGCGTTCATCTTGTCCGCGCCATTGTTGAAGAAATAGGCCCCCAAGTTGAAGTTGGCATCGTAATAGTTCGCATCCAGCTCGATGGCTTTTTTGTAGTTCTCAATGGCTTTTTCGGGTTGTTTCAGGTTTTCGTAAACCGTTCCACGGGCAAAGTGCAACACCACGTTGCTCGGATCGTTGGCAATAGCGGCATCCAGATTCGCCAGAGCTTGCTCGTGATTCCCTGAAGACAAATAACCTTCCAACTCATCCACGATCAGGTTGTTGTTGTCCGGATAAGCTTTTCGTCCACTTTTAATGTAATCAGCCGCTTTTTCAGCATTTCCTTCGTTCTTGTAGATGCGTGACATGGAACGATACAAGTCGGGTCCTGCTCCGTCCACATTGTATTTCATGGCAATCAAGGCATCATACAATTGCTTGGCGGCATCAAAATCCTCTGCATATTCGGAAGCCAGTGCCGTGTTGTACATGATCATGGTATCGATCTTTCCGGTAAACTGGTTCAGCATCATGGACGTACCGAAGCTTTGTTGTGCTCCTTTGTAATCCTTCTCTCCGAATTGTTTGATCCCTTTGTTGGCATACTCTCCGGCAATTCCGGGGAATTTTCTTCCCATGATATCTCCTGTATACGTTTCATCGTCCACAGCACTACCGTTTTGAAGTGCCGTAAAGAACTTCATGATGTCGGAACCATCTTCTTTCTTCAGGTCCAGCTTTTGTAATTCCGGATCCTTGAAGTTGTATACCAAAGCGGTCAGGTAAGAATCCGTACATTTTTCCAATGCTTCGGCATCAAGGCTTTTACACTCCTGATTATTGGTTGCCAGGATGTTGTAATACAAATTACCGCGATAATACCAGGTTTTGGCCCAGCTTTTGGTTTGATCATGCTCTATCGCTTCATTAATGGCATCCAGGCCATCCTTCAACTCGGAACATTTACCGGAACGGGCAAAGTTCTTATTGTAATTGTACGCACTAACTACTTTGGCTTTCTGTGCAAAGGTGATGGAAGCTAAAGCAATAGCCGTTATCGTCAATACTGATTTCTTCATGTCTTAATTTTTGCGTTAAAATTACTATTCTTCTTCGTTGTTATCAACATCCTTGCCAGAATCGGTGTTTTCTTCCCCTTCGGGTGCATCGTTCATTGCATGATCGGTTGTTGCTGTTGTTTCATCTTCTTCTTCACTGTGTTCCACCTTGGCCACGGCAGCGATCTGATCACCGTTTCTCAGGTTAATGAGGCGAACTCCCTGTGTTGCTCTACCCATTACTCTCAGGTCCACTACCGCCAAACGGATCACAATGCCCGACTTGTTGATGATCATCAGGTCGTCGTTGTCGGTCACGTTCTTGATCGCAATCAGGTTACCGGTCTTATCGGTAATATTCAGTGTTTTTACCCCTTTTCCACCTCTGTTGGTGATGCGGTAATCATCCAGATCGGAACGTTTTCCGTAACCGTTCTCCGAAACCACCAACACGTTGGAGTTGTCGGAATCCGGAATGGTGATCATGCCCACGACTTCGTCTTTCGGTCCTGCAAGCGTAATACCACGCACACCGGAGGCATTTCTACCCATCGGACGAGTTGTGGACTCATTGAATCGGATCGCCTTACCGGATTTCGCTGCCAGAATGATCTCATCGGTACCGCTGGTCAGTTTCGCTTCCAGCAACTCATCGCCTTCACGAACGGTAATCGCATTAATTCCGTTTACACGTGGTCTGGAATACGCTTCCAGGGTTGTTTTCTTCACTACCCCCCGTTTGGTACACATCACAATGTAATTGTTGTTGATGTAATCTTCATCTTTCAGGTCGGTCACATTGATGTAGGCCATCACCTTATCATCGGCCTCAATGTTAATGAGGTTCTGGATCGCTCTACCTTTCGACTGTTTGGTTCCTTCCGGCACCTCAAATACACGCATCCAATAGCATTTACCTTTTTCGGTAAAGATCAGCAGGTAGTTGTGGGTGGTAGCCACGAACAGCTGCTCCACGAAATCTTCATCGCGGGTAGCCGTTCCTTTGGAACCTACTCCTCCTCTGTTCTGCAATTTGTATTCAGCCAGGGAAGTACGTTTCATGTAACCCAGGTGGGAAATGGTCACCGCCACTTCTTCATCCGGAATCATGTCTTCGATACTGAAATCACCACCGGCATACTCAATCTCACTTCTTCGTTCATCACCGTATTTCTCTTTTACTTCGATCAGTTCGGTTTTGATAATCTCCATTCTGCGGTCTTCGTTGGCGAGAATATCTTTCAGATCTTCGATGGTTTTCATCAGTTCTTCGTACTCAGCACGTAATTTATCCTGCTCCAGTCCGGTTAACTGTCTTAAACGCATCTCTACGATGGCTCTCGATTGAATGTCGCTCAGTTTGAAGCGTTCCATCAATTTATCACGGGCCTCATCCGGGCTTTTCGATGCTCTGATGAGTTTGATCACTTCATCGATGTTGTCGGAAGCGATGATCAGTCCTTCGAGGATGTGAGCACGCTCCTCTGCTTTACGGAGTTCGTATTTGGTACGACGAACTACTACTTCATGTCTGAAGTCCACGAACTCGGCAATGATATCTTTTAAATTAAGAACAACCGGTCTGCCTCCAACCAACGCAATGTTGTTTACACTAAAAGATGTTTGCAGGGCCGTTTGCTTAAAGAGGTTATTCAGAACCACATTTGGAATGGCGTCGCGCTTCAATTCGTAAACGATACGCATACCGTTTCTATCGGATTCATCCCGGATGTCGGAAATTCCAACAATCTTATTTTCATTCACCAGGTCAGCCGTTTTCTTGATCATATCGGCTTTATTCACCTGGTAAGGAATTTCGGTAACAATAATTCTGAACCTTCCGGAGTTGGTCTCTTCCAGCTCGGTCTTGGCTCGGATCACAATCCGGCCTCTTCCGGTCTCGAAAGCTTCTTTCACGCCTCCGTATCCGTAAATAATACCTCCTGTCGGGAAATCCGGAGCCTTAACGTGTTTCATCAACTCATCGGTGTCGATCTCACGGTTGTCGATATAAGCCACGGTACCGTTAATCACCTCCGTAAGGTTGTGCGGCGCCATGTTGGTGGCCATACCTACGGCAATACCGGAAGCACCGTTTACCAGTAAGCTTGGAATCCGGGTTGGCAGAACAGTCGGTTCCTGCAGGGAGTCATCGAAGTTGAGGCTGAAATCCACGGTTTCCTTATCGATGTCTGAAAGCATCTCTTCGGCGATCTTACGCAAACGGGCTTCCGTATAACGCATCGCGGCCGGACTGTCTCCATCCACCGATCCGAAGTTTCCTTGTCCGTCAACCAGCATGTAGCGCAACGACCACTCCTGGGCCATCCGAACCATGGAGTCGTAAACGGCGGTATCACCATGCGGGTGGTACTTACCGAGCACCTCTCCGACGATCCTTGCGGATTTCTTATACGGACTGTTTGCCCGGACGCCGAGCTCCATCATACCATATAATATTCTACGGTGCACCGGCTTCAATCCGTCACGCACATCCGGAAGTGCCCTGGACACGATTACCGACATCGAATAATCGATGTAGGCCGACTTCATTTCTTCTTCAATATTAACCTGGATTATTTTTTCTCCTTCTGCCATATTTCTATATTAATTTCTTGATTTTTCAGTATGCTTTTTTACCCTTTTTTAAGGACTCTCGAAAATACACAATTTGAATGGCAAAACAGCTGAAAAATAAGGCTTACTTACTAACAAAATTCTGTTGAAAAAAGCCTTTTTTATAAATAATCCGACAAATACATATCTTTTACTTTTGGTTTAAGTCAATTAATCCTAATTTTAAGGATAGTATAGCATTAAATATTGAGTATATGGATGCCAATTTTTCAGCGAAAGTAAAAGATGTGATTACCTTCAGTAAGGAAGAAGCCTTGAGATTAGGTCATGACTACATCGGTGTGGAACACCTTTTATTGGGTATTTTAAGGGAAGGCAATGGCCTTGCCGTTAAAGTACTGACCAACCTGGGGGTTGATCTGAAGGAATTGCGGAAGAAAGTAGAGTCTTCTACCAAAGTCGGGAACGGCACTTCCAATCAATTATCGAACATCCCGTTGGTGAAACAAGCTGAGAAGGTATTGAAGATCACTTACCTGGAAGCCAAGGTTTTCAAAAGCAATGTGATCGGCACCGAACATTTACTGCTATCCATCTTAAAAGGTGAAGATAACATAGCTACTAACGCACTAAATGCATTGAATGTGAATTACGAATCTGTAAAACAAGAAATTGAAGAACTTCAGTTAACTGAAGAAGATACGCCCCGTGCCGATTTTCCAAATACGCCGGATGATGACGATGATGACGATGGAGGAAAAGAGTTTATGGGTGGTTCCGGTGGAGCATCTAAAGCCAATCCGAAATCCAAAACTCCGGTACTCGACAACTTTGGTCGCGACCTGACCCGCTATGCCGAGGAAGGCAAGCTCGATCCGATCGTTGGCCGGGAGAAAGAGATCGAGCGTGTATCTCAAATCCTGAGTAGAAGAAAGAAAAACAATCCGATATTAATCGGTGAACCCGGTGTGGGTAAGTCCGCTATTGCGGAAGGCCTCGCCCTGCGCATCATCCAAAAGAAAGTATCTCGTGTGCTTTTCGGTAAGCGCATTGTTACCTTAGACTTAGCTTCTCTGGTTGCCGGCACAAAATACCGCGGGCAATTCGAAGAGCGGATGAAGGCCGTGATGAATGAACTGGAGAAGTCTCCGGACATCATCCTGTTTATCGACGAAATTCACACCATTATCGGTGCCGGCGGTGCTTCCGGTTCGCTGGATGCTTCCAACATGTTTAAACCGGCTCTTGCCCGGGGCGAACTGCAATGTATCGGGGCCACAACTCTGGATGAATACCGTCAGTACATCGAAAAAGACGGGGCCCTGGAGCGTCGTTTCCAGAAAGTAATGGTTGAACCGACCACGGTTGATGAAACCATTCAGATCTTGAACAACGTGAAAGAAAAGTACGAAGATCACCACAACGTGACTTATACCGACGAAGCCATAGAGGCTTGTGTGCTCCTGACCGACCGTTACATGACCGATCGCCATTTACCGGACAAGGCCATCGATGCGCTCGATGAAGCCGGATCACGCGTACACATTACCAACATCAAGGTACCTAAAAATATCATTGAGATCGAGAAAAAGATCGAAGAGATCAAAGGCAAGAAAAACCATGTGGTAAGAAGCCAGAAATATGAAGAGGCTGCGCAACTCCGCGATGATGAACGCAATCTGATTAAAGAACTGAACACCGCTAAAAAAGCGTGGGAGGAAGAAACCAAGAGTCACCGCGAAATGGTAACGGAGCAAAATGTGGCGGAAGTTGTCGGGATGATGACCGGCATTCCAACTCAACGTATTGCTCAGGCCGAAGGTGAGAAACTGGTAAAAATGAACGATGAACTGAAGGGCAAAGTGATCGGTCAGGATGAAGCCATCAAAAAAGTGGTTAAAGCCATTCAGCGGAACCGCGCCGGATTGAAAGATCCGAACAAACCGATCGGTTCATTCAT
This sequence comes from Flavobacteriales bacterium, assembly GCA_020435335.1. GTDB lineage: Bacteria > Bacteroidota > Bacteroidia > Flavobacteriales_E > Vicingaceae. The sequence goes on along the minus strand of JAGQZT010000062.1, from coordinate 4,412 downwards.
CTTCCTTGGCCCTACCGGGGTTGGTAAAACTCAGTTAGCAAAAGTATTGGCAAGGTATTTATTCGATTCGGAAGAAGCACTCATCCGTATTGACATGAGTGAATACATGGAAAAATTTGCTGTTTCCAGATTGGTTGGAGCGCCTCCGGGATACGTCGGATACGAAGAAGGTGGTCAGCTGACTGAAAAAGTAAGACGAAGACCCTACTCCATCGTGTTGCTGGATGAGATCGAAAAAGCTCATCCTGATGTATTCAACTTGTTGCTACAGGCTTTGGACGACGGTCAGTTAACCGATAGTTCCGGAAGAAAAGTAAACTTTAAGAACACGATCATTATCATGACCTCCAACATTGGAGCGCGTCAGCTGAAGGATTTCGGACAGGGTGTCGGTTTCTCTACGTCAGCTAAAAAAGAAAGTGCCGATGCTCATTCCGAAAGTGTGATCCAGAATGCACTGAAGAAAGCCTTTGCACCGGAATTCCTGAACAGGATCGATGATGTGATCATCTTCAATTCCTTATCGAAAGAAGATATTCACAAGATCATTGACATTGAGCTTAGCGCGTTGTGCAAGCGGATCGAAGATCTCGGTTATGAGATCAGTCTGACCGAAAAAGCGAAAGACTTTATTGCCGACAAAGGTTTTGATTCTGCCTTTGGAGCACGACCACTTAAGCGTGCTATTCAAAAATACCTGGAAGACCCGCTTGCTGAAGAGATCGTTCAGGCCAACATTACCGAAGGGACTACTATTTCGGTGGATTTGGATGAAGTGCTCGAAGAGTTGACCTTCAACTTGAAAAAGCCTAAGAAGGGTAAAGAAGAGAAAGAAGCACCCGAAGGATCGGACAAGGAAGAATAAAAAAAAAGAGCCAATGAAAATTGGCTCTTTTTTTTGTTTAAAGCTTTTGTTTTATGGCTTCATATACCGTTCCATCACCTGGTGACTGAGCCCGGTGAAGGAGAAACCTCCATCGTGGAAAAGATTCTGCATCGTAACATATCTTGTCAGATCAGAGAACATCACCACACAATAATCAGCACATGATGCAGCGCTGGCATTTCCTAGCGGTGAATTATCTTCTGCATAGCTGATAAAAGCGTCAAAGCCTTTCACCCCGCTTCCTGCCGTAGTTGGTGTCGGTGATTGCGAAATGGTGTTTACCCTTACTTTCTTACGCTCTCCGAAATGGTAGCCGAAGCTTCGGGTGATGGATTCCAATAAAGATTTCGCATCAGCCATGTCGTTATAGTCCGGGAATACGCGTTGAGCTGCAATGTAAGAAAGGGCTAAAATAGACCCCCATTCATTCATCAGGTCTTTTTCCATGGCCAGTTTCATCACTTTATGGAAAGAAATAGCCGAAACATCCATGGCTTTCATGTAATAGTCGTAGTTCGATTCCGTGTAGTGAATTCCTTTGCGTACATTAACGGACATTCCAATCGAATGGAGGATAAAATCCACACGTCCGAATTTTTCAATCGCCTTATTGAATAGGTTATCGAGATCTTCCATAGAAGTTGCATCTGCCGGGAAAATCTCGGAATTGGTTTTTTCAGCCAACTCCGTTAACGTTCCCATTCTCATCGCGATGGGTGCGTTGGTCAGGATAAACTCTGCCCCTTCTTCGTGTGCTTTTTCAGCAACTTTCCACGCAATCGAATCTTCGTTTAACGCACCGAAGATGATTCCTTTTTTTCCAGATAATAGATTGTTTGCCATAATATTTTTTAGCGCTTAATAATATTTACCACTTCTTTTCGCTGATGCAGGAGCATGATGTCTTCTGTTTTTATAACTAGCACCTTTTACCGTAGATCCCGGTCGCCAGGGGTTACAGCTTAAAAATATACTACTTAAAAACAATAAAGTCACGGAGTATATAAAAAGAATCCTAAACTTCTTCATTTTGTACAATTTGGGAGTACGAAAATACGAGATTATTTTTAAAATCTCAAGTTGGTTTATCAACAGAAAGTAAAGCTTCGGCATTTTTCTTGGCTTCATCAGTCATTTTTTTGCCGCTCAGCATCTTAGCCAGCTCCTCTACCCGTTCTTCTTTGTTTAATTTTCGAACCAGGGTAAGTGTTCTTTCTCCCCTGTTTTCCTTGAATATTTTGAAATGAGACTGCCCTTTCGCTGCTACTTGCGGAAGATGCGTGATGGTAATGATTTGAGAATCATTAGACATGGCTTTCATAATATCGGCCATCTTATCGGCAATCTCGCCGGAGACTCCCGTATCAATTTCGTCGAACAAGACCGTTGCCAGGCTTTTGTTTTTAGCCAGAATAGATTTAATGGTCAGCATGAACCGCGACAGTTCACCACCGGAAGCCACTTTACTCAATGGTTCCAGCGGATATCCCTTGTTGGCGCTAAACCTGAATTCCACCACATCCCAACCATTTGATCCCGGCTCCGAGAGCATGTGGCAATCCACCCGAAACGAGGCATCGGGCATCCCCAACTGTGCTAAATTCCCCAGAATGGTTTGTTCCAGTGCTCCGGTCACCTGCTTTCGTTTGCCGCTTAACTCCTTTCCGATGGATTCGACTACGCTGAACCTTTCGGATACATTCGTTGCCGCACGTTCAATCTTATCGTCGAACGATGCATAGTCTGAAAGTTGAGCTTCCAGGTTTTTGAGTAGTTCCAGAATGGCTGCCGTAGATTTAACCTGATGTTTCTGCTCAATACTGTAGATCTTACTCAGCCGTTCATTCAGGTAATCCAGTTGATCGGCATCGAAGTCAAAGTCCGTATTTCCTGCAACAACCTCCCGGGTCAGATCATCCAATTCGATCAGGCTGCTGTTTAAACGCTCATAAATTTGCTCGTATTCTTTTGCGTAGGATCTGATCCGGGAAAAAGAATCGACGAGGCTTTTCAATACGGCAAGTACGTTGTGATCGGCATCCTGAAGTGCCTGTTCTGCAGCGTTGAGCACTCGTTTGATCTCTTCACTGTTTTTAGCCAGATCCAGTTGCTCCTCGATGGTTTCTTTTTCGTCCGGCTTCAACTGCAGTGCTTCAATCTCTTCGTATTGGAACCGGATATAATCGAGATCGGCAGAGGCTCTGGATGAAAGCGACTTTAGCCTGTTCAATTCATCAAGAGCGGATCGGTATTGCTGATAAGCTTGCTGGTATTCCTGGAGCAACGCCTGAGTACCGGCAAAAGCATCCAGAACATTCAGTTGGTATTCACCGTTTTTGATCTGTAGCGTTTCATGCTGGGAGTGGATATCAACCAACCGTTCGGTCAATGCTTTCAATTGCTGAAGCGTAACCGGCGTATCGTTGATAAAGGCCCTGCTTTTTCCGTTGGCCGCAATTTCACGACGAAGTGTTGTGGGTTGTTCGAAATCAAGGTCATTTGCTTCGAAGAAGTCGGCATAAGTACGTGCATCCATCGCAAACTCACCTTCCACGATGCATTTCTTAGACGTATCGTATAATACTCCGGCATCGGCCCGTTGTCCGAGAATAAGACCTAAAGCACCAAGCATGATTGATTTTCCCGCACCGGTTTCTCCGGTAATAACGGTGTATCCTTTATCGAAATCGATTTCTAAGGCCTCAATTATGGCATAATTGGTTATCGATAAATGAGTTAACATTTATTTGCCTTTCGTGATTTTGTCGTATTTAGCGATGTTGTTGGGGTCGATTTTGGTCAGCAGGTTCACCACTTCTGCCTTTTCGTTGGCCGGAGCTTCCGAGAAGAGTTCCACAATCTCATTGGCTTTGGCATTAAAGAAAATACGCAATGTAAATGAACCCGGTTTGCGTTCATACACCTTATCCAGCAATTTCAATGCGTTAAACACTTCTACCCGACCGGCAGGCACATTGTCGGCCATTTTATCAAAACCCTGACGGTGATACTTGTAGATACACTCCCGCAACGGAGCAAAGTAATTGTGGAGCAGGTTTTCAACGAGCCAGTACCTGTTCTTGTCATTCTCAAAGGCTTTCCAGCCGGTTTCCTGAACCCCTTGTGCGTTACTCACGATAGCCTGGGCTTTTCGGAGGTAGGTCGTACCTCCGTTTAAAGAGAACGAATCATAATCCGTAGCGATGATGATGTTGGCATAATAGCCCAATACGGCCGTTAAGTTATTCAGGAAAGTGGTTTCACTATATTCCAGCGGATCGAACTCATTGAACTGAAATTCAAAATCCTTGTCGAAGTGATTGATCAATGTGGAATAATAAGATGTATTGTAGATCGGCCTTCTGGACTGAATCTGCAGTGTAGCTTTAAAGCTGTTCAAAGAGATTCTCTCGGTGATATTAATCAGGATGGAACATTCGATGCGTTCGTTGTTTTTGTACACATTGTTCGTCCATTTTCTGTTGTTCATAAACTCAAAGATCTTCTTCTGCATGGCATCGAAGAT
>JAGQZT010000061.1 GCA_020435335.1 Flavobacteriales bacterium | reverse complement strand
AGCCAGGTGAAATAAGTTTTCATTACCCGAGCCACCCAACATTTTACTCCATTCAACATTCCCATCTATATCCAGCTTAACAATCCACGCATCATTACCTCCATGATGTCCTGGCAAATCTGATCCGGCAGAGACGTTCACGGAAATGATATAACCGCCGTCGGTAGTTTTCAGAAGTTCTCCCGGGTACTCATTGGTATTTCCTCCGAAATATTTCAACCAGGCATCAGGCCTGATATAGTCTTCATCACACGTAAGCCCTTCCTGTATATTTTGCCAGGCTATACATGTAAGGACATCAACCGTTTCAGATATCTGAAACCCAACAAAATCTGTAATTGTAACCGTATATTGACCTATATCCTTATCTATAACATCCTCTGTAGTTTCTCCTGAGCTCCAGGAATATGTATAAGGAGGGACTCCTTTCGTAACGGTTAGGTTGATAGCTCCCAATTCATCCGAAAGGCATTTTGCTTTCGTAACTTCATAACTCAACACCATATCCTCATAGTAATCACCCGAAAAATCATCGCATGAAACCGTGAGGTTGGCCGATTGAGCGGACACCTTTGTATATAAAGTCAGTGTCGGATCCGTTGTCAGAGCCAGGATAATGTTTCCGTTTTTTATGAATTGAATTTCGCTCCCTACGCGGGCAATGGTCAATTCATCTCCGACAGCCAGGTTCCCGAAGTTTCCTTTCATCCTGTTGTCTTCCCAAATACTCAATTTATTACCCAATAGCATTCTGTAGGTGATGTCTTTTACCTTAATGGATGCATTGGCAACAGATAATCCGAAAGCCAGTTTGTCTGAAGTACTGGCTACTGTATAAGATACCTCTCCATCGGTATTGGCAGCAATAAAGTTGCTGGAAGTAAGCATATTATTATTCCAGCCTCCTCCTGCTATGTTGGTATAATTACAATTCCCGTCATCCGAAAAACCGACCACTGTCGTAAAAGAGGTCGGTTGTTGTCCGAAAAGGGAAAAACTTGATAGTAACACTGATAGGATCGCTATTTTTCTATACATAATGATCAGTTGTTGGATGAATCCGTTTGAACGATAATTGATTTATTTCCATTGGCATCTTCCAGTTCTACTTCGGCATAATACACCGCATGATTGGTATTGGCGAAAACCGCCAACCCCAGTTCCAGGTAATTGCCATCCCTTTTATAGGTTAAGCCATTAGTCAGGTTGGTCTGGTCGTAAACAAAAGCGTAATTGAGTAATGGCAATCCGAGTAAATCCGATTTCTGTTTCACATGAATAAAACTCACCTGTGAAGTATCGGGTAGGATTAAGCTTAAATCTACGTTCAGGTTAAGTTCATGAACCAGTAAATAAAAAGGATCCGTTAAGGTATCCATAACCGCATCGGGAGTTTCTTCCCCAACTATTTTGGAAATGTATAATTGCACATCTTCCGCAGGCGGTACCTGGCAAAAAACAGTATTGGAAACCCATAGAAAAGATTGTATCATGAACAATAAAACTAGCTTTCTCATATCTTCGGTTTAGTAGAAATTCTATCAAACTTATTTTAATGAGAAAGCTTTATCAAGAAACTGTCAATCTTCTGTATTATCGGTCGGTTTTCATTTATTAACGGTAGTCTTTTTTAGCAGGAATAGGTATTTTTACTTAATTCAAACACTCATTATTCAAAAACAACTTTCTCTTTATTATTTCTTTAATTTTTAACGGTTGTTTCATCCTTGATCCAAATTATTTCATCCCAAAATTTCCCATCTCACCCAACCCTTAAATACGTATTTATACGAGCATCTTAAAAAGAATAAAACCACCATGAATACTGGTAGCTTCTTTTCAACTTTGGAATTTGAACCTGTAACTTTCGGGATTGCTCCGTGATCCCATTAAGGGGCAGCATAAGGAAGATCAAAGCCAGCGTGTCCGCTGTTTTTTTTTACGCTACGCACTACTCAAACAAGCTTGAAGTGCTGCGTTCATAAAAAAAGCCCTGCGTTGCAGGGCTTTTCTCTGGCGGTGAGGGGGGGATTCGAACCCCCGGTACGGTTTCCCGCACGCATGTTTAGCAAACATGTGGTTTCAGCCACTCACCCACCTCACCAAGAGGGTAGCAAAAGTAACAATCATAATTTAATGTGAAAATAATTCACCCAAATTTTTTCACTCCCGCATTTTAATCTACGTATATGCTTAATTTGTCTAAAATCATATACAATAATCAATAAGAATATTATATTTGTCATCTTTCAAATTAAAAATAGACATAAAACTATGAAAATCAGTTATTCAGCTTTATACTCGGCCACAATCTTCACTACTGCAATAGCCCTGTTATCGTGCGGAGGCGGTTCTGAGACAACTCATGAAGACAACAGTGCCAACGAAAATGGGAGCGAAATAGTGATCAGTCATGAACTGTCCGACGCTCAAATGCTGAATCCTGTTAACTACTCCGATGCCGGTGCCGGTTACATCCTGAAAAACATCTTCTACCCGTTACTGTCCATCGACTTCAAAACCCTGGAACTGGTTCCTCTCGTTGCCGAAGCCCGTCCGGAGATCGAAGTAACGGAAGACAATAAGATGAACATCACCTACCGCATCCGTAAGGAAGCCACCTGGGACGATGGTACGCCAATTACACCGAAAGACGTTGAGTTTACCCTGAAAGTAATCAAGAACCCGAAAGTGGATAATGTGAACAACAAACCCTACTTCGAATTCATCGAAGACATGGTTTTTTACGATGACGATCCGCAAAAATTCACCTTTAAATGTAAAGATGTTTACATCCTGGCCGAAGTTCAAAGTGGTGACCTTCCTTTATTACCAAGAAGCATCTACGACCCGAAAAACTTAATGGATGGTTACAGCATCCGGGAACTGACCGAAAACCAGGAAAAACTGGCTTCCGATCCGAAAATCATCGAATTTGCCGAAGACTTCAACTCCGAAAAATACCAACGTGATAAGAACTTTATCATCGGTTGCGGCCCTTACCTGCTGGACGACTGGCAAACCGGCCAGAAAGTCGTTCTGAAGAAAAAAGAAAACTGGTGGGGTGATAAACTGAAAGGTGCAGGAGAATATTTTAACATCAACCCGCCTCAAATCGTTTACCTGACCATCAACGACCAAACAACGGCTAAGGAAGCCCTGATTGCCGGAGAAGTTGACGTGATGCGCGGAATCAAAGCCAAAGATTTTCAGGAGTTGCTCGAAACCGAAAAGTTCAAAGCGAACTTCAAAGACCACACACCTCCTCAAATGGCTTACACTTACCTGGGTGTTAACGTGAGAAAACCGATGTTTTCCGACAAACGCACCAGACAAGCCCTGGCCCACCTGATCGACGTAGACAAGATCATCGATAAGATCGCTTTAGGATACGGTGAACGAGCCATCGGACCGATCCACCCGGCTAAAGAGAAAATGTACAATAAGAACCTGAAACCTTACGATTACAGTCCTGAAAAAGCGAAAGCCTTGTTAGCTGAAGCCGGATGGGCCGATACGGATGGTGACGGTATCCTGGACAACACCATTCAGGGAGAGAAAATGAAGTTCGAAATGAACTACCTGTATAACCAGGGGAATGATACCCGTAAAGCAGTAGGCCTCCTGTTTCAGGAAGAAGCCCGTAAAGTGGGGATCATCGTAAACGTCATTTCTCAGGACTGGTCCATTTTCCTGGAAACGACCAAAACACACGATTTCGACATGTACTACGGTGCCTGGATCAGTACTCCGATCCCGAACGACCACAAACAGATTTATCACACTTCTTCTTACAATGGCGGATCGAACTACACCGGATTCGGTAATGACGAAACCGATGCCCTGATTGATGAGATTCGTGTGACCATTGATGAAGACAAACGCGCTGAATTGAATTACAAATTCCAGGAGATTCTGCACGATGAGTGCTCATACCTCTTCCTGTATTATCCGCTTGAACGAATTGCGATCCATAAACGGTTCAGCAATGCAGAAACTTCCGCGATGCGTCCGGGTTACCAGTTAACCGGATTTACCGTAGAAAAAGCAGCTGCACAACATTAATTCACAGGCCGGCAGATAAAGAAGCATGCTCAAATACGTTTTAAAAAGACTACTGATTTTTATCCCGACGTTAATAGCGATCTCGCTGTTAACGTTTGTGATTAGTATCAATGCTCCCGGAGATCCGGTAGAAACCATGCTGAATCAGAGTGTAGGCGGCGATGGCATGTCGGGCGAAAAACTGGCCAACGAAAAATCCTACATCAACAAACGCCATGAGCTTGGTTTCGACCTCCCTCTCTTCTATTTCGCCTTCACCAACTCAACCTTTCCGGATACGCTACACCGCATTCCGAAAAAACTGCATCGCGACAACCTGCAACGCCTGGCTTACGAGTATGGGGTTTGGGAAAATGTTTCCACGTATTATAATTCCCTCCGGGCTTTCGAAAATACCGTGTATGAGGTTCAGATCACCGATCAGACCAGCAAAGATTTGAGAAAGATCAAGGAAGCCATTACGGTGCTATACATCTCCCACGCCACGGAAAAAACCGACGCTACCATCGAGAACATCGAATACGACCTGTTCCGCAACAAACGCATTGCCGACTATACATCAACCAAATATTATGACTTCATCAATGCTTACAACCAGATGAAGCTGGAGAAAAATACCATAAACCGCTACATTCCGAAATTCGTTTGGTACGGATTCGATAACCAGTACCACAAGTGGATTGCAGGATTCGTAAAGGGTGATTTCGGCATTTCCTATCAGGATAAACGGCCTGTAAGTTCGAAAGTATTCGATGCCCTGAAATGGTCCATGATTCTAAGCATCTTATCCATCATCATCGCCTACCTCGTGGCCATTCCGCTGGGGGTACGATCGGCAGTAGATAAAGGAAAATGGTCCGAGAAGCTCATTACAACAGGTTTATTCTTACTCTACTCGTTACCGAATTTCTGGATCGCAACCATCCTGATCCGTTACCTCGGTGATGGAAACGGCATCGGCTGGTTCCCGACTTTCGGGCTGGGTAATCTGCCTCCCGAAGCACCTTTCATGGATCGCTTCCTGGAAACGGCTTACCACTTCGTGTTGCCGTTGTTCTGTTTAACTTATGCTTCCTTTGCCTTTATTTCCCGGCAGATGCGAGGTGGTATGCTCAACGTACTGGAAATGGATTACATCCGTACCGCCCGTGCCAAAGGATTGAAAAAACAGGTCGTGATCTGGAAACATGCATTCCGTAATTCATTGATCCCGATCATTACACTATTTGCCAGCATCTTCCCGCTGGCAATCTCCGGATCCTTCATCATCGAAGTGATCTTCTCCATTCCGGGAATGGGTCAGCTTAGCTTAAAAGCAATCTTTGCCCGGGATTATCCTGTAGTTTTCACGGTACTGATGTTTACCGCCATATTAACCCTCGTGGGGAACCTGGTTGCCGATGTGCTTTATGCTTACGTCGACCCACGAATTTCATTCTCGAGTAAAAAATAGATCATGGGCTTATTCGGTATGTTAAATATGAAACGGAAAGAGGAACAAGCCCTGGATGCTTTAACTCAACGAAGTAAAGACAACGAGAGCTACTGGGCCATTGTAAAGAAACAGTTCAAGAAGAATAAGATTGCCGTGTGGTCGCTCCGCGTGGTGTACCTCTTCATCATCATCGCTTTACTCGCCGATTTCCTCGCCAATGAGAAACCGATTGCTGCCAAGTACAACGGAGAAGTTTACTTCCCGGTTTTCAAAGAGTACGCCGTTGACCTCGGGATCTCCGACTGGCAAAAAGAATTCCTGAACGTTTCCTGGAAAGACCTCGAATACGAATGGGCCGTATGGCCGTTAACGCCTTACCTGCCGAAGAACATTGATTTCATGAACACTTCCGTGGGACCATTCGACAAACAGGATGTAGAATCCACGAAGTGGACGCACTGGCTGGGTACCGACGCCTTGGGCCACGACGTGCTTGCCGGTATGATCCACGGAACGCGGATCGCCCTACTGGTTGGGATCGTATCCATGGGAATTGCAGCCATCATCGGTATCTTTTTCGGTGCCATCGCCGGCTATTACGGGGATGAAAAAATGCGCATGAGCATTGCTTCATTAATCGTATACATCATCGGGTTTGTTCTGGCCATGTTCTACGCCTTCGGCACACGCTCCTACGAATTATCCGATGCCATCGGTGAATCTTTCGGAAGCTTTATGGTCGAGTTGTTCATCAGTTTGATACTGTTCTTTGCAATCATGATGGTATTCCGATACATCGGGAAATTGTGTAAGAACATCCCTTTCTTAAACAAACAAATTGTTATTCCTGTGGATATTCTCATCAGCCGTTTGATCGAAGTGGTGGTATCCATTCCGCGTTTATTCCTGATCATTTCCATCGCAGCTGTTGTGGCTAAACCGTCCATCTTCATCGTCATGATGATTATCGGATTGACCACCTGGACCGGAATTGCCCGGTTTACCAGAGCCGAATTATTGCGTGTGAGAAACCTCGAATACATTGAGGCTGCCAATGCGCTGGGATACAAAGAGTTCCGGATTATCGTGAAACATGCTCTACCGAATGCGCTTTCGCCGGTACTGATCTCTATCGCCTTCGGGATTGCTTCGGCCATCCTCATCGAATCGACCTTATCGTTTATCGGTGTCGGTGTTCCTGCCGAGACCATCACCTGGGGATCGTTGTTATCTGCTTCCCGTCAGGATGCTGCAGCCTGGTGGCTGGCCATCTTCCCCGGATTTGCGATATTCATAACGGTTACGATATACAACTTGATCGGTGAAGGCCTTACGGATGCCATGAACCCGAAATTGAAAAAATAGGCATACCTATCTAATGCCATTTATTAAAAAAGGTGAACCCGATTCGGATTCACCTTTTTTGCTATTTGTTTCCTACTCTGTTTCTCCTGACCTCAATCCTGACGGCAAGAAATAACAAGAGGTAACTCGACACCAGCAAGGTATATTTCAGGTCATTCTTCACCTTGTAGCTGAGCATGAATACAGCCATCAATACAACTGCCGAGCTAAATAAGATCATGATTCTTTTATCCATACCGACCTCCTATTCAATAACCAGTTTCTGGCTGTATGTTGCCGATCCGTTATTCAAGACCAGAAGATAAACCCCCTTCGTGATTCCGGATACATCCATCACGTATTCGCCGGATAAATTGACTGCGTTAACTCTCAGCACTTCCTGACCTAACAAGCCAAACAACCTGATCGTGTAATCGTGTTGATCGGACTCGATTACGTTGATCTTTACCCGGCCTTTGGCAGGATTGGGTGATACCGAAACTTCGGCTTCATCCGCAACCTCCGGGATCACTGTTGTCGGTCCTCCGATAAAGTTCGGATTTGCAGCCGTGATTTCGTAGATCGCCCCGGTAGAAAAGTCCGGCGCATACAAACGCAACGTATCGTCGTTCCTGCCCGCTCCGGCATCCATAAATGCCGTAGCTCCGGACACGGCACTGATCACTACTCCTACCGAATCCCATTGGCTGGTGGAGCTGTTCCATTCATATTCGTATATGGGGCCTGCAGAGCTGGCATTAAATACAAAGGCATTACCCATGTAAACCCTGTTCTTTTGATCCGCTTTTAAGGCGGCCATATGGATAGCCCCTCGCTGAGAAGCCTGACGCACCTGTACCGGAGTAAAGCCGGAACCATTCCAGGTGTACTCGATTCTACCGGCCAGCTCGGTGTTTACATAAATCCGGCTTACGCCATCATTCCTTCCGTCTCCGATCACGACACCATCGGCTCCCTGAGATGATGAACAGTTGCTTAATCCTACCGTATTGTACGATGAGCCTGTCCAGGTGCTTTCCCAGTGGCAGCTGGCACTGAAAAGAAGCCGGTTAACCCCATCGTTTCTGGAGTTTCCGATAGCACCGTACATTTCGGACCAGTTGCTGGCTACGTTATTGGTCATGCTCCAACTGCTTCCGTTCCAGCTGTACTCATAAACACCATAACTCCCTGTTGTATATACCCGGTTTATACCGTCGTTTCTCCCTTTCCCGACGGTAATCCCACTGGAGTGCCAACCTGACGGTACCGTACCGACTGTAAGGACATTCCAACTGCTGCCGTTCCATGACGCTTCATATGATTTTCCTCCGGAAGCCCAGTCCGTATAATACAACCTCACGTTTCCATCGTTTCGGCCTTGTCCGGCTGTTAATGAAATTAAGTCGGGGGTAATGCCGTTCACGACCAGCGAACTGGACCAGGTAGTCCCGTTGAAGGTCCACTCCCATATTTCGGTGTCTGTTGTTGCATACACCCTTTTTACACCATCGTTTCTTCCTTCCGCGACAACAATACTCAACGCCTGATTGTTGGGCATGGTTCCGATGGTGTTTACACGCCACTGGGCCTTTGTAGCCGGAATGCATAATATGATTCCGAATAAAATTGTAACTAGTTTTTTCATCTTGTTTGGTTTAATTGATTATTGGATTTCAAATGTTATATAACCCGTCAGGCTAAATGCCTTAAGCACGGTTTCGTTGTCGATCAGCCTGTTGTATTTGGCTACCCTTACTTCCACCTTCTTGAATTTCAATTCCGTTTTTTTCGTCAGCGGCACTTTGGATTTAAACAGTCCGAAAAGCGGAGCATACTTGAGTCCCACGCCATATTTGTGTGCCATGAATTCCGCCAGATCATAATCCGAGGTGTAATAAACATCGTCCTGAATATGCTGCGCGAAGGGAGCGAAATACTTCGCACTGGTTTGGATGTGAAAACGATAAAAAGGACTAACTGTTAAAAATTTAAACACTTTCAGCGGATATTCCATGTCGATCGTATGAGCCTTGATACCGAAATCATCCAGGTAAAAGCGATAATAGAGCCGGGTAATGAGGAAGTCATTCACCTTGTAATTGACATGTAACCCTAGCGGCAGCTTGAATCTGCTATCCGGCAACCGCTCAATATCGTGGCTGATCGTATCGGTAAAATAGACCCGGTGAAAGGGAGTAGACAATAACCCTTGCTGGTAGACGGCCTCCACGGTTAGAGCCGCTTTCATCCGCTTATTGATGATCTGCACATAAGTGAGCGCCCCATCGTACAGGTGCCTGATATTCGTCGGCAATAATTCCTGATCTCCGACCTTATTTTTCCGGAGCTCTTCGGGATAAATCAAATCCCAGTCATCGCGATAATAGGATGTACTCAGTTTGAATTGACGATTCTTATTTTTCGATTCTTTAGCAACAAACAACCCTGCATTTCTCGATGAAACATCCCATTCTTCGGAGAACCCGCCGTTAATACCAACAACGAATCTTCTTTTTTCGTTCTTGGCCTGAATTCCCAGATCTCCATACTTCCGTGAATCGGCTCGTGATGCTGATGTTTCTACATAGAAGTCGTGCTCATTATTGATGTTATCCGTAGAAGCCGAAGTATAATAATCGATACCTCCCAGCAGTGAAATGCTGATGCTTTTTGAGACCGGAATGTTGACCGTGATTTTTCCGACGTTATCCGTCAGTTCCTCGTCTCCTATTCCCCCGGTCACCGGCGAATGCACGCCGTCCTGCTCATAATATCCGTAAATGAAATTAACCTGAACCGGATCGAGCTGCTTAAAGACCCGAACGGTATCATCGGTTTGTTGAGCAGTCAGCAACGATGTAATAAAAAAGGTTAGTATGAACACCCTCAATTGCATCCGCAGCCTCCTCCTACTTTACCGCCGTTTGCCCCGGAAGCTCCTTCCCGGTACGATTGAAATGCGACCTCCTGAGCATCGATGGAGCGGGTTCCCAGATCCATATCTTCATCATTCAAATACGCTTTCTGATAAGCTTTTACCTGGACACAGCCCGATAAAGTGGCCAGTAACAACAGGGCTGATAGTATAATCGTTGTTCTCATTGATTGGCAGTTATATAATTTAAAATCAGATTTTTAGATGTCACCATGCCATTCTGATCGTTAACCAGAATGCACTCCACATCCCTCAGTTGGTTGATCAGTTCAAGACCTTTTTGTTGACCGAGAACAAAAACCGAAGTAGCCAGAGCATCAGCTACTTCGGCATTTTTGCAAACAATTGTAACGCTTTTTAACCCGGTAACCGGATACCCTGTTTTGGGGTTTATGATATGAGCATACCGGACACCATCGATCATGGAATACCTTTCATAATCGCCGGATGTTACGACCGCCATGTCCTGAATGTCTAACCAGGAAATTATCCCTTTTTCCTTATCGGGATCGGCGATACCAACCTTCCACTTTTCATTGCCGTAGCCATTCCCCCAGGCAATCAGATCGCCCCCGGCATTGACCATGCCGCTTTTCACCCCCATGTCTTTCATCAATTGGGCTGTTTTATCCGCCACATAGCCTTTCCCGATGGCCCCGAAGCCTATTTTCATCCCCTTATTTTTCAGGAAAACCGTATGATTTGCTTCGTCCAACACGATGTTTTTATAATTGATCAATGCCACAGACTTCTTCAATTCCACTTCATCCGGCAGCGCCGTCATCGACCGGTCGAACTTCCAGTGTTTATCGATTGATGCGAATGAGATGTCGAAAGCTCCATCCGTCAGGTCTGATATCTTCAGCGACCGCTTGATAAGCTGAAACAGCTCATCGTCGACCTTAACCGCCTGGATTCCTGCGTTTTTATTGATCCATGAAGTCTGAGAATTTTCATCCCATGATGAAATCATTTTTTCCACCCGTTCACTTTCCGTGATGGCAACATCCAGCACAATGGCTGCCACCTCAGGGTCTTCACACACCACAACAAACTCGAACGGAGAGCCCATTAAACTGACTTTCCTTTGATATTTTTTTAAGGTCGGTTGAGTCAGATCACCCGTATACTTGTATCCCGCAAGGAAGGACTTCAAATGCTCTATGTAATTTTCTACGGATCCTTTCTTATAACCGGTTTTCCCAAGCACCTTTTTATCGCCATCCAGGATAATGACCGAAGGGAAGGATCCGGATTGATTGTACACCTCGGCAACGGCTTCCCGCTTCGCCATGATTTCTTTTGCCGGCTGATTCTCTTTTCTGGCCGGAAAATCGAGCTTTAACAACACCAGACTGTCTTTGGCAAACTGCTTAAACCGTTCGGTATTGAAAATTGTTTTTTCCAGGATCATGCATGGTTTACACCAATCCGATCCGGAAAACACCATAAGCAAAGGCTTGTTTCCGGTTTTTGATCGTTGTACTGCTTCTTCGAAATCTTCAAGCCAGATGGTTTCTTCTGACTTAAGCTGACCGGCAAACAGGAAGACACTCAGCAGGAATATGAAATACGTTCTGTTCATGGCTTAACATTTAAAGACTCTTAACATGTTCCCGTTCAACGACGTGTTATACACTTCCAGCGGGATATCGTTATAGGTCGGATCAATATTGTTGGGTGGTAGTTCGGTCGTATTCGTACCTGCGCCCGTGGTTTTATCAAAAGACGCCCCGTGTTCCGTACAGATCCATTCATCGTACTGTGACCAATATTCAATTTTATTGTATGCCTGATGGGTACAAATCCGGGTAGCGGCTACATAATCGCCGTTGTTTGCCCGGGCCACCACAAACTGGTTGTTGACCACGATGAAATTTCCGGGGGTCGCTAAACTGCTGTATTGAGGTTCGGTAAGGTTTATGGTAAAATCAACACTACAGTTTGCCGAGGAGGTTTTATCAATGTTAATCTGGCCACTTAAACTGTCGACCGGTTTGGGTGGATTTTCCATTTTGGTGCAGCCTCCCAAACAGGCGTAGGTCAGTGTAAAAGCCGCTCCGGCTCCCAAACTTTTTAAAAACTCTTTTCTGTCCATACGTTTTGATTTTTAGCTACATACAATATTAGCAGTCAGCCATTTACAAAACATCAGCATTAACAACGAAATTCATGCTAGTGGAAAACAACTAGCGCAATACAACCTTGACTATCGGATCTCGATCACCCGGAAAAATTCCCTGTCAAATACCCGAAAATATTCCTGAGCATCAAAGGCATCGTAATAAGGCATAAACTTCCCGATGGTCCGTTGTTCTTCCTCATTAAAACTCTTGATGTAGGCCATTTTGGTTTCTGCCTGGTCGTGGATATTGACTTCCACATCGGGCCCGGGCATGCCCTCCGGCAGGTTGTACATGCTTATGGCCGACATATAGGGGGAAGGAAAACCCCATTTTTTAACCAGTTCCGTTAGCCTGATCTCGACGATCTGTTCTTCCATATGATCGGTGTATACACCCTGATAGATCTTTTGAGGTTGAATGGCTTTTTCTTCGCACAGATCCAGAACCAGTTGGCTGATAAAGATATGATCGGGATGCCCGTAGCCACCCATTTCATGGTCGAGTGTAAAAATGACCGTCGGCTGAAACCGGTTAATTTTTGTAATCAGCTCGTCAGCAATCTCCTGCCTTTCGAATACCTGATCGAAACGTTCCTTCGGGATGGGCATATAAGGATACTGAACCGTATCCATGTCATTTCGGTACGCTTTTCCACCAAGCTCAATAAACTCAAATCCGTTATGGATTATCTTGGATGTAGCCATGCGGCTCACGTCACCGGGTTCTTCGCTGCGAAACATAATCCGTTTGATTATCCATCCGTCAGCTTTCAGCTTGGCGATCGTTCCCGCCATAATTACATCGTCATCACCATGCGCACCAATAACCAAAGCCCTTTTTTCGGCAACCGTACTCAAATAAGTATCTTCGGGGTAACTTTCGGTTGGTGCGTAAATACGTAGCTCATCTATGGAAATGCTATCCCTGCATCCTAAAACCAGGAGTGTCAGCATTAGGGTTAAAAACCGGGTATTTTTCATCTTCTTTGTTTTTAATACAAATTTAGATTCAACCTTCCGACTAACTCCCACGGATAACCACTAAATAGGACTAGGTGAAAACAACGAATTTGATCGCTCACTCACGATAAATGAACCGGATTCAATAATTTTAAATCCTAAGCATTTTGTTATGAAAAAAATACTCCTATTCCTTGTTGTCGCAATTTCCGTTTCTTTACCGGTTCATGCCCAACCAAAAATAGACAGCTTAAAAACCGAACTGGCAAACGGCACGGACTATAAACAAAAGGTTGCCCGGCTCATTGACCTCTCGTTTGAATATATTTTCATTGACATGGACAGTTCTTTTCTTTATGCCAATAAGGCTTATGAACTATCTTCCAAAAACAATTACAAGTTGGGCATTGCCGAAAGCCGGTTAAGGCAATCCACCTACTGGATGAGAAATAACGAATTCAACAAAGCCGAATCATTGCTCCAGGAGGCTTTAAATCTCTACATGCAACTCAAAGACACCACCGCCATGGCCGGGACTTATGCCAGCTTTGGCAACCTGTACCTGACCCGAAACGATGATGACCTGGATCTTGCCGCAAAATACTTTATAAAAGCCTCTTCGCTTTACGAAATCGTGGGGAGTAAAAAACACATGGCCGACATCCAACTCTCAATTGGCGGCATCTTTCATCAAAAGCAGAATTATGAACTGGCTATCGACTACTTTCAGAGGGCCTATGAGCTGTATATGGAAATCAATGACAAGCAATACATCTCCATGGCAACCGCCAACATCGGCGTGGCTTACCAGGAACTTGGCGATTATGAGCAGGCTCTTAAGAACTACCGCCTCAGCATTAAACAGGATTCCATCATGGGCTATAAAACAAGCCTGGGCCTCAACCTGAACAATGCCGGTTCGTTGCTGACCCAGTTAAACCGGTTTGATGAAGCCGAACGCTACCTGAAGGATGCCCTTCAAATTCACCGGGAGCAGGAAAACGAAGCAAGAACAGGTTACACGTATGAGTATTTGGGGAAACTGTACTCAAAAATGAACCGGTATTCCCTCGCTAAAACGTACCTGGATTCCAGCCTGGTTATCGCAAAAAAAATGGAACGATCCAATCAGAGGGCCAGAATCTACGAAATGCTCTCGGAAAACTACATGAAACAACATGATTTCAAAAATGCTTTCGCCAACCTTTATATGACTAAAATGATAGGCGACAGCCTTGCAACCATCAACAATAAACAGGAAGTCAAAGATTTACTGATTAAATACGAGAGTGAAAAAAACAAGCGGGAAATCCTGGAGCTGGATTACAAAAATAAAATGGGTGAAATTGCCCTTTCTGAAGCAAATGCTGAAAAAACCTGGCTGATCATTATTATGGTCTCGATCCTCCTGCTCGTAACCACGCTTGCGGTTGTGATCTGGCAGCGCATTCATAACCGGAAATTAATTGCATTAAAAGACAAACAACTGCTTCAAAACGACATCGAAAAACTCAAACGCGAAAAAGAACTGGCTTCATTTAACGCGCTGATCACCGGACAGGAAGAGGAACGGAAACGGATCGCTACCGAACTGCATGACAGCATAGGCAGCATGTTGTCCACCATCAAACTGAACTACCGCAATCTGAAAAACAGCAACGACGAAGCCTATCAGTTAACTGAAGGGTTGCTGGATTCTGCCTGTGATGAAGTGCGAAGAGTTGCGCACAACATGATGCCCGAAGCGCTGCTAAAATTCGGATTGATTGAAGCGGTAAATGACCTCGTGGCCAAGATCAACCAATCCAATGAATTGAATATCGACCTGATTGTCCTCGGTCAATCTAAAAAACTGAACCCCACCACAGAACTGTACATCTACCGGATCATTCAGGAACTCATTAACAACACGCTAAAACATGCCCGGGCTTCGGAGATCATGATCCAGATCAACCAACGGGATGACATGATCAACATCATGGTAGAAGATAACGGTATCGGGTTTAATCCTGAAACGGCACAAGCCGGCATCGGCCTGAAAAACATCAACTCCCGAATCAATGTATTGAGGGGACATATTACCTACGATAGCGAGCCCGATAAAGGCTGCGTGGTAATGATAGACATTCCGAATCTGGCTGCCTGAAACTGCCGCCTAGTGGAATTCCACTAAAGCAATTATCGTTCTTTTCCCTGTCGGAATTGATTTTGTTAAGTAGCACCTTTGTTTCTGCTTAATGAATTCCTGATGAGAACGTTCGTATTTTTTTGTTTGCTTCTTACTTGCCGGAGTTATGCTCAATTCTCCTGGCATTTGCAAAACTCCGGTGTAACTGTTCACTTGAACAGCACCTGCTTCACGTCTAAAACGGTCGGCTGGGTTGCCGGAGACCAGGGTGCTATCTTGCATACAACCGACGCCGGCATGAATTGGATCCTCCAAAACTCCAACGAAATAAATGACTTGAACGGCATCACTTTTTTCGATAACACAACCGGCTGGTGCGTAGGCGATAATGGAGTCATCCTGAAAACCCATGACGGTGGAACGAGCTGGCAGGCTCTGTCATCCGGGGTTACAAACAACCTCTATTCCATCAGCTGCAGCTACCTGGACCCCAATATTCTCTGGGCATGTGGTGATGCCACCATACTCTTTAGCTCCGACGGTGGAAGCAGCTGGACCCAACAGTTTAACCTGCCCAATTCCGTTGTGCTTTACAGCATCGAAGCGCTTAATTCCAACGAGGCCTGGACAGTCGGAGAACAAGGTGTTGCGTTACATACGGTAGACTCCGGAGTAAATTGGGTTATTCATACCACTTTGTTTGCCGACGATTATTTTGATGTTAATATGTTTAACGGCTCCTACGGATGGATGGTCGGCGACAACGGAAAAATAAACAACACGGTAGACGGAGGCACGTGGTTGCCTCAAACCTCCAACACCACAGAACACATGCATGCCATCTCGTTTTACGATACCTTAAACGCTGTGATCGTAGGCCATAACGGAACGCTTCTTCAGACATCCGACGGCGGGTTCAACTGGAACATCCAGTCGTTCCCCAGCCCGGAAAACCTGAACGATGTGATCTTTTTTGACGACAGCACCGCGGTTGTTGTAGCGGATAACGGTAAAATCTACCGGAGTCCGGGAAATGTACCCCAAAACAGTCCGGATACTACGGCAATAGATGACAGGAATCAGATCGGTGATTACAACCTGATCACACCCAATGGAGACGGAAGAAACGATTTATTGTACCTCAACTTAAAAAACGAGCCCGAAAACATTTTTATCCTGTATAACCGGTTGGGGGTGGAGGTTCACCGCATCATCAATTACGACAACAACCTGGTGGTTTGGGATGGAACCGATAAAAATGGCCGGCCATTATGCAGTAGTACGTACTTCTACGTCTTTAAAATTCCTGAAATTGGTTTTGTGAAAAGCGATTGGGTGGAATTGATCCGTTAACGTAGCTTAATCCAACAGTTTTTTTTCGATGGCCACCCTCACCAATCCAGCGGTATTTCTCACATCCAGCTTCGCCAACAGATTGGCACGATGCGACTCGACCGTACTCAACGTAATAAACAATTGATCCGCAATTTCCTGAGTGGTGTATTCATCAATGATCAACTGCAGGACTTCTTTTTCTCTTCTGGATAACTTGGGCAACCCTGACTTGTTCTGTTCACCATGAATCATGCTGTTGTACAAATCCTTCGTTATTTCATCGCTAAAATAGGTTTCACCTTCGTAAACGGTTCGGATTGCCTCCAGCAGCTCTTCCTTTTTCGTGTTTTTCAGCAGGTAGCCCTTTGCACCGTGATTGAGCATTTGTTTCAGGAAACTTACTTCTTTATGCATCGTTAACGCTAAAACGTTGATCCCGGGATGCCGGGAGACCACTTCCTGACACAACTCCACCCCATCCATATCCGGGAGGCTGATATCCAGCAGAATCACATCCGGCAATTGAACCTGTAATTTTTCCAGTGTTTCCTGGCCTGTTGTAGCCGTAAACAGTAGATCAAACCCTTCCATGGAGGATAACATCTCCCGGATGCCGTCTAAAAAAAGCTGATGATCGTCGGTTATGGCTATCTTAATCATGTGGTAAAGATACTAGGAGTAAACAATATCCTTGATATTCGGTTTAAAATACAGGTCACTTTTCAAAACCTTGCCGTCTTCCCGATAGATCGGCTGGCCGTTTGCATCCAACTTGCTCATGTTACTCGCCTGGATTTCTCGAAACACAGCTTCAATCTTATCCTGCAAGCCATGCTTGAGCATGGTCCCGCAAAGAATATACAACATATCACCACAAGCATCGGCAATCTCTACCAAATCTCCCTTCTCAGCTGCTTCCAGGTATTCCTCATTCTCCTCCCGCATCAGTTTATAACGCAGCAGGTAGTCTTTTTCATCGATCGGTCCCACAGGCTGTTCTTCATTTCCGATCCGGAAAGCTTCATGAAATTCCTTAACAATGTTGATGGTTTCCAAAAGACTAAGTCTTTGATCTGACATAATTTACATTCTTAAACTAAGTTCTCTACACCTTTTTTGATGTTGTCAATTGGAGTGTCCCCAATAAATTCGGAATGCATCGAGAAAAAAAATCAAAAATCACCCGAACCGACATACCAGTAACAAATATCAAGAATCGAGGCTGAATGCTTCTAAAATTTCTTTAACATTTTTTAACAGCAGTTGATAACCAAGTGTTTGGTAACTTGTTTAGAGTGTTTATTTTTGGTATGTTAATTAACGGAGATACTATGGAAGAAACAAATATGAACACAGCAGCCGGTGCATCGGCTCCATCAGGTTCGGCCACATCCAATGTGGACATCAAGGCCCTGAACGAAAAAATCCAACAAGAAAGCGCATTTGTCGACATGGTCACCATGGAAATGAGCAAGGTGATTATCGGACAACAACACATGACCGAACGCTTGCTGATCGGTCTGCTCTCGAACGGACACATCCTGCTGGAAGGTGTTCCCGGTCTGGCAAAAACCTTAGCCATCAACACCCTGGCTAAAACGGTCGATGCCAAATTCAGCCGGGTACAGTTTACGCCTGACCTCCTCCCTGCCGATGTGATCGGAACCATGATCTACAATCAGAAACAGGAGCAATTTTCGGTAAAAAAGGGACCAATCTTCGCCAACTTCGTACTGGCCGATGAGATTAACCGGGCTCCGGCCAAAGTGCAGAGTGCCTTGCTGGAAGCCATGCAGGAAAGACAGATCACCATCGGAGAGGAAACCTTTAAACTTCCCGAACCTTTCCTGGTACTCGCTACCCAAAACCCGGTAGAACAGGAAGGTACCTACCCGCTTCCTGAAGCTCAGGTCGATCGTTTCATGTTGAAAGTGGTGCTGGATTACCCGAAAAAAGAAGAAGAAAAACTGATCATCCGGAACTCCATCAACGGGTTCCCGACTCCGAATACCGTGATCAAACCGGAAGATATCCTGAAAGCCCGTAACGTGGTGAAGGAAGTTTACATGGACGAAAAGATCGAACAATACATCGTCGACATCGTTGATGCTACCCGCTACCCGGAAAATCACAACCTGGCAGAATACAGGAACCTGATTACTTTCGGTGGTTCTCCGAGAGCCAGCATCAACCTCGCCCTGGCATCGAAAGCCTATGCGTTCATCAAACGCCGTGGCTACGTGATTCCGGAAGATGTTCGTGCCGTATGCCACGATGTGATGCGCCACCGGATCGGACTCAGCTATGAGGCCGAAGCCGAAAACATCAATACCGAAGAGATCATCAACGGAATCCTTAACAATGTGGAAATACCGTAATGAGATATGAGAAATCAGAAGCTAGAGGATAGAAGTTAGAAAGCAGTCTAACATCTATTATCTAACATCGAAAAGTCCAAATGTCTAAAAAACATGTCTGAATACACCACATCCGAACTGCTCAAACGAGTACGAAAGATCGAGATCAAAACCCGGGGACTGAGCAATCAGATTTTCTCGGGAGAATACCACTCGGCTTTCAAAGGGCGGGGTATGGCCTTTAGTGAGGTCCGGGAGTATCAGCATGGGGACGAGATCAGAACGATCGACTGGAACGTAACGGCCCGGTTTAACCACCCTTACGTCAAAGTGTTTGAGGAAGAACGCGAAATGACCGTGATGCTCCTGGTGGATGTGAGTGGTTCCAAAGAGTTCGGAACGCAGCAAAAAAGCAAACAGGAACTGGCCACTGAAATCTGTGCCGTACTGGCTTTTTCAGCCATCACGAACAACGACAAGGTCGGGGTAATTTTCTTCAGCGACCGCATCGAAAAATTCATTCCTCCGAAAAAAGGAAGAAGCCACATCCTGATGATCATCCGCGACCTGATCGATTTCGAACCGGAAGGCAAAGGCACCGACATTGAACAGGCACTCAAATACTTCAATAACGTGATCAAAAAACGATGTACCGCCTTCCTCCTCTCCGATTTCATCAGCAACAACAGCTTTGAAAATGCCCTGAAGATCGCTAACCGGAAACACGATGTGATCGCCTTGCGTTTATTCGACAAAGCTGAGGAGGAATTGCCCAACATCGGCCTGGTTCCCGTACTGGATGCCGAAACCGGAACATATCAATGGGTGAACACATCCAGCAGCGAAGTACAGAAAGAATACCGAATCGAAGCCCTGAAGCGGAACGACATGCTGAACAGTACCTTCAGGAAGTCGGGTGTGGATCATGCCACCATCGGTACCCACGAAGATTATGTAAAACCGTTAATGAACCTGTTTAAACGACGAGGAGCCTAATGAAGAAACTACTCACCATATTGATGTTGCTGATCGCTGCAACCGCCATGCAGGGACAATCGGTCGAAGTCAGTTCGTCTATCGACACCAACTACCTGCTCTTCGGCGAACAAACCCAGATTCACCTGAAAGTCAGGTACCAACTTGCCGGAAAAACAGTTAACCTGAAGTTCCCCCAGATCATCGATACCCTCAGTGAATTTGTGGAAGTGATCCATACCTCTCCGATCGACACCTCTTATCCCGACAAAGACGATCTGACACTCGTTGAACAAACCCAAAGCATTACCATCACTTCATTCGATTCGGGTTATTACAAGCTCCCACCCTTTTTGTTTATGGTTGAAGACGATACGCTTTCCACAACCGAGGAGTTGTTCATCGACGTCCAGCCCGTTGCCGTAGACACCACCAAAGCCATCTTCGACATCAAAAAACCGATCGAAGAACCTTTTTCCATGATCGACTGGCTCAAGGAAAACTGGATCTGGATTGTAGCCATCCTGATTGTGCTCATCGTTATTTTCGTACTCATCCGCTACCTGAAAAACAGACCTCAGGTTGTGGTGGAAGAAGCGGCTCCGGAAATTCCGATCCACGTATTGGCCTTACAACGACTGGAAGAGCTTCGGGAACAAAAACTATGGCAATCCGGTAAAGTAAAAACTTACCACTCCGAATTGTCGGAGATCCTACGCAGTTACCTGGAAGATCGCTACGCCATGCATGCCCTGGAAAACACAACGGATGAAATCATGCAATTCCTGCGGTTCCAGCCTATTCAGCCGGATATACTGGTTAAATTGCAGCAAACCTTAACACTGGCCGACCTGGTGAAATTCGCCAAAGAACAACCGCTTGCCGCCGAGAATGAACTGAGTATGCTTAACGCCATGGAATTCATTAACCAAACTAAATTAATTGTAACCGCTCCGGAAAAACATGCTGAGTGATTGGGAAAATATAACCTTCGCCAACCCGGAGTTCTTCTGGGCGTATCTGATCATTCCGGTCATGATCGCCTGGTACATCATCCGGCGAAAAAAACTATACGGAAGTGTCAAGTTCTCTACTGCCCGGACATTTACCACATCTGTACTCGCCGGTTTCCGCCACAGTACGCTGGTGCTCCGGTGCGTGGGTTTAGCTGCACTGATCACAGCCATAGCCCGGCCACAAACCTCCTTAAGCTGGCAGGATGTAACAACCGAAGGAATCGATATTGTTATAGCTCTCGATATTTCGGGCAGTATGCTCGCGGAAGATTTTCGCCCCAACCGCCTCGAAGCGTCCAAACAAGTGGCCATGGACTTTATTTCCGAAAGGCCTTACGACCGGATCGGCCTCGTGATCTACGGAGGAGAAAGCTTCACGCAATGTCCGCTTACTACCGACCACGACGTGCTGCTCAATTTATTTAACGACATCCAGAATGGCATGATCGAAGATGGTACGGCCATTGGCATGGGACTGGCTACCGCCGTTAGCCGTTTAAAAGACAGTGAAGCGATCAGCAAAGTTGCAATCCTGCTGACCGACGGTTCAAATAACTCGGGATCCATCCCACCGATTACGGCTGCTGAAATTGCCCGTGAATTCGGCGTGAGGGTGTACACAATCGGTGTTGGCTCCAACGGCACGGCTCCTACTCCGTTCAAAGATCAGTTCGGAAGAACGCAGTACCAGAACGTACCGGTTCGGATCGATGAAAAGACCCTCAAAGAAATTGCCTCCATTACCGATGGCGAATACTTCCGGGCTACCAACAAAGACAAACTGGAAAAGATTTACCAGGAGATCGACAAGTTGGAGAAATCCAAGATCGAAGTAACCGAATACAAGAAAAAATCGGAGCAGTTCCTGCCTTTTGCATTACTGGCAGCCATAGCGCTCCTGCTTGAATTCTTATTGAAACAACTAATCTTTAAAGGCATTGTTTAGGTTTGAACACGACATATTTCTCTGGGCTGCATTAGGAGTGATTCCTCTGATCATCATCGTATTCATCCTGATGCAAATCTGGAAACAGCGTAAGCGTGAGCAGTTCGGCCATGCAGAGATGATCCGCCGGCTGATGCCGAATGTTTCGAAGAGCCTGCCCATCGTCAAATTCTGCTTTTATGCTCTGTCCATGTGTTTCCTGCTCATCGGACTCGCCAACCTGCAGATGGGAACCAAACTGGAAGATGTGAAACGCGAAGGTATCGACCTGATGCTGGCACTGGATGTGTCTAATTCCATGCTGGCGGAAGACCTCTCTCCTAACCGGTTGGAACGGGCCAAACGCGCCATCTACCAACTGATTGAGAAACTCCACAACGACCGTTTGGGCATCATCGTTTTTGCCGGCGATGCCTATGTACAGTTACCCATTACCACCGATTATTCTTCAGCCAAATTGTTTCTGGAAACGATCGGAACGGATATTGTCCCCACACAGGGAACTGCTATCGGATCGGCCATCGAACTGGCCATGGAATCCTTCGATTTCGAGAACGGAACCAGCAAGGCCATCATCGTGATCACCGACGGAGAAAACCACGAAGATGATGCCATCGGTGCCGCCACTACGGCATTTGAAGAAGGTGTTAGTGTACATACCATCGGTATGGGGTCGGAACAAGGCGGACCGATCCCGATCTACAAAAACGGCAGCCAGATTGGCTTTAGAACCGATAACAACGGTCAGACCGTAGTAACCAAACTGAACGAAGGCATGCTGAAACAGATTGCTTCCGCAGGAGGTGGTTCATACGTTCGGGCGAATAATGCCAATGCCGGACTGAACATCATCATGAAGGAAATCGATAAAATGGAAAAAACGGAGTTTGCCAGCAAATCCATTAAAGATTATGAAGACCGTTTCCAGTTTTTCCTGATCGTGGCGCTTTTGTTGCTGGTCATTGAGTATTTCATTTCCAACCGCAAAAGCAGCAAACTGGATGGCATCAACTTATTTGACGTAAAGAAATCATGATGAAGCATTTACTTTACATATTGATCCTGTTTACCTGTCTCCCAAGCTTCGGGCAGGAAGAACGTAAATACATCCGAAAAGGGAACGACCATTATGAAAAGCAAGAATTCGATAAGGCCGATGAAAACTACAAAAAAGCCCTGCAACTGAACAGTAAATCGGAAAAGGCCGACTTCAACCTGGGTGATGCGCTCTACAAACAAAAAAAATACGCCGAAGCCATCCAGCAATTTCAGAAAGTGGCCGAAACTACAAAAGACAACGAACTGAAAGCCAAAGCATTGCACAATATAGGAAATTCACACCTCGAAAGCCAGAAATACCAGGAAAGCGTAGATGCTTACAAGAAATCCTTGCGCCTCAACCCGAACGACGATGAAACCCGTTACAACCTGTCCTACGCCCTGAAAAAACTGCAACAGCAACAGGACCAGCAAAAGAAAGACGACCAGAATAAAGATCAGGACAAGGATCAGGAGAATAAGGATCAGAACAAAGACGAAAACAAGGATAAAAACGAGAATCAGGAAAACAAAGATAAGAACGAGCAGAACAAGGACAAGAATGAGAACAAGGACGAAAAGAAAGAAGACCAACAGAAAGACCAGCAAGAGCAGCAGCAACCCAATCAGCTATCGAAACAAGATGCTCAGCGCATGCTCGATGCATTAAACAACAAAGAGAAGAATGTTCAGGCTAAACTGAAAAAGAAAAAACTGAAAGGACAAAAAATTACCGTCGAAAAAGACTGGTAAGTCGCCGGCGAATTGATGAATATTTCATTATTTTGAACTGAAATGGCAAGAAGCATGAAACATACGGTCGTAATCCTTACGTTGTTCTTTACCGCGATAAGCAGTTATGCTCAGGTGAAATTCACTGCGGCAACAAGCCATACCGCCGTAAAGACCGGTGATCGTTTTCAGATCCAGTTTTCGGCCAATGCCACCATGAAGAATTTCAAGGCCCCTGACCTCAGCAACTTCAGGGTATTATCTGGCCCCAACCAATCTACCAACATGAGTTGGATCAACGGGCAGACCTCTCATTCCATTACCTACAGCTACATCCTGATGGCAGTGAAAGAAGGTGATTTTACGGTCGGTGCCGCTACCGCCACCATTGAGGGTGATAGTTACGAGACCGAACCGTTTAAAATCTCGGTTGGAAAAGGGGTGAAGGTTCAGCAAAATAACAACGACAACGAGGCCAAACAGGCAAACGTTTCCGACGACCTCTACATCCAGGCAACAGTGTCTAAAAATTCGGTTTTTCAGGGCGAACACCTGGTAGCGACCTATAAATTGTACACCCGGGTTAACATTTCCAATTATGAATTTGTGAAAGCAGCCGACCTGAACGGATTCTGGAGCCAGGAGATCGACATCGGACAATCCCAATGGCAACAGGAAATCATAGGTGGTTACCGCTGGCACGTGGCTACCATCCGTAAGATCGTGCTTTTCCCGCAACGTCCGGGCAACCTCGAAATCGATCCGCTGGAAATGAAATTCCTGGTGCAGCAACGGGTGCAGGGTAACGGACAAAACATGTTCGATCAATTCTTCGGAAAAGTGGAGAATGTAGAATACAACCTGAAGAGCAAACCGATCAAAATTAATGTCCTGCCTTTACCCGAAAATGCCCCGCTGGAATTTAACGGTGCCGTGGGTTCATTAAATATGACGGTAGAAACTACTTCCAATGAAGTAAAAGCTAACGAAGCTGTAAACATCAAAGTAAAGATTTCCGGAAAAGGAAACATCAACCTGGTGGAAACTCCTGCTTTGAAATTTCCTTCCGATTTTGAGACTTACGATCCGAAGGTCAATGACAACACCAAAACCACCGAGGGCGGTGTTTCCGGGTCGAAAGAATTCGATTACCTGCTGATCCCCCGCCATGAAGGAACGTACACCATTGATCCGGTTACATTCAGCTATTTTAATCCTTCTTCGAAAAAATACGAGACCATCACCTCCGACCCCATCACCATTAACGTGCTGAAAGGCGACGGAAGTGCAAATAATATGGTTTACTCTTCAGCCAATAAAGAAGATATCGAGATCCTGGGAAATGATATCCGTTATATTCACTCCAACGATACCGAGTTTGTTACAAGTAAAGCAACCTTTTACGGCAGCTGGAAATTCTACCTGGCACTGCTCCTGGCTCCTGGCCTTTTTATCGTTGCCTTCCTGTTCCGCAACAGGATCAGAGCCGCGCAAAGCGACATTGCAGGCATGAAACGGAAAAAGGCCGGTAAAGTAGCCTCCAAATTCCTGAGTACCGCTCAGAAAAGCCTGTCGGCCGGCAACAAAAATGAATTCTACGAGCAGGTTTCCAAAGCCCTTTTCGGCTACCTCAGCGATAAACTGAACATTCCTGCTGCTGAACTGAATCAGAATAACATCCGGGAAAAACTAGGCACCCTCAACGTAAGTGAGTCCGCTACGGCCGATTTAATGGAAACCATTGAGTTGTGCGACATGGCCCGTTTTGCTCCTATTGCCGTTTCCGACCAGGAGGTGTACTCCAAAGCCGAAGCCATCATCAACAAAATCGAACAGGAGGTGAAGTCATGAGAAATATGAAATCCATACTGGCCTTGTTGATCATCCTGATTGCAGGCTCCCTGCAGGCTCAACAACCGGCCTATACGGAAGCCAACAAACATTACGCCGAAGGCCGTTACGAAGAAGCCGCAAAAGCTTATGAATCACTGATCAGCCAGGATAACCATGCTGCCGATGTCTACTTCAACCTGGGAAATGCCTATTACAAACTCGACGACATGCCTTCCGCCATCCTGAACTATGAACGGGCATTGAAAATGAAACCCGATCATGAGGACGCCCTGTATAATCTGGCTATGGCAAACCAAAAGACCGTGGATAAAATCGAACGCCTGCCCGAACTCTTCATCGGAAGCACCTGGCGTAATCTGGTAACTTCCAGAACCGTAAACTCCTGGGCTTATTATAGTATCGGTGTGATCTTTCTGGCGCTCCTGTTTTTTGTCGGATACCTCCTGCTGCAACAACGTTTGCTGAAAAAGGTCAACTTCTACGCCGGTTTGTTCTTTTTCTTCGTTTCCCTCTTCTGCTGGCTCATGGCAGCCCAGCATCAAAGCATCATCAACGAATCGGCCGAAGCCATCATCTTCTCTCCAAGCATTACCGTTCAGAGCGAACCTAACCCGACTGCCGAAAAGCTGTTCACCCTGCACGCCGGCACCAAAGTGAATTTACTGGAAGAGAACAACAACTGGAGTAAGATCAAGCTGCCGAACGGCAATGTCGGCTGGATTTCCTCAGCGAGCTTAAAAGCCATCTAATGGACTACCTCAAGATCAATAAAAAGCTCTGGAACGACAAAGTAGCTGTCCATCTCAATTCTGACTTTTACGATAATGAGAACTTCATCCGGACCAAAGCATCCCTGAACCCTTATGAATTGGCTCTTCTGGGTGATCTCCGGCAACAGCATGTACTTCACCTGCAATGTCATTTCGGCCAGGATAGTATCTCCCTGGCCCAACTGGGAGCCCGGGTTACCGGTGTCGATTTTTCCGACAAAGCGATTGAAGCCGCCCGCCAGTTAGCGGATACAACCCGAACCGAAACGGTTGATTTTATCTGCTGCGATGTGTATGAATTACCCCGGCAGTTGGATAAACAATTCGATGTGGTGTTTACCACTTACGGAACTATCGGATGGCTTCCCGATCTGACTAAATGGGCTGAAGTGATTGCTCATTTTCTGAAACCGGGCGGACAATTGATTTTTGTTGAGTTTCATCCTTTTGTCTGGATGTTTGATGAAGATTTTAAACAAATCCGGTACAGCTATTTCAACAAACAGGCCATCGTTGAAGAAGAAACAGGCACTTATACCGACCGGAATGCGGCACTGCAGAACACCAGCATCTCCTGGAACCACCCCGTCAGCGAAGTAGTGAACGCTTTAATTAATGCCGGTTTAAGCATCCGATCCTTGTCGGAATACGATACATCGCCCTACAACTGCTTCAAAAACATGGAACAAGTCGGGATAAAACAATACCGGATCGCTCATCTCGCAGATCACATCCCGATGGTTTACAGCATCGTTGCCAGCAAATAAAAGAAAGAGTTCATTCCAATTCCGGATTCTTAGGATTATTTTTGCACGCATGAAAGATCTAAGAATTATTTTCATGGGTACGCCCGATTTTGCCGTTGAATCATTAAAAATGCTCGTGGAGCATGAATTCAACATTGTGGGCGTGGTAACGGCTCCCGACAAACCGGCAGGACGCGGACAACAACTGCAGGAATCGGCAGTAAAGAAATATGCGGTCTCGAAACAGCTTCCGGTCTTACAGCCGGCCAACCTGAAAGCCGACGACTTTCAGCAACAACTGCAGGAACTCCATCCCAACCTGGGTATCGTGGTTGCCTTCCGCATGTTGCCCGAATCGGTTTGGGCCTTCCCCGAACTGGGAACCT
Organism: Flavobacteriales bacterium; assembly: GCA_020435335.1. GTDB lineage: Bacteria > Bacteroidota > Bacteroidia > Flavobacteriales_E > Vicingaceae. The sequence goes on along the minus strand of JAGQZT010000061.1, from coordinate 9,952 downwards.
TCAACCTGCATGCCTCCCTGCTGCCTCAATACCGCGGTGCGGCCCCCATCAACTGGGCCATCATCAACGGCGAAACCGAGACCGGCGTAACAACATTCTTCCTGCAACATCAAATCGATACGGGCGACATCATCGATCAGGAAAAGGTATCGATCGGGCCCGATGAAACCGCCGGAGAACTGCACGACAAGTTAATGGCTGCCGGGGCCAAGCTGGTTCTAAAAACGGTTCGGCAAATCGAACAGGAAAACGTCACCACGAAACCCCAGCAGGAAAATCAGCCCCTGAAAGAAGCCTTTAAGATTTTCAAGCCTTTTTGCCGGATCGATTGGAACCGGTCCCTTCAGGAGATTCACAACCACATTCGCGGACTGAGTCCGTACCCTACCGCCTTTACCGAATTCATCCCAAAAAATGGCGGTGATCCGGTTTCCTGCAAGATCTTCCGCAGCGAAATGATGCCTGCAGAACACAGCCATATTTCCGGCACATTGGTTTGCACGAAAGATAAACTGAAAGTTGCCGTACAGGGCGGATATCTGCATATTCTGGAATTACAACTGGCCGGAAAAAAACGAATGGAGGCCGCTGCTCTGCTCAACGGCTTTGATTTTAACCACTACACCCTGGTTTGAAGCCATTATCCTTCATAACCTATTACCGCCAACTGGAAAAGCACATCGTGCAATTCATCGTGGCCGAATTCTTCCTGCAGCTGATCAATGCCGCTTTCATGGCCATCATGCTTATCTACATGGAAAAAGTAGGTTACCAGGATCATCAAAGCGCTTCTTTCGTTTCCTTCCGGTTCTTAGGGGTATTGCTTTTTGCTTTCCCGCTGGGCTTGATCATCAAAGGCCGGAAATTGAAACCTATTTTTTACCTCAGCTCCATCCTCACTCCGGCCCTGTCGCTCATCATCCTCGAAGCGATCAGTTCCCGCGTCGACTGGCTGCTATACGGAGCACTCTTCCTCTGGGGCATCAGCTTTACCGGTATCCAGATCTCCGCCCTGCCCTATATCTTAAGAAATGCCCGGAAAGACACACACACTCAGGCCATTTCCCTCAGCTATTCGACCTGGAGCGTGGGTAGTATCTTCAGCGGACTAATCATCTTCTCCCTGAAGAACATCAATGCGGATTTGTTCGATGAAAAACTGATTCTGCAAATCATTTCGATCATCGGTTTTCTGTGTACCATCACCATTTTTAGCATCAAAAAAAAGGAACATATCCCTGAACTAACCCGAAAACGTTTCGACTTGCGCGATTTCGACTGGCCTGTCATCTTCAAGGCACTTGTCCCTACCCTGATCATTGCCGTCGGTGCCGGACTAACCATTCCGTTTATCGGATTGTTTTTCTTTAAAGTCCACCGCCTGGATTCCGATGGATTTGCCATTTTAAGCTCTTTCGCTACGGTGATCGTGTTCATCATGGTGCTCTATGTTCCGGTGATCAAAGAAAAACTGGGCTATAAAAAGGCTATCCCGCTTACCCAAACGGCAGCCATTCTGGCACTGACCGTACTGGCACTAACCGAACTGATTGATGCCTGGTTCGCCATCTACCTCGCCATGTGCATGTACGTATTGCGACAACCTTTAATGAATGTAGCCGGTCCCATGACGTCCGACATCGTCATGAAATACGTGGGTGAACGAAACCGCGAAATGATGAGTGCCCTCACCTCAGCGGTCTGGTCGGGCAGCTGGTTCATCAGTTCCATCATTTTTCAAATGCTGAGAAAAACCGGAATGCAATATGTTTATGTATTTCTGATTACCGCCGGCTTATATGCCTTTGGTGTGCTGATGTATTATCTGCTGATCCTGGACTATGAAAAGAAGCTGAAAGCCGGCACGATTGAAGAATAGCCTACAATAAGAATATAGCCCCGAGTATTGGTAATACAATCACGAAAAACCAAAATAAATACGCGTGAATATTCGGAGCCTTGTGTGATCCCATAAAGTGCCTTGTTGCTAGATAATACGTAAGTAGTTTTACATAGGTTGCTTCCGGCATTTATTTTTTTGAAAACTAATTTTTTACGGAAATCACTTTTTGTTTTTTAAACAATTTGCATTAAATTTAACAACGTATTTATACTCAATTTTGAATCGGTATTTTCAAATATTTTTGATCTTTCTGGTGATGGCAGGCTTCGCTTCTTGCTCCAAGGAGGCTCATGTTATTCCGGTAGATGAGGAGGAGACCGGCACTCCTGTACCGAACTCCTTCAGTCAGATTTTCCTGACAAGCACTAGTGGTTTACCCGGAAACATCGTTTATGACATCGCTTTTGAAGGACAGGTTGCTCATATTGCCACGAACAACGGCTATGCGACCTATGACGGATCGAACTGGCAGGTATTCAACACCTCCAATTCCGCACTTCCTTCAAACAAAGTGAATGCCGTCTGCGTGTCGGGAAACATCATCTGGCTCGGTACCGACAACGGACTGGTTCAACTGGATGGCGGCATCATGACCATTTACACCATGCTGAATTCGCCGTTACCCGTGAACAAAGTAAGGTGCCTGGAAACCGATCTTTCGGGCCAGCTCTGGATCGGAACATTCAGTGGTGGCGGATTAGCCGGGTTTGACGGATCCAACTGGTCGGTTTACACACCGGGAAACTCGGATTTACCCAGTAATACCGTTGCTGAAATCACCCGCGACGACCTCGGTAACCTGTGGATAGGAACTGCTGCCGGGCTCTCTAAATTCGACGGAACAACTTTTACCAATTACAGCGTGGGCAACTCTCCGCTCCCAAACAACAACATTTACACCATTGCCATCGATAGCAGCGATGTGAAATGGATCGGCAGCAACAGTGGCTTAACCCGATTCGATAATAGCAGCTGGACGACATATGACATGCAAAATTCAGGGCTTCCGTTAAATCTGGTGCGCTCCATAGCCGCATCATCGAATGTATTATGGATCGGTATGGAAGGACAGGGACTCGCTTCTTTTGAACCGGGAACCAATCAATGGATACACTACAACACCAATAACTCCAACATTCCGAATAATTTCGTGAACCACCTGACATGGAATAACACACAGCAACTTTGGCTGTCGACAGAAAACGGAATAGCCGTAAAATAAAAAAGCACCTTTTTACAGGTGCTTCTTCTTATCTTCTATCATTTATTCCTTAGTTCTTGATGAATTTGAGTGTGGTCTTCTCCTTATCGTTGTTCACCGTTAAGAAGTACATGCCCTGAGTTAATTCTTCCGTATCCAGAACAATGGCATTGCTTCCTTTAACCGTCTGCCTGTTTACGGAAAGTACCAGTCGGCCGGACACATCGAACACATTCACGTCGATCAGTCCTTCATGGTTGGCATTGAATACCAGCTGCCCTTTACCGGTTACCGGATTCGGGATCACATTCAGCTCATCGAAATCTTTCTTGATCTCTACGGAAACCAATTTAGAATACGAGTAAGTTTGATCGTAATCCGTTTGCTTGAGTCGGTAATAGGATATACCCGCATGCGGCTGATCATCTCTTAATCCGTAGTTTTTCACCGTATTGGAATTACCGGCACCATCTACGATTCCTACCACTTCAAAGGTAATGCCATCCAGACTTCGCTCAATGGTAAAATAATCGTTGTTGGATTCCATCGCGGTATTCCAGCTTAAATCTACATAGCGGTTATCTACCGGCTCCGCATTAAAGTCAACCAACTTAACCGGCAGTGCCGTTGCACCGACGAAGTATGGACAATGCTTGGTATGCGTACATCCTGATGGAACCGTAAACGTATAACAGAATGCGTATTGATTTCCTATTGTTAATCCGGTAAATGTTAAACTAGCCAAGGTACCCGTTTGGATCGCAGCACCACAAGCCGAATAATTATATAAAGACCAGGAGAAGTTAGTTACGTTTCCTCCTCCACAATTGGAAGTAATGATCACGTTAAAACTCACACTGGTAGCCGTAGCCGTAAAGGTATTACAGAACGTATAGGTATGTCCGGGTTGAAGCAGCGGGCTATAATCGGGCGCCGTACATCCGGCAACTACCGTAGCTACAGCAGGTGCTGTAGGGAATCCCTGAGCGACACCGCATGGCGTGGAACATTCATCACAAGGCGTGTAATCGTAAACTTCGATGCAAAACAATGCATTATCCCCACCGCAAGGACCGAATTGAGGTTCACAGACTTCAATGTAGTAGTTATTTCCGACCGTGAGGTTATTCAGATAATGAGCATCATCCATCGGTGTTCCCGAAGAACAGCTGATCTGAACCCCGGTACAGGCTCCCGTTGCACGGAATACCGCCGAAGTAATGTAACAGCCCGGCACATTGGTTACCGGAATGTTCACAATCATATCGGTGGAGGTAGCCGTAAACTGATACCAGGCACACTCCCCTGACCCACAGGTACTGGCAGGTCCGGCTCCGTTGCAGGTATTTCCATTCGTGCAGGCCGCACCCGACGTTAAGGTAACAGCCGTAGCACAGCTCCCGTTTGTGGTACTTGGTGAACACCCTCCGGCATAACTTTCGAAAGCGAAGGATAATAGGGCAATAGTTATAGTAACAACATGTAAGTAAGCTTTACTTCTCATTACTTGGGGTATTTAAATTAATGGACTGTTGGTTAGGTTTAAGTGCACTATAAGGCAATACCTTCACCTGGACATTGGGATTGATCGTTACATAAACAACTTCATCAACTTTACGTGCAGCAGCAATACGCTGCATATCCTGATCCGATAAGTTTACATCCAGATTGTTGTTTGTGGAGAGCACGATATAAGAACCGGGAGCAGGAGTTTCATAAGCTTCCTGAAGCGGTGCGTTCTCGTAGGCACTTGCTTCGCGCTGCTTTACAGTTTGGGAAAAACAGGCAGAGCCGGTAAGCAGCAGAACGAGTATAGTCAGGTATCTTTTCATTTTTTTAACAAAAATAAATAATCCAAATGATTTTTTAACTGTCAAGCACTAAAAAAGTGGTTTCCTTAACATTTCCGGTTAGTGGTTGAGGCTCGAGTCGCCATGTAGGGTGTTCACTAATCCGTTTAACTACACGAAGTTACACAATCTTAATGAGTTAAATCGCACCATGCCGTAAAAAAATAACTTAAATTCCCCGTATTGTTGAAATCCTAAAATAACAAACTTAACAAACAGGATATAATTTTGTATTATTACATAAAATTTCATCATTAATCAGAAGCTCAAAATACTGCTCTTTATGCTGGCCTTTATCGAGGGCGGAGCTGTGATGTGCATCGAATTATGCAGTGCCAAAATCCTTACCCCTTACTTCGGAACCTCCATCTACATTTGGGCTGCCGTGCTGGGAACGACCCTCACGGCTTTAATGAGCGGATACTACCTGGGCGGATACATTTCGTCGAAATCCCGGAAAGAAACAACCATTTTCTGGTTAATGCTGGCAGGCGGCATCCTGCTTACCTTAACACCCCTGATCAGTAAGTGGGTGCTCCCCGTCACCATTCAGTTCAGCCTGGCTACCGGCTCCATCCTGTCCCTGATCAGCTTCCTGTTCTTCCCTTTACTGACCTTTGGCGCCACCTCTCCTTTATTGATTAATCTGCTTACCGAACAAGCCAAAGACTCCGGGAAAAGCAGCGGAACCGTTTATTCGGTCTCCACCCTCGGCGGAATCATCACCACCTTCGTGATCGGATTTTATACCCTGCCTGAATTTGGAATCACCAAAACCCTCTACGGCTATGGAATACTGGTTATGGGATACACAACCTACCTCTTCATCGTAAAGAAACAGTTTAAGACCCCGATCTCCTTACTGATCATTACTGCAGCCATGAGCTACAACTTCAAAAGCGAGATCAACGGAGAAGTGATTTACCGCTCGGAAGGCATTCTCGGTGAAATCAAAGTGGTTGACCGTTACCTGAACAACCCGGCTGAAAACCGGATGATCCCTTATCGCATGCTGGTTGTGAACAACATTTCCCAAACCATCATGAACCTGGAAAATCCGAAGGAAAGCTACTGGGATTATGTCGACGTGCTGACCTACAACCTCAACTCGTACACGTCTGATAAAAAGACCTTACTGATGGGGCTCGGAGGAGGAACACTATACAAGAAACTCGAAGAGAACAACTACAAAACCGATGTGGTGGAACTGGATGAGCGCATCGCCGAAGTATCCAAAGACTTTTTCTTCATCGAACCGTCAACTTCCATTATTGTAGACGACGGCCGGCATTACCTGAACACAACAAAGCAAGCATACGACGTGGTGATCTACGACCTCTTTCATGCCGAAACACCTCCCTCCCACATCATGACCCGGGAAGCTTTCGGAGAAGTTAAAAATGCGCTCAGCGAAAACGGAATCCTTGCCATCAATTTCTTCGGATTTATCAATGGCAGCAAAGGAAAAGCGGCCCGGTCGATCTACAAAACACTGCTGGCTTCCGGGTTTCAGGTGAGGCTGTATGCCACTCCCGGCGAGGAACAGAACCGTAACCTGCTGTTCATCTGCAGCCGGCAGGAACTCAAGGCTAAAAACGACATCATCCACCCCCTCCTCTATGAAATGGATATCGATCTGAACGATGCCGAACTATTGACGGACGACCGTCCTAACATGGAACACCTGTACCTCGAGGCCGCCCTGGCCTGGCGAACGGATTACAATGAATTCAACACTAAATATTTTCTGAACAAATGAGCAAAACGCAAACACAAACCTTAGTGGAAACCCTGGAACTATCCAGAGGACTCACTAAATTCTATCTGAAAAAGCTGGAAGGACAAGACCTGTATAAAACCTTTGAGGTAGAAGGCAAAAAGTTAAACAGCATCCTGTGGCTGGTAGCTCACATCACCGTTTCGGAAAACTGGCTTTTACTGGTGTGCACCGGAGGTGAAAAAGCAAACATCCCCTGGGCCCGTCAATTTGGATTGGGTTCGGAAATACCGGAAAAAGCCGATTACCCACCCGTTGAAGACATTTTCGAACAATTCGACCGGGTTCATGAAAAAGCGATCGCATACATCAGTACCCTGACGGATGAAGACCTGATGAAACCGACAACCAACGGTGTTACGCTCGGTGGTGAAGACAGTGTCGGTGCCATCATCAAACATGCCATCCGCCACGAAGGTTCCCATGCCGGTCACCTGGGCTGGCTGTGCAAACTTTTCGGCGTTAAAACCATTTAATCCGCTTATTTTACCAACACCCAGACGTTGAATAAAAAAAACGATTAATCCTTGCATATCTAAATTATTTCGTACTATTGTACCATCAGATTCCTGATAATATTATCACCCGATAATATTTTAAATCAAAACTAAATCGCGACTTACGTTCATCTTAAGAAGCTAAAGAGTATAAATAATTTATTGATTTATTCGTTTTAAATCTATCCTTAAAAGCAGATTAAATTAAAATCATATCATTTTTCTATGTACGATATTATAGAACTTAACAAAAAATTAGTCGGAGAACTCCGCGACATCGCAAAAGAACTAGACATTAAAAAAGCTGATAAAATGAAAAAAGAGGAACTGGTTTACCAGATTCTCGATCAGCAAGCCATCAACCCTCCTAAAAAAGACGAGGCTCAAGAGAAAAAACGCATTCCTGCAGGCTCTTCATCCGGATCAACAGCTTCCCGCCCGAAACGCAGACGACTCCCTTCCGGAGACAAGAAACCGAGCTTGTTCGACGACAACAACACCAATACGAACGCCGCTCCTATTAAGGAAGCTTCGAACGAACCTAAAAAAGAAAACAACGATTTTTACCAGGCTCAACCCGTTGCCAAGCCACAGCCAAAACAGGAAAAGAGAGAACAAAGACCTGAAAAACATCAGGATGTTCCTGCCGAAAACCGTTCGGATTACACGCCTAAAGAGCAAAACAACAATTACGACAAACAGCCTAACGGCAATGGTAACGGCAACAAAGGTGATGATCACGGATATAACTTCGATGATATTATTGTAAGTGAAGGCGTTCTGGAAATCATGCCTGATGGCTACGGTTTCCTGCGTTCTTCGGATTACAACTACCTGAATTCACCCGACGATATTTACGTATCTCAGTCGCAGATCAAGTTATTCGGTCTGAAAACCGGAGACACCGTTCGCGGCAGTGTTCGTCCACCGAAAATCGGCGAGAAATATTTCCCGCTGATCAAAGTGATTTCGATCAACAACCGCCAGCCTGACGTCGTGCGTGACCGGGTACCTTTTAAATATTTAACTCCGGTTTTCCCGAATGAAAAACTGAAACTGGTAAGCGACCGGACCAACTCCTTGTCCAATCGCGTAATCGACCTGTTTACGCCGATCGGGAAAGGACAACGGGGCATGATCGTAGCTCAACCAAAAACAGGTAAAACCACCTTATTGAAAGATGTGGCCAACGCCATCGCCGAAAATCATCCGGAAGTGTATTTATTGATCCTCCTGATCGATGAGCGTCCGGAAGAGGTAACCGACATGGCCCGGAACGTAGATGCCGAAGTAGTAGCATCAACCTTCGATGAACCTGCGGAAAAACACGTAAAACTGGCCAACCTTGTGATCGAGAAAGCCAAGCGTATGGTGGAATGTGGACACGATGTAGTTGTATTACTCGATTCCATCACCCGTTTAGCGAGAGCCTACAACACGGTATCTCCTTCTTCAGGAAAAGTATTATCCGGTGGTGTGGACGACAACGCCCTGCACAAACCGAAACGTTTCTTCGGTGCTGCCCGTAACATTGAAGACGGTGGTTCATTGACCATCATCGCAACAGCATTAACCGAAACCGGATCGAAAATGGATGAGGTGATCTTCGAAGAATTCAAAGGAACCGGTAACATGGAACTCCAACTGGACAGAAAGATCTCCAACAAGCGAATCTACCCGGCCATCGATATCGTTTCTTCCAGCACGCGTCGTGAAGACTTACTGCTTGGCGAGGATGTAACGCAGCTGATGTGGATCCTGAGAAACCACATTGCCGATATGAACCCTGTTGAAGCCATGGAATTCATCAAAGACCGTATGGGTAAAACCATCAGCAACGAAGAATTCCTGATGTCGATGAAAGCCGGACATTAAGTTATTGCCTATGCTTAAGAATCCCTTTCAAGTAGCAGTCACGTTCTCCATCGTTGCCCTGGTCGTAAAGCTCATTTTGTTTTACTTCAACCTGCAGTTCAACATTGAGTACATCAAGTATTCGTACATGCTGATCTTGCTGATAGCAATCTTCTTCGGCATCCGGAGCGGTAAAATCGCTGCTCAGGGTCCGACGACCTTCGGACAGGATTTCCGGTCGGGAGCCCGAACAGCCTCTTTCTTTGCGCTCATTGTTGGTGTGATTACATACACCTACTACGCTAAGATCGATACGGAATTCTTTCCTACTTTGAAAGCCGAAACCATTGCGGAATACACCAAAAGCATTCCGGAGCTGGTCAAGGAAAAAGGATTGAGTGAAGCGAAAGAACTGGTTCACGGGAAGATCATGAATATGGGGATCATCTTTACACCCTATTCTCAGACCATGTACACCTTGTTCGGACTGGTTTTCTTAGGGTTGTTCCATTCGGCGGCATTGTCCTTCATCATGCGAAAGATCGCCGGATTCAAGTAAGCTCAGCTTTTTCTGTACTTCAGGTATTTCAGGAAGAAATCGACCAACAACAAAGCCGCTACGGCTGAAGCTATGGCCGTTGTATAGGTCAGTTCCGGAATGGCTTTATTCACATGCGTAAATTCGCCGACAAGCAATAATCCGGTAATGAAAAACACCATCATTACTGCCCAGCTGACATCAACTCCGACCATCTTCACGGCCGGTTTCTCGAAATGCTGTAATACCCGTTGAGCCACATTCACCTCTTTGTGAACCGCCATGCCTGATTTAATGGCTTCATCCACCTGTAGTTCGAGCGCCAGTCGGGT
>JAGQZT010000060.1 GCA_020435335.1 Flavobacteriales bacterium | reverse complement strand
TACAACAGGTTAATCAAATTATTTAAAAATTCAACTAAAAAAACAATGTGAAAATTTAATATGCCTTAAAACGCATATTTGAAACTGATATAAATCATGGACGAGTAATTGACACTCAAATAGTTTTGCATAAACTAACTAAATCAGAGGCATGAAGAAATTAGCTTTATTAACAGGTGTAATTTTTACATTTCTGTTATCGGATCGGGTAGTAGCTCAACTCCCTCAATGTGACCCCAATGTCCCTTATTATTTTGTAGATCTTACCGGGCAACCCTCAGGATACTGGATTTCTCCCGTGCATTCCCGGCAAGGGAACTGTTGCGGAACAACTTCTCCGGATAATTGTACTTCCTTTGAGGTGTTGCTGGACAGCAATGCAGCAGCGTTGAGTTTTGATTTTTATTCCGGAGCGGTTCCTTCCGGTTCCATGTTCTTCCAAATCGATTGTGGTCCCCCTCAACCCGTAGGGGAGTTAATTTGCCTCGCAGGGGTTGGTCCTCACCGGATTACCTTCTGTAAGCCGGGAAATAATGCTAATGAATACATCATTCGTTCCATTGCTAAACCTACTTTTCCGCAGGATGATTCAACAAGAGCAGGATGTAGCAAGGATTTTCAAGTGCTTGGATTCGAAATGTCAACGATTACCTGGACCTCTGTGTTTCCGGGTGCGCAAGGCGATTACGATTCGTTATTAAGTTGTACCGATAGCTGTGACATCACCACATTTACACCGACTCCGAATTCTCCACCTTTTATCGACTACGTGGTTTGCGGATTTCCTCAGGCTGATGAGTGTGGCTACGTACTTACACTGTGTGATACGTTCCGGGTCTGGACCATGGATTCCCTTGCGGGTAGTGCCAGCCCCAGTCCGGCAACATTCTGCCAGTTAGGCCCGGGAAGTGGGGTTACTATTACTGCTTCTGCAACCGGAGGTAACGGTGTATACAATTATACCTGGTACGATACAACCGGAACGGTTGTCGGAACCGGACCTACGTATTATGCAACATCTCAGCAGACTTACACGCTCGAAATCAATGATGGCCTTTCGGGAAGTAAATGTGTCGCCGATTTTGTCGGAATTCCTGTTATTGAAACCTCGGAACCGGTGGTTGATGCCGGATCCGATCAATTGCTGTGTCCGGACGTAAATGCCATCAATCTTAGTGGCTCGGTGAGTTTTGCTACCGGTGGATACTGGACCGGAGGGAATGGTACATTTGCTCCGGATTCAAGTTACCTGACCTGTATTTATACGCCGACCGCAGCCGAAATTGCATCCGGACTCCTTGAGTTGTATTTAACATCTACCGGAGCAGGAGGTTCATGCCCGAATGTTACGGATACCATCCGGATCAGCTTTCCGGCCCCGATCGATATCCAGTTGCAGGATATGACGTTAGGCTGTAACGGTGATTCGGTTACGCTTACACCGGTTATTACGGGTGGAGTAACTCCTTATAACTACCAGTGGAGCAATGGTGCCACAACGACCAATACCATAGTCGGTGTAGGAAACTACTGCCTCAACATCACCGATAACCTGGGCTGTATTAGCGATACATGTGTCAATGTTACTGCACCTCCGGCTTTATCCGTTACGGTTGGAAGTACTCCTGCTAGCACGAACGGTGGTTTCGACGGGACTGCTTTTGCCATTCCGTCAGGAGGAAGTACTCCTTATACGTACAGCTGGAATCCGGGCGGAGCTACGACCGACACGGCGACCGGGTTGGGTTACGGGATATACATAGTTACCGTTACCGATTCAAATGGCTGCCAGGTGCAGGGTAGTGTTGTGGTAAGCGAACCACGATGCTTAGGGTTTACGGTTAGTGTTACCTCCGATACCTTATTGTGTTATCTGGATAGTACGGCTACGGCAACTGCTGTTGCCACGGGCGGAACGGTGCCTTATACCTACCTATGGGATGATCCGCTTTCTCAAACAACACCAACGGCAACAAATCTGCCTTCGGGATTGTTTACCGTAGTGGTCAGCGACAGTAACAATTGCCTGGCCATAGCTAATGCAAGCATTCTTGAACCCAATCAATTGATCAGTGTGATCAATTCCACCAATGTCTCTGTGGTTGGTGGAAACGACGGGTCTGCAACGGCCAATCCGTTCGGTGGTACGGCTCCGTATACTTACGTGTGGAGCAATACGGCTACTACACAAACAATAAACGGGTTAACGGCCGGTACTTACTACGTAACCATTACCGATAGTAACGGTTGTAGCGTAAGCGATAGCGTTTTAATCAACGAGCCACCATGTAATAATTTCCTGCTGTATGTTTCCGGCACCAACCTGACCTGTAATGGAAGTAATGATGGTACTGCTAATGTATTTGTTGTGGGCGGGACTCAACCCTATAATATTCTGTGGAGCAATTCGGCTACCACAAGTACTATCACCGGTCTGTCGCCAAATACGTATACGGTACAGGTAACGGATTCTACCGGTTGCTTCTCTTTTAAGAACATCACCATCACTCAACCCAATCCGCTCAATTCAGCAACCGTTATCGGGAATATCAGCTGCTTCGGAAGTAACGATGGTTTTGTGGATCTCTCCGTAACCGGAGGTACTTATCCTTACAGTTACAATTGGTCGAACGGGCCTACCAGTCAGGACATCATTAACCTGACTCCCGGATCATATACCGTTGAAATTACGGATGTGAACGGCTGTCAGACCCAAGATTCCGTCTACCTGACTCAGCCGGCCAAAATGGCTTCATCCTACACGTATCAGAACGTGGTTTGTTACGGCGATTCCAATGCTTCCATCGACCTGACGGTTAATGGCGGGGTAGTGCCGTATTCTTACCTGTGGTCCACTTCCGATACCACGCAGGATATCTCCGGAATCCCCGCAGGATTGTACGTGGTGAGCGTTACGGATGCCAACAACTGTAACTTGTCTTCCTCCATTCAAATTCTGATTACAGAACCCGATCCGGTGGATTTGGATAGTTTCTATATCGCTTGTCCCGTACCGGGAGATAGTGTTACCTCGGTATCCTTCTTCCCGATAGGCGGAACCGGCCCGTACCAGATTTCTACGGATACCGGAAATACATACATGGCCGTCGGTAATTATACGGCTAACCTGACCATCGGAACAACCTATTTTATCATGATCAGCGACAGTAACAGTTGTACGTCTTTGTACGCGGATACCATTACCATCAATCCGGGGGTTGTCATCGATAGTGTAACTTTCCAGCAATGTTTCGGACTGACGCAAAGCCTGAGTGATGTGAACGTTTTCCCTTCCGGCGGGACAGGAGGCATGTATCAGGTTTCTTTTAATAACGGGACTATCTATGGGTCTTACGGCGACTACAATGATAGTTTGGCAATCAATTCGACCTTCTACATCGTTGCCATGGATAGCCTGGGATGCATGTCGCTACCGGATACCATTGTGATCCCGGATAGACTGGATGCCGCCGCAGCCGTTTCTTCCAACTACAATGGTCAGGATGTTGCCTGTTATGGCGATACCAACGGGACGGCTCTGGCTTCTCAAACCGGTGGTGTTGCTCCGTATTCCTACTTATGGGACAATGGTCAAACATCGATTACGGCAATTAACCTGGGTGCCGGAACGTACGTTGTTGAAATTACCGATGTAAACGGTTGTACGGACACCGCCTCAGTAACATTAACTCAACCGGATAGCATTTCCAATACCATCGCGTCGACAACCAATTACAACGGGTACGATATCAGTTGTTACGGGTTTACAGACGGAGGTGTGGACCTTTCTCCGGCGGGCGGAACTCAGCCTTATACTTATAACTGGAGTAATTCGTCGATTAGTGAAGATTTAGCTAATGTGGGAGCCGGCGCTTATACCGTAATCATTACCGATGTGAACGGTTGTACGGACTCTGCGGCGATTACACTTACACAACCGGATTCGATTAGTTTGAGTGCGATCATCGATCACGTGAAGTGTAATGCGTACACCGACGGTTCGATCGATATTACGGTCATCGGAGGAGTTACTCCTTATGGTTACCTGTGGTCAACGACTGATACCACACAGGATATTTTAAATATCGGAGCAGGTATTTACACCATCGTGGTTACCGACCTGAACAACTGCGTATTGAACGATACCCTGGAAGTGGTAGAGGAATCTCCATTGGTATTGACCACACAGCAGCAAAATGTATCCTGCAACAGCCTGTCCGACGCCTGGATCGATCTGACAGTTGGAGGAGGAGTCTTACCTTACGTTTATTCATGGAGCAACGGTGAAACAACCGAAGATATTGACAGTCTGATTGCCGGAACCTACTACGTAACGGTTACCGATTCCAACAACTGCTTTAAATCCGACTCGGTTGTGATTACCCAGCCCGATTCATTACTGGCAACCATTTCGGCTTTGTTCTACCCGAACGGGCATAACGTGAGCCTGTATCAAATGACCGACGGTTCCATCAACCTGGAGGTGACCGGCGGAACGATGCCTTATGCTTACGACTGGTCGAACGGAGCAAATACCGAAGATCTGAATAATGTGGGTGCCGGTACGTATACGGTGATCATTACCGACAGCAATGGTTGTAGGTATGAGATCGGTATCGAACTTACCGAACCTTACGATCTGGCCATGCCAACTGTGATTACAGCCAATGGAGACGGTCAGAATGATGTATTCCTGATTCACGGACTGGAATCGTATCCCGATAACATCCTGCTCATCTTCAACAGGTGGGGCGATCAGGTGTATGAAATGATGAACTACGATAACAATTGGGGCGGCAAATCCAGCTCGGGAAGTGAGCTGCCTGCCGGGAACTACTATGTTATCCTGAACATAAATAACGATCAAATTGTGCTGACCGGATTCGTAGAGATTATCCGGTAAACCTAACGACTAAAACAGAACACAATGAAAAAATTAATAATCATAATCGCTGCGACACTTAGCCTAAACAGCTTTGGTCAGCAGGACCTCATGGTGAGCCAGTACACCTTTAATCACACCTTCCTGAATCCGGCCGCTACCGGTGTTCAGGGCTTCTATAATGCCAGCTTGATGTATCGTAAGCAATGGCTCCAGTTTGAAGGAGCACCGGTGTCTCAATTTCTTTCCATCGATGGGCCGGTGATCTCTGATAAAATGGGATTGGGGCTGTTGGTTCAGAATGAGGCTATCGGCGTGAACAAACAAACGGATTTTTTTGTGAACTATTCCTACATCATGGACATGGATAAGATCAAGTTATCTTTCGGTTTGCGCGGAGGACTTACCATGTTCGGTGCTAATTACACCGAACACGTAGCCTGGGATACCAACGATGAAATTCTGCAGGCAAACACAACCAGTTATCAGCCGAACTTCGGTTTTGGAGCCTACTTAAAACATGAGAAGTACTTTTTCAGTTTCGCTATCCCGCATTTGCTCAGTTACGATCCGACAAGCAGCCTGACACTCGATTTTGAGAATTCGAACCAGGCGGTGAGACACTATTATGTGATGGGTGGTTTCGATCTCCCACTAAATGATGCTATCAAAATGCAGCCAAGCATTCTGATGAAATACGCAGAAAGAGCCCCGGCTCAGTTAGATGTAAACCTGCTCTTCGAGTACAAGCAAATCTTCTCCATCGGAGGTGGCTATCGTACCGGCGACAGTTTCATTGCCCTCACGAAATTTCAGATCAGTAATAAATTCCAACTGGGTTATGCCTTCGATATCACCCTTACCGATATCCGGGATTACTCCAAAGGGTCGCACGAAATTATGTTGAATTACATGTTCGGAAAAGAAGTAAAGGATACACCAAGCTTCTTCTGATAATAAGTAGTTTTTTTTCATAGAAATCACCGGAATCCCATAACTGAGGGATTCCGGTGATTTTTTGTTGTACCTTTGAACCATGAATAAACAGTGGTTCAAATTCCTCGCTCAACTGAATAAGATGCTGTTACCCAGCTTTTCAAAAAGAAGGCTGGACCCTTCGAAATTCAATAAAATGCAACTGGCTGTTCTGGGGTGGCGGGCCTATGTCACCAAAAGGGCATTGGATTAAAGATCCAATCCCAGCGCTTTCAGGTCAATTTTTCCCAAATAGGCTTCCTCAACACTCCGCTTCGGTGCTACATCAACCGCATAAACTTCGTCAAACCCCAAACGCATCCAGACTTCCACAAAATAACCGTTGTAGAGGTATAAAAAGACCTTGTTATTCATGAAATGGCGTTCGGTAATGAATTCACCGGCCATTTGTAAATGGGTAATCTTCGTTCGAAGCCGAAGTTTCTGAAATTCCTTTTCATTGACCATAGCTTATGCATAAAATCATATAAAATTAAGGATTTACTTGTATCTTTATCGCAAGATGGAAAGCAGGATCGCTACATATCAAATCGAAATGCTGGATCAACCGTTTCATTATGAAGCAAACGAATGCTCCAAAACGGTTATTGTCAGAACCTACGTGGAGAATAAATTGATCTCCAAGACCAAATACGGATATGTTACGAAGGAAGAGGTCTATGAATGGCTTAAAAACGGACAGGATATCAACCTCGACCGGTGTTATGTCAAGAACTTCTCCATCTCCGAATACAAGCAAAGTATCGATTACGAAGAGCTTACTCACATTGAGTTGCAAAATTTCAGTGCCCAGAATGCCTTCTTTGATTGCACGTTGCGTACCGATTTTTCTTACATCGATTTCAAGGGAACGGTAAAATTCAATGATGCCGTGTTTGCTCATGGCAATGTATCCTTTTATCAATGTGAGTTTTCGGATACACCGCTCGAGTTCAAAAATGTAGAGTTCGGGAACGGAGAGATCAGTTTTCAGTACGTTAAATTCGGGAACGATGATGTCTTGTTTGGCTCTTCAAAATTCTACGGCGGTGTTGTCTCTTTTGTGAATGCCAACTTTGGTGATGGGAATGCCATCTTCAATAACGTTAATTTCTACGACAGCAAGGTCAAGTTTCATTTCTCCAGATTCGGTAGGGGTGATGTCAGTTTCCAAAAAGTGAAATTCGGAAATCAGACCGTCGATTTCAGAACCGTGGAGTTCGGATCCGGACGAGTGGATTTTCGCCGTTCTGTGTTTGGAAACGGTTACGTAACCTTCGATGAATCCGAAATTAAAAGCGGACGATTCAACTTCAGGTACGTGCGTTTTGGGAATAACGACATGTCTTTTCAGCAGTTCAACTTCGGCACCGCCGATGTGTTTTTTGAAAATGTGGATTTCGGTTCGGGCCGCCTGTCCTTTTCAGAATGCCTCGCCAAGAAAATATCCTTCAAAGGGTCACGCCTCGACGTGTACCTCGATTTGCGGGTCAGTAAAGTGGATGTGATCGACCTTTCCGAGACCGTCCTGCGCGACATCATTGATATGAAGCCGCTCGACCATTCGGTACACATTAAAACCCTCTACCTGAACGGTATGCGTAACCTGGGGCGCATCATCATCGACTGGAAGGTGAACAACATCCGTGAACTGATCCTGAGCCAGCCGGACACTTCCCTGCGCCAGAAATCCGAACAGTTCAACAACCTGAAAGAAAACTTCGACCAGAGCGGGCAGTATGATGACGAAGACGAAGCATACATCCTCTTTAAACGTTATGAACTGGCTGCCGACGTGAAAGAAGCACTGGCAGAAGGCGGGAAAAAATACCTGAAATTACCGGCGTATGCCTTTAAATGGCTGATCTTCGATAAAATGGGACTCTTCGCTACCAGTCCGTTGAGGGTACTGTTCAGCATGATCGTGGTTTACATAACTTTCAGCCTCTTATACCTGCTTTTACCCGTGGTCAAATTAGGGAATATCGTCAATTCGGTTGGAGCTACCGACGGGCTGAGCTACTTCCAAACCTGTTTTTACCACAGTGCGATTACCTTCCTGACCATTGGTTACGGAGATTACTATCCGGAAGGATTCAGCAGAGGAATTTCCGTTGTAGAGGGTTGGACGGGACTCTTCCTGATGAGTTATTTTACAGTTGCTTTCGTTCGCAAGATTTTAAGATAATTTTTCCGTCGAGAAAATCCTGGAACCGCTCTTCACCAGGTAATTGTTGTCACGAATCACTGCCGGAGCCAGTATCTCTTCACCATTCAACGTGGCACTGCCATTGATCAATACGGCAACCTGGCCGGTCAGTTTTAAATTGGTGGATGCCGATAATACGGTAACCTGTCCGTTTTCCAGAGCTTTCTCAAATTGATTGTGAGAGAATTTGTCGTAAGGCGGCAAATCTTTCAGCAGGTTATAGGCATAGCGCACGGCCGTACTGTTCCAGATCGTTTTGTCGATCTCCGGATAGGCTTCAATCAATCCCATCAATCCTTTGGATGAAATCCACAACGTGGTTAACGGAGATTCGGCGGTAACGGTGGCAGTTCTTCTGTTGTCGTTAAGTGCGGCCACTTCACCAATTGTGTTCCCGGGCCCTAAGATATCGATCACCTCGTTGTTGATGCTGACCCGGATATTCCCCCGGATGATGATGTACATGCCATCGGCTTCTTTGCCTTCGGTAAACAAAACATCGTCCGTATTAAAGATTTTACTCTCAAACTGTTTGGCGATCTTATGAAACGAAGCATGATCCACATCCTTCAACCATGGAACTTCTGCCAGTAAATCACCCGCATCTGGTAATTCAAACAGCGGAGGGGTGTCTCGAAGCTCCTTCATCTTGTGTTCGATATTCTGGATCAGGTTATCTGCTTCTCCTTTGGCTACACGACCTCGCTTAAGCAAACGCTCCACGGTATGTTTTTCAAAGTTCAACATCGTTCGGATGGCTTCTTTGGTCGCGATCGCGCCATAGATTTCAGGGTATTCACGTCCGAGATTCCTCAAGAAAGTAAGTCCTTCGATGCGGTTGGCCATGATTTCCTCCTCAATGAGTTTCAGGTTTTTGTTTTCTTCTTCCGATTCGGCTGAACGGTACATGCTTTCCAGCAGCTTCAAACAGTCGTCCTGAGCGGCAACAAACCCTTTGGCACAATCATAGGTCACGATCAGTTGCTCGAAGAACATCCGCTTGGCAAAACGGCCAATCACAGGAAAATTTTGGGCCTTACTCAGGAAAGTCCTGTTTTTCAGCATTTTTTCAATGTCTTCCCGGTTCGACAGCGATAAAGCACCTTTACTATCCAGGATGTTGTTGATGTCTTCGGTCAGGATCCGGTAAGCTTGCGGACTCAGTAATCCTTCCGTAAATTGATGCCAGTAGCTGCTTTTTTCCTTTTCCAGGATTCGCGTTCTGGATTCGGCAACAACCATCGCTTTTTCAACATCGACAGATAATTCCTGAATCTCATATTCCGGCATGAATTTTTTTACATTGCGCCAGTTGGCACGTTTCAGGTAACGATCGGATTTTAATCGTTCAATATTCTTTTCGGCGCTTTGCTGGATGAAACTGTTGGCATTGTTCAGGGTAAGGATCTTAGCCGGTGATAGCCGTGTTAATCCCAGGTAATTTACCAATGCTTTGATGGTAGTGGCATTGATCAACAGGGTAAGGGTTACAATCCCTGCGGTAAAGAATAAGAACTGATGACGGATTTCACTGTCAATTTCACTGGTTCCGGCAACAATCAATGCTAAGGCCAGCCCGATAGCTCCCCGCAATGCACCGTACCATAATATGACCGCATCTTTCTTGTTCAGTCCATATCCGATCCGTTTCATAGCAGGGTAGAACAGGGCAATAACGATGGCACGGACTACCGAGATGGCAATGTAGATCAGGAACAGTATGAGCAGATCATTCATGGTGAAAACCGTCCGCTCGGCGATAACCACGCCAACGATCAAAAAGATCAGGGTATTCGCAATGAAAGCAGCCAGCTCCCAGAATTCGTGCAGGAAGTGTTGTACTTCCGGGCTGATTTTGGTCCTTCCGGAGCCAGCCATCATCAGGCCGAAAGCAACCAGTGCCAATACCCCGGAGACATGCAGGAAATGTTCGGCAATGAAAAATGTGATGTAGGCTGCTGCAATAATGGCGCTGATCTCAACCAGTGCATCGTTAAAAACTTTTTTGATCCACCGGATAACAAAATACCCGATAACCAATCCGATTCCTACACCTCCGAATGAAACTTTAAAGAACTCGAGGATGGGCGAACTATCGGAGCCCGTTCCGGTAATCCCGAGAAAGATCACCATAAAGATCACAATAGCCGTTCCGTCATTGAGTAAGGATTCTCCTTCAATTAAGGTCCCCAGTTTCTTGCTGGCTCCCAGTTCTTTCAGGATGGAAACAACGGCTACGGGATCGGTGGCGCTGATCACGGCACCGAATAAAAGGCTTAACGTCCAGTTCCATTTCGGAATTCCAATGCCGAAATAGTTCATGGCAAGGACACACAGAGCAGTCAGCACAATGGCGGCAATAATTCCGGGAACGGCCATGATGGTGGCATTGGCAAAGGTCTTCTTAAACACGTGCAGGTCCATGCCGAAAGCCGCTTCAAAAATCAGAATGGGAAGGAAAATGTAAAGCAACAGATGCGGATCAATGTGTGCGGCCCAATCGATGGATTGATCCAGAAAACGGAAATCGAATGATGAAGAACCGATTTCAAAAACATGGAAGTAGTCGAGTCGCCCGATCACACCCAGACCGATCCCCAGAAGCAGCAGAATTACCGTAAAAGGAATGATGCTTTTTTGGAATAGAAAACGGGTGGCGGCACCCAAAATGACGGCAATAACGATAAAGAACAGGGGAGAAGTGTCCGTGTGATGCTCTTCATGAGCTTCTCCTTGTTCGTGCTCTGTTCCCGCTCCGTGGGAGACGGTAGTTTCCGTATGCTGGGAATGTGTTTCTTCAGATGCCAACAACCCATTGGCGTTGGATAAAAGCAGTAAACTGAATAGTAGTATGATCGGATGGATAAACTTCATAGGCGTCGATTGTGTCTGAAACTAAATTAGCGGAACCATATGAAATAAATAATGATATTTGTCAGAAGTTAAATGGATAAAACATGAAAGAAATTATATCAAGTGCTCAGGCACCTCAACCCATCGGGCCTTACAGCCAGGCAGTGAAGGTAGGAAATACCCTGTATACTTCCGGCCAGATAGCCATCAATCCGCAAACCGGTGAGCTGGAAATGGAAACCATCGAATCGGAAACCCGATTGGTGATGGAGAATCTGAAAGCCTTACTGCATGAAGCCGGTATGGATTTCAGCCATGTGGTGAAATGCTCCATTTTCATTTCGGACATGAATAACTTTGCCCGGATCAATGAAGTGTATGGCAGTTATTTTACAGCTGATTTTCCGGCCAGAGAAACCGTTCAGGTCGCCTGCCTGCCCAAAAATGTCAATGTAGAGATCTCAGCGATTGCTGTGAAATGAAAAAGTCCCGGACAACCGGGACTTTTCAATTAGTTCAAAACCATTTCAATGGTGTCCAGATGGCTCGATTTCCTTACGCTTAAGGCTTTCGAATAATTCAGGATGTTTTGAATGGTTTCGTTTTTCGGCCCTTTATTTTCGGGTGATTCCTGATCGAGCAATGATTTGAGCTCGTTTTCTTTTTTAGTTATTTCAAGAAGATCAAAGTGAGTAAAGTTTTGCATAGGCTTTTAATGTGTTTTGTTCATGCACTTAAAACGGGAGCCGGAAAAGATTATTGTATTTAGTTCAAAAAAAAAGCGATCCGCTTGCCGGATCGCTTTTCAACTAACTAAAATAAACTATAAAATAGATCTAACGAAAACTAAAATTCATGTTTTTCTCTTCGGCCATTTTGCGAAGATTAATCAGGGCATAACGCATTCTGCCCAACGCGGTGTTGATACTTACATTTGTCGTTTCGGAAATTTCCTTGAAACTCATGTCGTAGTATAAACGCATCATCAACACTTCTTTCTGGTCGGCCGGCAAGTTTTTGATCAGTTTTTTTACATTGTGATGATCCTGGTTGATCTCCAAATGTTCCTGAACACTCTTTTCCGGAGTTTTGATTACGTCAAAAATGTCGAATTCATCGTTGCCTGTAACAAAAGGCATGCGTTTGTTTTTACGGTAATGATCGATGATCAGGTTGTGTGCGATGCGCATTACCCAGGGGAGGAACTTCCCTTCGTCGTTATACTTGCCCTTCTTAATGGTATTGATCACCTTAATGAAAGTGTCCTGAAAGATGTCTTCTGCCAGAGCTTCGTGCTTAACTTTGCAAATGATGTAGGTGTATACCTGGGATTTAAAACGGGTGATTAATTGTTCTAACGCAAGTTCGTTACCTTTTAAGTAGGCTTGTACTAACTCCTTCTCTGAAAATTCTGATAGTCTCATAATATCTTCCTCTTTTGGGTTAAAATCTAAATAAGCTTTAAAGCTTGTATTTAAAAAGAGTAGATATTACTTATAGGCGATACGTTGTTTTAATTTTCGTTAACAAACATACTAACGAAATTTGGTTAGATATGTTGTATGTACGACAATTTTCTGTTTTGGTTACATCAAAGCTACTAAAAAGAAAAGTAATTTTGTTCCCTTTAACATTAATTAACAGATTTAAGTATGCCTAAAACGGTTGAAAAGCCAATCGACACCAAAACCCATGTGTACATTAAGGGGGCTAGAGTGCATAACTTAAAGAACATTGATGTTGCCATTCCAAGGAATAACTTTGTTGTGGTTACCGGATTGTCGGGCTCCGGAAAATCTTCCCTGGCTTTTGATACGCTATTTGCGGAAGGACAACGAAGGTATGTGGAAAGCCTTTCTTCCTATGCCCGCCAGTTTTTAGGAAAACTCGAAAAACCGGATGTCGATCATATCTATGGCATCGCACCGGCTGTTGCGATCGAACAGAAAGTAAACACGGTAAACAAACGCTCTACGGTTGGTACTTCCACAGAAATCTACGATTATCTGAAATTGTTGTTCGCCAGAATAGGGAAGACCTACTCACCGGTTTCGGGAGAGTTGGTGAAACGCGATAGCCCGCAAGATGTGGCCGATCAACTGGCTGCTTTACCGATCGGAACAAAGGTGTATTTGCTGGCCGGTTTTGCAACGCCGGGGAATCATGTTTCGGATGATCTGGAATTATTGCAAAAACAGGGCTTCTCCAGGTTGTGGATCGATGGGAAAATAGAACGGATAGCCTCGGTTTCGCCGGAAAACATCAAAAAAGAAGGGATTAAATTGTTGATCGACCGCTTTATAGTCGACGACGATGAAGACAACATCAGCCGGATTTATGATAGTGTGGAAACGGCTTATTTCGAAGGAAAAGGGGAGTGTGAAGTGATCATCGAAAACGACGAAGGCATTCAATCCAAATCATTCAACAACAGGTTTGAGGCTGACGGCATGGAATTTCACGAACCGAATGCTCATTTTTTTAGTTTCAATAATCCGGTCGGTGCCTGTAAAACCTGCGAGGGATACGGCAGTGTAATCGGCATCGATGAGAATCTGGTGATCCCCAATAAAAACCTGTCCGTGTACGACGATGCGGTTGTCTGCTGGAAAGGGGAGAAAATGCAGAAATGGAAAAAAGAACTGGTTATGTCGGCCATGGAGTTCGATTTTCCGATCCATAAACCGTATTATGAACTCACTGCCGATCAGAAATTGTTGCTCTGGACCGGAAACAAGCATTTTAAAGGACTGAACAAGTTCTTCAAATACATCGAGGAAAAAAGCTATAAGATCCAATACCGGGTCATGCTGTCGCGCTACCGCGGGAAAACAACCTGCCCGGATTGCCGGGGAACCCGCCTGAGGAAAGATGCCAATTATGTGAAGGTGGCTGACCGGTCCATTACCGATCTGGTTTTAATGCCGGTGGTTGAACTGGCCCAGTTTTTCAATGAAATCCGGTTAACCGAATATGAACAAAAGGTAGCCAGCCGGATTCTGATCGAATTGCGAACCCGCCTGAAATACCTCAATGATGTCGGATTGGGCTATTTAACCCTAAACCGGTTATCCTCAACACTGTCCGGCGGAGAGTCGCAACGCATCAATCTGGCTACATCGCTCGGTAGTAGCCTGGTGGGATCCATGTATATTCTCGACGAACCGAGTATCGGGTTGCATTCCAAAGATACGGAAAGACTGATCGGTGTGCTCCGCGAATTGCAGCAATTGGGTAATTCGGTCATCGTAGTTGAACACGATGAGGACATCATCAAAGCGGCCGATGAGATCATTGACCTGGGACCCGAAGCCGGCCATCTGGGTGGTGAAGTGGTGTTTCAGGGGAATTATAAGGCTTTGTTGTCCAATCAAACAAGCCTTACCGCGAGGTATATGAATG
>JAGQZT010000059.1 GCA_020435335.1 Flavobacteriales bacterium | reverse complement strand
TTCCATTCTTCTCGGCCAGGACAACATCCCAGTCATCACCAAATAAATGTGCATACCAATCGTGCCTCAGAAACAAGGGGATTTCCTTGTTCCCGTCACAAAAAGCCTGATATTTTTCCTTAGCGCTTTTCAACTTAAAGCCAAAAATAGCTTTAAATATTAAAAACCTTAAAAAACTACATTTATTTTATATTTTTGTTCCACTTAAAATTTAAGCTATGAGAGAAATCCAGTTTAGAGAAGCTTTGAATGAAGCCATGAGTGAGGAAATGCGCAAGGATGACAGCATCATCCTGCTCGGGGAAGAAGTGGCTGA
The DNA here is from genome assembly GCA_020435335.1 of Flavobacteriales bacterium. Classification (GTDB taxonomy): domain Bacteria; phylum Bacteroidota; class Bacteroidia; order Flavobacteriales_E; family Vicingaceae. The sequence goes on along the minus strand of JAGQZT010000059.1, from coordinate 6,721 downwards.
ATACAACGGTGCTTACAAAGTAAGTAAAGGTATGTTGGATGAATTTGGTCCTAAACGGATCATTGACACCCCTATTTCCGAAAACGGATTTGCCGGTCTTGCCGTAGGTGCCGCTATGAACGGCATGCGTCCTATCGTGGAATTCATGACCTGGAACTTTTCACTGGTAGCGATCGATCAGATCGTGAACAATGCCGCCAAGATGTATAACATGTCGGGCGGACAACTCAACATTCCAATGGTATTCCGCGGTGGAACCGGATCTGCCGGTCAGTTGGGCGCCACCCACTCTCAGGATTTTGCAAACTGGTACGCCAATTGTCCGGGCCTGAAAGTGATCGAACCTTCCAACCCTTACGATGCCAAAGGGCTTTTAAAAGCCGCTATCCGCGATAATGATCCGGTCATCTTCATGGAGTCTGAACAAATGTATGGCGACAAAGGCCCGGTGCCGGAAGGCGAGTACATCATTCCGATTGGTGTGGCTGACGTGGTGAAAGAAGGAAAAGACGTGACCATTGCCGGTTTTGGTAAAATGATGAAACTGGTTAAAACAGCCGCAGAAGAATTGGCTAAAGAAGGCATTCAGGCTGAAGTGATCGACCTGAGAACCGTTCGCCCGATCGATTACGACACCATCATTACTTCCGTAAAGAAAACAAACCGGCTCGTTTTTGTTGAAGAATCCTGGCCACTGGGCAGCATTGCTTCCGAAGTGACCTTCAAAGTTCAGAAAGATGCATTCGATTACCTCGATTCACCGGTCATCCGGGTTACCGGAGCCGATGTACCGATGAGTTTCTCCGTACCATTAATCGAAGCTTACCTTCCAAACGTAGATAAAATCATCAAGGCTGTAAAACAAGTCCTGTATAAATAAATCGACAATGATTCGCATCGGTTAATTAGTTGGTTACCAAACCGATAATAAACCATTCAACCCAATTTATTCAATAATCATTATTGATTGTACATTAATTTTTCTACTTTTGCCGACCTGAAAAATTTAAAATAAAAAACACAACACATATACTATGGAATCTAATTTGATTTTTGTGCCAATTGGATTGGCTGTTTTAGGATTATTATTCATGCTCGTTAAAATGGCATGGGTTAAAAAACAAAGCCCCGGAAATGAGAGAATGATAGAAATCTCCAGAAACATTAAAGAGGGTGCCATGGCATTCTTGTCGGCCGAATATAAATTACTCGCTATTTTCGTAGTAATCGCCTCAGGTGCTTTATTCGGAATCTCCACCATCGTTGAAACAACCAGTTGGATGATCGTTCCTGCCTTTGTGATCGGAGCCATCTTCTCTGCTGTTGCCGGAAACATCGGTATGCGTATTGCTACCGAAGCCAATGCCCGTACAACTGAAGCTGCACGAACCAGCCTGCCTAACGCCCTGAAGGTTTCCTTTGGCGGTGGTACGGTAATGGGACTTGGTGTTGCTGGACTGGCCGTGTTCGGATTAAGTTTATTCTTCCTGGTATTTATGAAAATGTTCATGCACGGTGAAGCCAGCTTCTACGATGAGATGACCATGGTCTTGGAATCGTTAGCCGGTTTCTCGCTGGGTGCGGAATCAATCGCTTTGTTTGCCCGTGTTGGTGGTGGTATTTACACCAAAGCTGCCGATGTTGGTGCTGACCTGGTAGGTAAGGTAGAAGCCGGTATTCCGGAAGACGACCCGAGAAACCCGGCCACCATTGCGGACAACGTAGGAGATAACGTAGGGGATGTTGCCGGTATGGGTGCTGACCTTTTCGGATCTTACGTAGCTACCGTATTGGCTTCCATGGTATTAGGAAACTACATCATTAAAGACATGACCGATGCCGCAGGGTCTCAGTTTACCGATGCCTTCGGCGGAATCGGACCGATCTTATTACCGATCATGATCGCCGGTGTCGGAATCATCGCTTCCATTATCGGCACATTCCTGGTAAAAATCAAAAATAACGATGCCAAAGAATCTCAGGTACAAAAAGCACTGGATTTAGGAAACTGGACCGCCATCATCATTACTCTGGCTGCCAGCTACTTCTTAATTGATCACATGTTGCCTAAAACCATCGTGATGAACTTCTTTGGAGAAGGTGCCAAGGAGATTCCTTCTATAAATGTATTCTATGCTTCCATCATCGGTTTAGCTGTTGGAGCATTAATCTCCGCCGTAACAGCTCACTTTACCAGTCTGGGTAAAAAACCGGTATTGGATATCGTTCAAAACAGTTCGACCGGTGCGGCGACTAATATCATTGCCGGATTGGCAGTAGGCATGAAATCTACATTCCTATCCGTATTGTTGTTTGCTGCTGCTATTTATGGTTCCTATGCATTAGCCGGATTCTACGGAGTAGCCCTTGCTGCTTCCGCCATGATGGCTACTACGGCCATGCAGTTGGCCATCGATGCCTTCGGACCTATTGCTGATAACGCCGGTGGTGTTGCTGAAATGAGTGAACTTCCGGAAGAAGTTCGCGGAAGAACCGATGTATTGGATTCAGTAGGTAATACAACTGCCGCGGTAGGTAAAGGATTTGCGATTGCATCCGCTGCCCTGACTGCCCTGGCTTTATTTGCTGCGTACGTAACCTTTACCGGAATTGACGGAATCAACATCTTTAAAGCCGATGTATTGGCTGCATTATTTGTCGGAGGCATGATCCCGGTTGTATTCTCTGCTTTAGCTATGAAATCCGTAGGTAAAGCTGCTATGGACATGGTGATGGAGGTTAGGCGTCAGTTTAAAGAGATTCCGGGCATTATGGAAGGAACCGGCAAACCGGAATATGGTAAATGTGTGGAAATCTCCACCAAAGCAGCCTTAAGAGAAATGATGCTTCCCGGAGCTATTACCATCATCACTCCGATTATTATCGGATTGGTATTCGGTGCCGAACCATTAGGTGGTTACATGGCCGGCGTATGTGTTTCCGGAGTAATGTGGGCTATTTTCCAAAATAATGCCGGTGGTGCATGGGATAATGCCAAGAAATCTTTCGAAGCCGGTGTTGAAATTAACGGAGAAATGACCTTTAAAGGTTCCGAAGCACACAAAGCAGCCGTAACAGGTGATACGGTAGGTGATCCGTTTAAAGATACTTCAGGACCATCCATGAACATCTTAATTAAATTAACGTGTTTGGTTGGCCTGGTGATTGCTCCGATCTTAGGAAATCATACCACAGCTCATGCAGAAGAAGTTGAAGTGGTTGTGGAAGAAGTTGTTGAAGAAACTGTAGAAGCACCTGTTGCCGTAGAGAACACCATGGTAGTTGAGTGGACAGGGCGAAAAGTGGGTGGTATGCATACCGGCTCCGTTGCCATTTCCGAATCAACCATTAAATTGGAAGAAGGAACGCTTACCGGTGGTTTGGCAATCGACATGACTCAAATGACCTGTACGGATCTGGAAGGTGAAGACGCAGATAAACTGATTGGACACTTAAAAAGTGAGGATTTCTTCAACGTGGAAGGTTTCCCTAGCGCAAACATAGCCATCACGAATGCTGTTCAGGATGAACAAAATCCGGGTTGGTACAATGTTACGGCCGACTTATCCATTAAAGGAAAAACAAATGCCATTGAATTCCCTGCTTTAGTTGAAAGTAAAGACGGGAAGCTTCATGTGGAAGCTACGTTTGCTTTCGACAGAACAGATTACGGTATTGAATACGGTTCTAAATCCATCATCGGTAAGTTAGCCGGTAAGTTTATTTACGATGAGATTGAACTAAGCATAAACACAGACCTCTGACAAAAGTTCACCAAATAATGACCAAACTCATTATTTGTTAATAAAATGTTATTTATTATTGTGTACTTGCCAGAGTAAAATGGTTTACTTTGCTTTGAATTAAATAAAATAGGTCGCAGACTTATTAACATACATGTTGATAACTATTAACAATTGTTAATAAAATAAAAAAAAAATTGTGTGGTATCAAAAAAATGTATTATGTTTGCACCGAACTAAAAATTTTAAAATAAAAATTAAAGTTTAACTAAAACAAATTGTAATGAAGAAAAAAGTATTATTTGTAGCTTCTTTATTTTTAGCTACTGCAATGTTCGCTCAAGACGGTTTAACGTCTAAAAAAGGTGAAGCTTATTTACCAGAAGCTGGTGACTGGGCTATCGGTTTTGACGCTAATCCATTCTTACAGTACGGTGGACAAATGTTCAATGGTGCTACTACTAACTCTTTTGGTGGTGCTACTTGGCAAGGAAACAACACTGCTACCATGGCTCTGATGGGTAAATACTACAAAGATGAGTCTACTGCGTACAGATTGATGTTTAGATTTGGAATGGGTGGTGATAACTTTACTACTATCCAAGATACTTCTACTACATCTTTACCAGGTACTGGTGCATTAGAAAACAAAACTACTAACTCTAACGGTTTAGCATTCATCGTTGGTGGTGGTTTAGAAAAAAGAAAAGGTAACACTAGAATCCAAGGTTACTACGGTGGTCAAATTATGATCGGTATCTTAGGTGGATCTTCTTCTACTTACGAGTACGGAGCTACTATGGATTCTACTAACGTTGCTAATGGTATTATCGTTGATGAAAACGGTACTCCAGGTTCAGCAAGAGCTACTGAAATGAAAAACGGTGGTACTTTCTTGATCGGATTAAACGGTTTCATCGGTGTTGAATGGTTCATTTTCCCTAAAGTATCAGTTGGTGCTGAGTACGGATGGGGATTCAGCATGGCTAGCACAGGAGAAGGTGAAACTACTACTGAGTCTTGGAACTTTGTTGATAACAGAATGGATTCTTACACTACTAAAACTGGTAGCGCTGGTTCTTGGGCCTTCGATACTGGTGTAACTGGTGGTAACATCAACATCTTATTCCACTTCTAAGAAATATCTAGAAGTTGAACTTTAGAATAAAGAAAACCCCGCTTAAGCGGGGTTTTTTTTATGCCTTCTATTTTCTTTTCTCCATTCCGAAAGCATTCTCCGATCTCTTTCACCTCCTTCCTACTCAGAGCGAGTATAAAACGGTACGAATAACGCCCCTCAAAAGATTTATTGATCAGCCTGGAATGGTTTTGAATGGTTTAGGATACCATCCACTAAAACCCCTTAAACACCTTTAGAAATAAAAAAGTCCTTACCGAGTGGCAAGGACTTCTAATAATATATCTTAAACGGATTATTTCGGTTCAAATAACCCGTGAAGTTCAGCATCTACCGAATGAATAATCTGGCCCAAATCTTCGGCATTCTCAGAGAAATTATTCGTATCCACATCCACAATCAGAATCTTTCCCTGATCATAGGTAGATATCCAGGCCTCATACCGTTCATTCAACCGCTTTAAGTAATCGATACGAATACTTTCCTCATAATCCCTGCCTCGCTTTTGGATCTGATTCACTAAAGTAGGAACAGAAGCTCTCAGATAGATTAAAAGATCCGGAGGCTGAATAAATGTTTCCTGTAACTTAAACAACGAAAAATAGGTTTCAAAATCACGGGTCGTCATCAATCCCATGGAATGCAAGTTAGGCGCAAAGATGTATGCATCTTCATACAAGGTTCTGTCCTGAATTACATTCCGCTGATTTTGTCTCAATTCCTGAATCTTGCTAATTCTGCTGGTCATATAATAAATCTGCAGGTTAAACGACCAACGTTGCATATCATTATAAAAATCATTCAAATAAGGATTTTCATCCACATCTTCAAAATGTGCATCCCAATTGTAATGCTTCGATAATAATGTGGCTAATGTCGTTTTCCCTGAGCCTATATTTCCTGCAACTGCTACTAACATATTCGTGTTTTAATAAGGACTTAAAAATACAAAAAAATATGTAGGTTAAAAGGCTATTTTTCAATTTTATCAATGCGTAGCGCATTATTTTCATCCACGATGAAGATGCTCCCGTTTTGCACCTGAACGAAGCGCACATCTTTGTAAACTTCCGGTTTATACTGCTTTTTCTCGAGCGTAAAAAAGTCATAGGTCTCAACCTGTTTTTGGGAATTAGCGTAGATCAGGTACTTGTCTTTGACCTGAAATGTTGATAACCCGTAAATCGGGATGGTCTTCAGATAAGTCCCATAAAGGTCGAAAACCAGGATTCCGTTTGTTTCATCATTCAAATACAATTCGTTGTTGTATTCCACAATAAAATTCGGTTGAATGTTCTTTCCCAGTAAATTGGCGAGGTTCCCCGAATTATTGGTTGTAATCAATTCCGGATTTTTGCGGGTCAGTTCAAAACGTACGGGGTCATAATACCAGATGCCATTGTTGTATGACCGGCAAACCAAAGTCGTTTGATCGAGATCGTTTTCAGTCAGATCAATAACCTCGGAATTTGGTGTCAGGAAATTATCTAAAATTAAAATCTTCGTAAAATCCCGGAAATAAACCACCACCTTGTACGGATTGCTCACATCAATGCTGGCAATAACCCCCAACACATTGTTGCTGTATGTCCGATACAATTCTCCCGAAACAGTATATTTCTTGATCTCCGTATCGCCTACTTCGTAATAATAGCCAAATTGATCCGTAGCCAGTGAATTTCCCTTGAAATCCGCTTTAAGCTGCCCCACCGAAGGAAGGGTTATGAAGCATAATATGATTGTTAATAACCTCATGGCTTACGTTCATCCAAATTTATACCATTTTCAATAATTCATCGACATATTTTCGATCATTCGACAAGCGCGGGATTTTATGTTG
>JAGQZT010000058.1 GCA_020435335.1 Flavobacteriales bacterium | reverse complement strand
GCTCCTCCTCTTGGGCTCGAACCAAGGACCCTCTGATTAACAGTCAGATGCTCTAACCAACTGAGCTAAGGAGGAATTTCCAAAACAGGAGGGCAATATTAGTTGAAAGTTTTTAATTATACAATATATTTGTAAAAAATTAAATCAAAAATATGAGCTTATTAGTTATCGGAACGGTTGCCTTCGATGCAATCGAAACGCCCTTCGGGAAAACCGACAAGATCGTCGGAGGCGCTGCAACCTTTATCAGCCTCGCCGCTTCACACTTCGTTAAAAAAACCAATATCGTATCCGTTGTCGGTGGCGACTTCCCCAAAGATGCCATGGAAATGCTGAAAGCTCACGGTGTTGACCTCGAAGGCCTCGAAATCCGGGAAAATGAAAAGACCTTCTTCTGGTCCGGGAAATACCACAATGACATGAACTCCCGCGATACCATCGATACGCAACTCAATGTGCTCGAAACCTTTGAGCCTAAAATTCCCGCCAACTACCAGGGCTGCGAATTCCTGATGCTCGGAAACCTTTCTCCGGTATTACAACGACAAGTGATCGAAAGCCTCCATACCCGCCCGAAACTGATCGTAATGGATACCATGAACTTCTGGATGGACATCATGATGGATGAACTGAAAAGAACCATCAGCATGGTGGATGTGCTCTCCATCAACGATGAGGAAGCCCGTCAGCTTTCCGGCGAATATTCGCTGGTGAAAGCCGCTCAAAAAATCCTGGCACTCGGACCAAAATACCTGATCATCAAAAAAGGGGAACACGGTGCCCTGTTGTTCGATAAGGAAAATGTATTCTTCGCACCGGCATTGCCACTCGAAGATGTGTTCGATCCGACCGGAGCAGGCGATACCTTTGCAGGTGGTTTTATCGGTTACCTGGCCGAAACCAGAGACATCTCTTTCAGCAACATGAAACGCGCCATCATCTACGGCAGTGCCCTGGCATCCTTTTGCGTGGAGAAATTCGGCACGGAGCGCATGGTTAACCTGAGCGATGCCGAACTGGAAAAACGCGTGCATGAATTCATCAGCCTTGTGCAATTCGACATCTCATTAGTAGACGCTTAATAAACAACTATAAAAATGAAAGTCCCGCCCCGGCGGGATTTTTTATTGGTATAATCCGGCGATTACAGCCACCAGACCATCGATGTTGTGCTCTTCGGCCGTAGCTGCCACTTCCTGGCGATGCTGTTGCAGGGCACTGGCTGTGGATGGTCCGATAGCCACCAAATGCGGCCCGTAGAGTTTGATGCGATGTTTTTGGAGTAAACCGAAGAAACTGTCAGCAGTCGATGCACTCGTAAAAGCGATCACGTTGATGTTTTGTGCCAGCACTTCTTCAACTTGTTCTTTGGAATAGTTCACAGGGGTGTTGTCGTAGGTAGCTATTTCAGTGACCTGTACTTTTCGCTTTTGTAAGACTTTCAATACTTCTTTGCCGGCAATCTTAGAACGTGGTATTAAAACCTGCTCTCCCGGGTTGACCGGAATTTCGCGCATCAGTTTCTTAGCTGTTGCTGCCGACGGAACAAAATCGACTTTCAATCCCAGTTGCTCAACTGCTTTCTGAGTGGAAGTACCCACTACGGCAATCTTGCTGGTTACGGTTTTTGTGTCGATGTTGTCGAAGAAAACCTGTACGGCAATGCCGCTGGTAAAAATGATCCAGTCAAAGGCATGGTCACGGCATGTCGATTTCAGTTCATCCTGATTGATGGCGGTAATCTCGATCAATGGAAATAGGATGGGAGTGGCACCCAGGGCGCTCAGCTTGTCGGCCATCTCGTCGGTTCGACCGACAGGACGGGGAATCAAGACTTTAATGTTGTTTAATACCGGCATCGGCTGTTATTTCTTTTTTCAGTTCTTCTACTTCTTCCTTCAGCCTCATGGCCAGTTCATTTGCTAATGAGCGTTTATCTTCGACAGGTCCCGAGATGCTTCCTTTGGTAAAAATACTGCCGTCCTCATTGGCAAACACACCGGTCATGTTCATTTGGTCTCCATGTACGGTTGCATAAGCGGCAATAGGCAGGTTACATCCTCCGCCCAGGGCAATGAGAAAAGTGCGTTCGGCATCGGCAGCAATGCGTGTTTCTTCCAGGCGCAGTTGTTTGATGAGATCGAGGATATAGCCCTCCTTATCGATCAGTTCAATGCCTAAGATGCCTTGTCCCACTGCCGGAACCATTACATCATCGTTGAAAATCTCCGTAGCGGATTCAAGCATGTTCATGCGTTTCAGTCCGGCTGCGGCCAGAATGATGGCGTCATATTTACCGGATTCCATCTGATGGATCCGGCTGTCAACATTACCCTGAATAAATTGGTATTCCAGGTCGGGGCGAACCTGTTTCAGTTGAACGGTTCTGCGAAGGCTTCCGGTTCCGATAACGGCTCCTGCCGGAAGGTTTTCGAGTGTTTTACCCGATTTGGAGATCAGCACATCGCGATGATCCTCACGGGCTGTAACCGGAATGACACGCAAGCCGTTTACTTCTTCGGTCGGGATATCCTTGTAGCTGTGAATGGCGATGTCGATATCGCCGGCAAGCATAGCACGTTGCAGGGCTGAAGTAAAGGCGCCGACCACGTTGATGTCGCCATCGTCACCGCTGGTGCGGATGATCTTGGTTTCGAATTCGTAATCCGGTTCAATTTCTTTCAGGCGATCCACAATCCAGTTGGTTTGGGTGAGGGCCAGTTTGCTGCCTCGTGTACCGACGATTATTTTTTTCTTCGGGATGAAGATATCAACCTCTTTTACGTCCAGAATCTCTTTGGCGGTATTGATCGGATTATCGCGGTGGTGAATGTTTTGTGCCATGTTTTTTACCCCTTCGATGCTCGGGTTGGAAATCCGGCGAAGCAGGCGGTGGGTGAATCGGTTCAGCAGGTCGATCGTCTTATCGTCCACGTTATCCATTTTCGGTAACAACCATTTCAATTCCTCTTCCTTGATGTTTTCGAGGTTGTTCCAGTAGGCCTCGATGATCGGGGCTACCTTTCGGTTTCTGAGCCAAACCATGAAGCGTTCTACTTCGTCGTTTACGAGCATACGGGCTTTCGGAATCTCGTCGTAGCGTTTCAGCAGGCCGTCGTAGGTGATTTTTTTGATGTCGTCGAGATCGTACAACGAGATGTTCTCGTGGTTTTTGAGTTCCGGATTGAAGTTCCTCGGAACACCGAAATCGATGAACAATTTTCTACCTCCGGTCTGGAGAGCAAAGTTGGCTCGCGGGCATTTGCTTACGGCCATGGTTTCTTCGTGGAGCAGGTTGATCTCACCCTGTGTGCCGCCGATGATCACTTCGGCTTCCGAAAGCGGGGTGTGCATGTCCTGCATGTCAACGGCATCACCATGCCATTCTTTGGCCATGTCACGGGCGCGGTCGATGTCGTGGCTGGCAATGTATAGTTTCTTGATCTTGTTGCGGTCCAGTACGGTGGTCACCAGATTGGCCATGTTGCCGGTTCCGATCACCAGAAAGGTGGTGTCTTCGAAGTTGAAGCCGTGATCCTTGATTAACTCATAACCTACCGTAGCCAATGAAGCGGAGAACTTGCCGATGTTGGTTTCCGTTCGTACCTTTTTTCCGGATTTCAGGGCCTGGCCGATCAGTTCGTCCAGTACAGGTCCGATGGTCTTTTCCTCGCGGGCCAGGTCAAAGGCGTCTTTAATTTGACCGATAATCTGATGCTCACCAATGGCTTGAGATTCCAGTCCGGCGGCAGTGGAGAATAAATTACGTACGGCAATCTCGCTATCGGGAAGTATGGAAAGGTATTGCCGGTAATTCCCGAACTGATCGAAGTATTCTAAAATCTGGTTGTGACTTTTGCCGAATGCATAGATGGATAACCGGTTGCAGGTGGAGATGATGATGATCTCTTTGTACGATTCTTTGAGTGCCCGGATGGCAGCTCGGGTTTGCTCCGTATTGAGTGCCAAACGCTCTCTGATTGCTATGGGTGCAAACCGGTGACTTAATTCTACGCCTACTACTTTATCCATACCTTTCTTTAGGGAGAACAAATTTATTAAAAAATAGTAAAGCATTTGAATTTAAAGCCGAAACAATGAAAATGAAAGGCTAAAAATCACTAGGTAATTTTCCATACGTAAAATCGGGAAATTAAAAAAGTGTTGTTGATAAGATTAAGAATTATTCCGCTAAGTCAGTATGGATATAAGTTAACTTGCTATCCGGAATTGTTAAAAAATATTGTAGGTAAAACAGGGCCAAATTTCCCCAAATCAAGCCTATAATTGTCAAGGCAATTTTCACCGAAAAATTCGTTAGTATAATAATTACGTTAAACCCTTTCAGCAATGGAAAAGACACTCAACAAGGCGACTGAAACTGTAGCAAAAAATGAAGAAAATTCTGTAGACGTGAATCCTAAAAATGACAAATCAACATCAAAAACCTATACGTTCGAAGAAGCGTTGGCGGAGTCTACAAAATACTTTAAGGGTGACGAATTAGCTGCGAATGTCTGGATCAATAAATATGCCTTGAAAGATTCAGATGGGAACATTTACGAGAGTACTCCGGATCAGATGCACCGCCGGTTGGCCAAAGAGATTGCCCGCATCGAAAAGAAATACGAAAACTCATACACCGAAGATCAGATCTTTGATGTGCTGAAAGATTTTAAATACATTGTTCCTCAGGGTGGTCCGATGACCGGGATCGGAAACGATTTTCAGATCGGATCATTGTCCAACTGCTTTGTGATCGGTAACGAAGGTAACTCCGATTCTTACGGGGGTGTGATGAAGATCGACGAAGAGCAGGTTCAGTTAATGAAACGAAGAGGTGGTGTTGGTCACGATCTGTCGCACATCCGCCCGAAAGGAAGTCCGGTGAAGAACAGTGCCCTGACCTCTACCGGTATCGTTCCGTTCATGGAAAGATACTCCAACTCTACCCGTGAGGTAGCTCAGGACGGGCGACGAGGAGCGTTAATGCTTTCCGTTTCCATCAAACATCCGGATGCTGAGAAATTCATCGATGCGAAGATGGATGGAACCAAAGTAACCGGAGCAAACGTATCGGTACGTATCGACGACGAGTTCATGAATGCCGTAAAATCAGGTAGCATATACAAGCAACAATACCCGATTACCGGAAGCGATCCGATGTACACCAGCGAAGTAGATGCCAAAGCACTGTGGAACAAGATCATCCATAACGCATGGAAATCTGCCG
>JAGQZT010000057.1 GCA_020435335.1 Flavobacteriales bacterium | reverse complement strand
TCGGTTTCTGCCCCGGTCATCATCGTGTCTGCCGTGCTCTTTAGTTTGATCGGTGTACTACTCGGGTTGGTGATCTTCCAAATGGATTTTGTGATCATGATGACCATGATCGGAATTATTTCGCTCGCGGGAGTTGTGGTAAATAATGCCATTGTATTACTCGATTACACCAAGCTGACCATTGAACGGAAGAAACTGGAAATGGGAATGCCGGAAGACGAAAAAATGCCGATCGAGCATGTGGTTGCTTCCATTGTTGAAAGTGGAAAGACCCGCTTAAGGCCGGTATTGTTAACCGCCATCACGACCGTGTTGGGCCTGCTGCCGTTGGCTGTGGGGATGAATATCAATTTCTTTACCCTCTTCACCGAACTGGATCCGCAGATCTATTTCGGAGGGGATAACGTGGTGTTCTGGGGTCCGATGTCGTGGACCATCATCTTTGGTTTGACTTTTGCGACCTTCTTAACGTTAGTAATTGTACCTGTTATGTTTTTACAGGTTGAAAAATTCAAACTACGAATCCGTCGTTGGAGATCATAAGTGACAAACCGGCTAAAATATGCATTACTCATTTTCCTGGCTATGGGTACCGTTTCAGGGCGTGCCCAAAGCGATCTGGAAAAAGGATTGACCTATTTTAATAAACGCGCCGAAAAACACCAAGGGTTAAAAGTAGATTCTGCCAACATCAACAAGGCTATTGGGCACTTTGAAAAAGCCCTGACCACGGATAACGAAAAAGCAACAGCGTACCTGCTGCAAAGTTTGTATTACAAAGCTGCCTTTGTGTTGGCGGATAAAAAACAGCAAAAAATAACCTGGTATAAAGGCAAGGTGATCGGACAGCAAGCCATTGAAAAATACCCTGAAAACCCATCTGTTTTGTTGTGGTTTATCGCCAATTACAGTAAGTATGGAGAAGCCCAGGGTGTGATTGCTTCTGCAAAGAACGGGCTGGCCGACAAGGTGAAAATGTATGCGGAAAGGTTACTCGAGTTGGATTCGGAATATTCCAGCGGAGCGGCATATAAACTGATCGGAGTGATCAACTACAAAGTGCCCAAAATCCCGATGGTAGCAAGTTGGCCGTCGAGAGACACCGCTGAGGAATACCTGAAGAAAGCCTTAAAAACAGATGCCCGGTCCATTTCCAACCTGTACTACTTTGCCGAGTTTCTGGTGGAGGAAAAGCGAGATGCCGAAGCTAAAGTGGTGCTGGATAAACTGCTGAAGCTTTCACCCCGTGAATCGCATTACATCGAAGACCTGTACGACCTCTCCATGGCGAAGAAACTCTTGCAGAAGCTGAAGTAGACTTAATCTAACAGATGGTTGTTTCCCCTGGCGAAGATCAGGGATCCAGTCAAACACCCTGAGCACGTTTTGCGTGAGCAAAAGCCTCGAAGGGAATGTCACCCTGAGCGTGGTCGAAGGGTCATTGCTTCACCACCTTCTTCGTGAGCACCTGTTGTCCGTCTACAACCTGCACCAGGTAAATCCCTTTTGCCTGTCGACTCAGATCGACGATGGTCACGGAATTGGTTAACAGCCTTTCTTTCACCAACTGTCCGTACACATCGAAAATCCGTACTTCAGCCATCTCATTTTGGGGGATGTAGTGAATATTTAACAGGCCGTTGAAAGGGTTCGGATAAACCACCAGTGCATTGTCATCGGGCTCTGATTCGGCAACCTTTAAGGTGATCCCACAAGCAGTTGTAGTGAACCCGTTCAGGTAATAGCTCCGGATGGAGTCGATGCGTTCGTTCATAACGGTAATGGCGGTCAGGTTTCCGGTATTTTGGTAATCCCGACCGAAAACAATGGCCAGCGTCAATTCTATACTGCTATCGGGTTCGAACGTAAAAGGACCTGTTGAACCGATACCTCTTCGGTCACCCGGTGTGTTTCCCACAGTGGGTTCAAACCAGGTTACGGGCGAAGCGGTTACACCGGATGTACTATAAAATAAAGGGTCACTGGTTCCGGGATAAAGATATTTTGAAGGAACAGTACCTCCTCCAGCAGGATGTCCATTTCCTCCCCAGACAAATTTTGATGAATCCCTCCAAACACCGGATAAGTAATAGTAATAATCTTTTGTAATCTGAGGATCTCCATCACCGATAAATTGTCCACTTCCTATGCTGTAAGGCATAAAGCGCTCCATTCCCCAGTATTCGTTATCTGTTGTTCCGTCACCAAATCCATTCCCCAATGCCGGGTAAACAATTCCCGATGAGTCCATGGCGTTTTGTACGATGGTGGTGTAAGGGTTGTCAATTCCGTCATTGTCCTGCTTTGCTCCCTTCAGAAAAGTGACGCTTTGAGCGGGGGGATGAGACTGATACCCTCCGGGATCAACACTGTCTCCATTATAAAAGTAATAGGAGCTACGGGCTACATCACAACCGACATAATCATCGGAGCTTGACCCCAGGTCCATATCAGACCACAACCCGGTAAAACAACTATCGTAGGTATTCACTGACCGGTTATAGAGGGTGTAGTCAATAAATACAGTATTATTGATCGCAGAATCGGAAGGGCAGTTGTAAACATAAGCCATGGAATGAACCTCTGTTTTCATAGGGTTACTAGTATTTGCCTGAGCTCGAATATCATTGTATATAAAGTAAATGGCCTGTTGCCCTTTAATCCTGGGGTAGTCTCCGTCATAAGGGTTATAGATGCCGTCGTTATTGTTATCGATAAAAGGCGCCAGGTAAAAGGCTTGTCCTTTGCTGGTGTCGCCATGAGCCGGCCAGTTTTCGATCACTTCGATCGGCTGATAACCAACATTACTCCAATTGTTCTGATGGTAGCTGATCTGCCAGTTATCAATTTTCCACAAACGATCCCACTCATAATCGTATTCTTTGTAATACATGGAATCCATTATCGGGCCACTGGGAGCAGAAAAACCTGTTATAGAATTTCCTAAGGTATAGGAAGTACCATAAGTCTCAGCATTCATGTATACGGAATCCTGAAGTGTACCCGCAACCCACAAGTTGGCTGCATAATAGGTTTGTAACCCACTACCTTTAGGAACTTCAAACCCTAACGGAGCAGTTGCAGTATTGGAAAATAAAGACCATAAATCAACTTTTGCCCGAATATTATTCAAATCCAGGTATTCGAATTCGGGGCGCTTCACAAAAAGATAGATCCATGCCGTATCATACATAACCGGGGTACCATTATCTTTAAGGATGTATTGCACACTGTCTATTCCCCAATAATTAAGGGAAGGTTTATAGGAAAAACGATATTGACTGCCAACAATAGGATATTGAATGTAGTTTGCACTTCCGGTATACCATGAGGTGTCTACAAAAATGGCATTGCTATTCGGATCGGAATCGTTGGCGTAGATATTATTATATGGAATATTGATTAAATAAAGCGAATCATTATAATCAACATAAAAGGTATCATTCACCGCAATTGGTGGGTTGTTCTGGGCTGATAAAAAGCTGCAAATGAACAGCAGTGGGAGTAAAATGTTGAGATGCTTCATGTTTTATTCGTGTTAAGTTGTGATTCCAATTTACGTAATATGAACTAAATCAGATGCTGAAATTTGGTGAAAGGTGGTAAATCGTTAATTATCGGTATTATCATCCTTCAGATAAGTATATTTGCCTTCATGAACAAAACCTACTGCAACAGTTTAACAGCCTATCAGCGGTTTCAGAGCCGTGAAGTGATGGTAGGCGAGGTGGGGATCGGTGGTAATAACCCGATCCGGGTACAAAGCATGACCACCACCGACACGATGGATACGATGGCCACGGTGGAGCAATCCATCCGCATGATCGAAGCCGGATGTGAACTGGTCCGTATTACAGCACCCAGTAAGAAGGAGGCCGAGAACCTGGCTAACATCAAAGCCGAACTGCGTAAACGGGGGTACAACACACCGTTGGTGGCCGACATTCATTTTACACCGAATGCTGCTGAGGTTGCGGCAACGATTGTAGAGAAAGTACGCATCAATCCGGGTAACTATGCCGACAAGAAGAAATTCGAGGAGATCGAATACACCGACGAATCCTATCAGGCTGAACTGGAACGGATTCGGGAACGATTCATCCCCCTGGTGAAATTGTGCAAGGAGCATGGAACGGCGATGCGCATCGGCACCAATCATGGATCTTTGTCAGATCGCATCATGAGTCGCTATGGCGACACCCCTCACGGTATGGTAGAATCCGCCATGGAATTTTTGCGCATATGCAGGGAATTGGACTACCATGATATCGTCCTGTCTATGAAAGCCAGCAACACGCTGGTGGTGGTGCAGGCATACCGTTTGCTGGTTCATGAGATGATGAAGGAAGGGATGAATTACCCGCTGCATTTAGGCGTGACCGAAGCCGGTGAGGCGGAAGACGGCCGCATCAAATCGGCAGTAGGAATAGGAACCTTGCTGGAAGACGGATTGGGTGATACCATCAGGGTCTCACTCACCGAAGAACCTGAATATGAAATTCCTGTAGCCCGGGAGCTGGTGAAACGTTATGACAATAGAAGCAATCATAGCCCAATAGCGGAAATCCAAAGCTATCCCATCGACCCTTTTACCTACAACCGCAGAGAAACGAATCAAGTGTTGAACATCGGAAGCAAACATGTTCCCGTTGTGGTGCACGATTTTAGCCGAAAGGAGCAGATTACACCGGCATCGTTTTACACATTGGGGTATAGCTATTCGGTACCACTGGATAAGTGGAACCTGGCCGATGCGGCTTGTGATTATGTCTTTTTGGGTGACCGGGTGATAGATTTTGACGTTCCGGGAACATTGGGCTTGATCTATGATTACAACACCTGGCTGGAACATCGTAACACGTTTAATGCTTATCCGTTGTTAACGGTGAAAGAGTATTTGTCGGGTTCTGAGCATTCAGACAACATGAACCTGGTTGCAGTAAAACTTCCTGAGCTGTCAGCCGAACTGCTTACCCGGTTGAAGGATGATCCGACTGCTGTATTGATGCTTGGAACAGATCATGGCCACGGCATGGCCGAGCAACGGAAACTGTTTGTGGAGCTGATCAATCATGCCTGCCAGAATCCGGTAATTATACACAGAACGTATGCTGATCTGACACCGGAACAGTTGCAATTACACGCATCAACCGACCTGGGAGCGTTACTCGTAGATGGCCTGGGTGATGGAATCTTTATTGCAGCCAATCATTGCGGAAGTGATCAGATGATCAATGAAACGGCCTTTTACATTTTACAGGCAACACGAACCAGAATCTCCAAAACCGAATACATCAGTTGCCCGAGTTGCGGGCGAACCCTGTTTGATCTGCAGGAAACAACGGCAAAAATCCGGGCGGTTACTTCTCATTTGAAAGGGGTAAAAATAGGTATCATGGGCTGTATTGTGAATGGCCCGGGAGAAATGGCCGATGCGGACTATGGTTATGTAGGAACCGGAGTCGGAAAGATTACCCTGTACAAGGAAAAAGAAATTGTACAACGCAACATTCCTGAAAGGGAAGCTGTGGAAGCGCTGATTGACCTCATTAAGAAGCATGGGGATTGGGTTGAAAAATAATTGTGTCTATATTTTATAGCCCTTTTGTAACAAAAAATCACCTTTTTACGATTAATAAATCAGTAACTTTATCCTTTTAGACTAGGCGGTTTTGCAGGAAAGACTATCCATAGCAGTACTTCCTTTTGTGAACATGAGTGAACAGAAGGAGAATGATTATTTTAGTGATGGAATCACGGAAGAAATCATCAATACACTTTCGAATATTGATGGACTCCAGGTAACGTCAAGAATGTCTTCATTTTATTTCAGGGACAAGCAGATTGACATCAAAGAGGTTGGGGAGCGGTTGAATGTGAGCGTGGTTCTTGAGGGGAGTGTTAGACGATCGGGGAGCAATGTGCGCATCACGGTTCATTTGGTGAATGTAGCAGACCGGCTACAATACTGGTCGGAAACCTACAACCATCAGCTCGATGATATCTTTTCGGTTCAGGATGAAATATCCGATAAAGTTGCTCAGAAAATGAGAGAACATGTCGGCCATTTTAACATTATCGAGAAGAGTTATTTTTCTCAAAAAGAGGATATTGATGCATACGAGTTGTATTTGCATAGTAAATACAATTTCAATCAATTCAATCAGGAAGGAATACAATTAGCCGCCAGGCAGATTGAGGAAGTCTTGACTCATATTCAGGATAGTGCCAAATATTGTGCAACAAAGAGCGTTTACTACGCTTATTTGGGTCTTTTTAATGTGATGCCCATGACGGAGGCACTTGAAATTTCATATACATCCGCCACACAGGCATTAAAAATAGATCCGACAGACCCCGAAGCCAATTACGCGAAGGCGGTAGCCGATTTTATTTTTGGGGGAGATCTGGATAACGCCTTGTATCATATTCAAAAAGCGTTGCATTATCGTCCGAATTTTCCGTTGGCCCTGAGTGCGTATGCGTTTGTAAATGTGGCAATCGGGAACCATGAACAGGCACTGGATGCGGCACAGAAGTCCATCAAGCTAGACCCCATTTCAGCTAGTGCCAGGTATTATTATGCGGTTATATTGATGCGTCTGGGGATATTTCATAAAGCACTGGAAGCCGTTGAAGCCTGTTTGGAGCAGGTGCCCAACAATGTCAATTTTTATCAGTTGAAAGGCGTTATATTAACTCGTCTTGGCCGCTACGATGAGGCGCGATCTCTCTATATGAACGTGCCAGATGCACAAGGGAATACCGGATCTTATTACCCGGGACTAGGCATTGTGTATGCTCATATGGGTAACAAGGAAAAAGCGTTGGAATGCCTTAGCAGGGTGCCGGAGGATTTACCTAATGCTTATTTCGGATATGCAGAAAATCCTCACGTGATTATTCCGACTCTGTTAGGCGATTTGGATACGGCATTTAAGCACATCGAAAAAGATATTGAGAAAAAGAAATTTTACCTGAAATTTTACAAGGTACTACCGGCCTTTGAGTTACTTAAACAGGATAAACGCTATCATCTGCTCGAGCGGGTTTTTTATACGAAAGGCGCTCTTGCTCAGCCTAAAAAAGAAAAATACCTAAAATCAGGCATCGGGAAACGGGAAGTAAGCGCCATTAACACCAAGTTGATTCGCCTGATGGAAACCAAAAAACCCTATCTGAATGGTAATTTGACTCTGAACATGTTGGCTCAAACCCTGAACGAAAGTGCCAATCATGTGTCGCAGGTAATTAACGATCAACATAAAAAGAACTTCTTTGCATTTACCAATGAGTACAGAATTCAGGAAATGGAACAATTGTTAAAAGATCCTGAAAACAAGAAACTTACGTTGTTAGCACTAGCTCATAAGGCCGGGTTCAATTCGAAAACTGCATTTAATATGGCCTTTAAAAACCTGAAGGATGCAACCCCTTCTCAATTTTTTAAGACCAGGAATCTAATTTAAATCTAATAATATGCTGTTATTCAGCATTTAACAGGTTCTGATTTACAGGCTAAACGGTTTTGCCATTACTTGTTAAAAATCTAAAAAACACCACAAATCGAAGGCTTTTTTAACAGGGCGTCAATCAATTTAACAGGATTATAATGCTAATATGAAATAGGTTCGTACTTACAGGCAAAGTCGACACACATCATCATTTATGAGATAAATTTGTAGTCAAACTAAACCTATTTTGATTATGATTCGAAAATTACTCTTTTCGGCAGTATTGGGCTTTTTAGGGTTGGCTCATGCAAGTGCCCAAATCACAACGTATCCGTACAGTTATGATTTTGAAAATGAAACAACCGGTCCTACCGGATGTAACCCTACCTACACCATGGTTGAACCCGGGTGGCTCAATGCTGCCGGTGATAACATGGATTGGACCAACGACATCAATGCTACCGGCTCAGGTTCTACCGGACCAAACGAAGACCACACGCCAGGAGCAGGTGTGTTTTATATGTATCTGGAGGCCTCCTGTACGGCCAACCGTGTTGCATGGCTGGAGTCACCTGTGTTTGACTTTACTTCTGTGACTAACCCGGAAGTATCTTTCTGGTATCATATGTATGGTGCCGATATAGGAACATTAACGTTGGAAGTAGATACTACGGGAACAGGTGCCTGGGTTTCCATTTTCTCGGTATCCGGCCAGCAGCAAACAGCTTCTACTGATCCTTGGTTGCAAGCGGTTGTGAGCATGCCAACGTATGCCGGTGCACCAAATGTGAAGTTCAGAATTTCCGGAACAACACTGTCAATAGGGTTTGCCGGAGATATGGGATTCGATGATTTCATGATCCAGAATATTGTGAATGATGATGCGGGTATTACTGCTGTTACAGCCCCTATGGCACCATTCTCTGCCGGTACCAATGCGGTAGATGTAAACATTACCAACTACGGTGCTAACACCATCTCCAATGCAGATGTTGAATGGATGGTAAACGGTACGCCACAAACCACCTTTAACTGGGTTGGAACCATTACTTCCGGCCAGACGGTTGCAGCTCCGGTAAACATCGGATCATACAACTTCCCTGCCGGACAGTCAACCATCAAAGCATGGACAAACCTTCCAAACGGAAACGCAGACCAACAAACCTCCAACGATACGCTGGAAGTTATTCTGTGTACTGCGCTTAAAGGAACGTATACCTTAGGTGGTGTTACGGCAGACTTCAACACCTTTGGTGACCTCTCCACAGCCTTGTTAGCTTGTGGTGTGGATTCGCACGTGGTAGTGAATGTTAATCCGGGAACATACGCCGAGCGTTTGATTTTAACAGACATTCCCGGAACGTCCAGTGCAGCTACTGTTACAATCGATGGTGGCGACACTTCTTTGGTAACGATGACCAATTCAACGTTCAGTAACGTTTACTTAAACGGAGCGGATTGGGTAACCATTACCAACATGACTCTGGAAAATACCGGAACTACCGATGCTTATGGTGTACAGTTGAGAGACTCAGCGATGTACAACACCATCAGCAACTGTTTGATCCGCCTGTCTATGAACACCGGATTATCCGATGTTATTGGTGTGAGTGCTTCCGATGTAGAAACCAGTTCATTTACAGAAGGAACGAACGCTTACTTTACAACAGTTCAAGGTAACACGATCCTGGGTGGTGAGAAAGGAATTCACTTCGAAGGAGCCTCTCTGTCCAGAAACGTTGGAAACTCGTTCATCGATAACATGATCGATTCACCCGAGGATTATGGTATCTATATGGATGATCAGGACTCCATCAAGATTATTGGCAACACCATCACCAACATCAGAACTGCTGCTGCCGGTGACGGTATCTACACCTTCGACCTGATGATGTTCGACATCTCTTACAATAAGGTGATCAATGCTCCTGACTACGGAATCTACATCTCCGATGGTAACTTTGATGCTGTTCCTACAAGCAGGGGTCGTTTCATCAACAATATGGTTTCCAGTACAACGGATTACGCTGTTTATTTCACCGATGTGCATGATGCAGATGTATTCCACAATACCATCTACAATACATCCGGTACCTCAGGTGCGTTCTATGTAACAGGGATGGTCAATCTGGATATCCGTAACAACATCTTTATGAGTGAAACGGATTATGCATTTGAATCCATTAGCAACATCACGATTGGTGGTAACGTAGTAGATTATAATGATTATTATTCTCCTGCTAGTAACCCTAGCTTAATTTATGATGGTGGTTCATTATATGCAACCGTGGCTGCTTGGCAGGTTTCACAACCTACGGCTAACCAAAACTCCATCGAGAACGATCCGATCTTCCCATCTAGTAACGACCTGCACACCGTTTCATTAATGGTAGATGACAAAGGGGATAACACGGTTGGTATTCTGGATGATATCGACGGAGATACTCGCCCTATGGGAGCATTCGTTGATATGGGTGCTGATGAGTTCACTGCTTTAACAAACAACGCTGCTTTAATGAGCTTCCTTGAACCAGGAAGTGTGATCTGCGGTGATTCAGCAACTCCGGTTACAGTAATTGTCCGTAACCTGGGTGATACCATCTTCAACATGAACATTGATGTTCAGGTTACAGGAGATATCACAACAACACTTTCATACGCGTATTCCGATACCTTATTGTTTACCGAGTATGATACCATTACAGTTGGTACCCTTAATACCATATCAGGAGTAAACATCAACTTATTGGGTTATGTGACTCTGGCTGGTGAGCAGGATTTCAGTAACGATACGGCATCTCACTCGTTCATTGCCCGTCCGTACTTCCCTGTGGGGTACAATGGTGTTGCTTGTGATGGTGACTCTGCTTTAATTACAGCGCTGAGCTTGCCAGGAACAAACTACGGTTGGTACGATGCTCCTACCGGAGGTAACCTGGTTGGAACCGGAGACAGCTACATGATTCCTTCGGTTTCTACACAGAGCTCCTACTTCCTGGAGTATTTACCAGGAAACGACAGTCTGATTATGGCTAATACAGCCGGAAACAGCTGTGGTGGAGGTAACATGTTTGATGTAACATCATTCAACGGAACTTCCATCAGCGGATTCTCCGTAGCTACGACTGCCGGAACAGGAACTCCGATTACAGTTACCATTCATTACATTGCAAACGGAACGTACGTAGGTAATGAGACCAATGCCGCTGCATGGACTACACACGGTACCTACAACGTAACTTCTGCTGGTACGGGAGCCGGAATCTTCACGAAAGTGGATTTCACCGGAAACCCGATTGTAATGCCTGCGGGTGCAACATATGCTATTTATGTTGAGTTCCCTGCAAGCTACACCAACGGTAGCTTTACCTACACCAACGCTGAGCTTTCAGCAACAACAGGTGTTGGTCTGTGCGGATCATTTAGCAGTGTAAATAACCCAAGATCATTCAACGGTGCCATTCACTATGCTGCCGAAGATTGTTCGGATGAGCGTACTGAAATTACCGCTTCTCATGACACAACTGCTATCGCTGCATTTACGGCAACGCCGAACTACAGTACGGTTAACTTCGATGCTTCTGCTACGATGCATCAGGATTCCGTATCCTGGGATTTCGGTGACGGTTCTACAGGTTCAGGCTTGTTAACATCACACACTTACGGAGTAGATTCTACCTACACGGTTTGTTTGTATGCTTATTCCTACTGTGGAACTGACACAACCTGCCAAACCATGGATGTTTGTGATTCGTTAGGTGGTAACTTTACATATACTGTAACTGGATTTACAACCAACTTTACCGACATGAGTGCTGGTAATCCGGTAACATGGCACTGGGATTTTGGTGATGGTACAACCAGTAACCAACAAAACCCAAGTCATACCTATCCATCAAACGATAGTACTTACCTGGTTACTTTGGTTGTGATCAACTACTGTGGAGACATCAGCGTGTTTACATTCAATGTAGCTACCGTTGGTATCGAAGACCTGAACAATGCTGATCAGGTTACGGTTACACCGAACCCAAGTAACGGTGAGTTCAGTATTGATCTGTCTAACTTCCAGGCCAATCAATTGGAAGTTGGAGTTTACGATCAGTTAGGTAAAGCGGTTTACAATGCCGTACTGACCAGATCACAACAAACCGACAACTACCGAATGAACTTAACCGGAAACGCTAAAGGAGTTTACTTCCTGAAGCTCTCTTCCGAGAAAGGATTATTAACTAAAAAGTTAATCATTAAGTAGATAGTGTTTAGTTAATATGAAAACTCCCTTGCTAAACAGCAAGGGAGTTTTTTTATGAAAAAATGTAATTGTTCGACAAGGAATTTTCCTCTTTCCGTACGATGAATCGAAAATAGAATTATATTTGTCTTCACAGTTAGAAATACAATAGCCTTATTATCACCATAATAAAGATGTTTTTTTCTAATGAATAATAAACGTAGCTCATGAGCTATGATGAAAAAACAAAGGCATTTGTCAATTTCCTCAAAACTTATCAGCTACAAAGTAATAATCAAGCTGCAGCAATGCAGTTACCTTTAATTTTTTAACATGAGAAAAGGAAAAGTAAAATGGTACAATGAAACCAAAGGCTTTGGATTTATCCAACCCGAAGAAGGGGGAAAGGATATTTTTGTTCACCGCACAGGATTGGTTAATCCTCCGGCAGGTTTACAGGAAGGTCAGGAAGTAACCTTCGAAATCAAAGAAGGCGACAAAGGGGAATTGGCCGTTAACGTACAATAAACTTTCGTTTAAAAGGAAAGGGGGCGACATTGTCGCCCCCTTTTTTTTATACCTATTCCCAAAAAAGAAAAACGCCCCTGTTTTTCAACGAGGGACGCTCTTACAAAAGAAGGATCTTTCGTCATTGCGAGCATAGCGAAGCAATCTTTTTATTTAGCATGAGATTGCTTCATTCGTTGCCTCATTCGCATTGACGGTTAATTTTTAACCTGAACACATTTCACAGTTGTCCGGATTATCCAGCGAACAAGCCATCTCGGCCTGTGCCTGCTCCTTTAACTGTGCTGCGTTAGGCTGAGGTGCCGCCGCTGCTTCGGTGTTCACCGTAAATTTAACAGCATCTCTGGCAGCTTTGGTTCTTAAATAGTACATTCCCGTTTTCAACCCTTTCTTCCAGGCATAGAAATGCATGGAGGTCAACTTGGCAAAGTTTACATTTTCCATAAACAGGTTGAGCGACTGAGACTGGCAGATGTACGCACCCCTGTCGGCAGCCATATCGATAACGGCTTTTTGCTTAATCTCCCAAACTGTTTTGTACAATTCTTTTAAGTTGTCCGGTATTTCAGGAATGTCCTGAATAGAACCATTCGCTGCCATGATTTTATTTTTCAGGTCATCATTCCAGATGCCCAGTTTATTCAGATCACGAAGTAAATGTTTGTTCACCACGATAAATTCGCCGGACAATACTCTTCGTGTGTAGATATTTGACGTATAAGGCTCAAAACATTCGTTATTTCCCAAGATCTGTGACGTTGAGGCCGTAGGCATCGGAGCAAGCAATAACGAGTTTCTAACGCCGTATTTTGACACTTCTTCCTTCAGTACATCCCATTCCCATCGATCGCTTGGTGTTACATTCCACATGTCGTACTGGAAAATGCCTTGAGATACGGGTGATCCCTGGTAAGTTTCATACGTGCCGTCGATTTTCGCTAAATCTTTGGAGGCAGTCATGGCCGCATAATAGATCGTTTCGAAGATCTCGCTGTTCAGCTGACGGGCTTCATCCGATTCGAAAGGCATTCTCAGGAGAATAAACGCATCGGCCAACCCCTGAACTCCCAATCCGATCGGACGGTGGCGCATGTTTGAGTTGCGTGCTTCTTCGATCGGGTAGTAATTGTTATCGATGATCTTGTTCAGATTTTTTGTTGCCACATAAGTGATGTCGAATAACTTCTGGTGGTCGAATTTACCGTCTACAACGAATTTCGGTAAGGCGATGGAAGCCAGGTTACAAACAGCTACTTCATCTTTCGATGTGTATTCCAAGATCTCGGTACACAAGTTGGAAGAACGGATCGTACCCAAATTCTTTTGGTTTGATTTTTCGTTACAAGCATCTTTGTAGAGCATGTACGGTGTTCCTGTCTCGATTTGAGATTCCAGGATCGCATTCCACAGATCACGGGCAGGAATGGTTTTTCTACCCTTTCCTTCCTGCTCGTATTTAGTATAAAGTTTTTCGAACTCCTCGCCGTACGATTCATACAGTCCCGGGCATTCGTGCGGACACATCAAAGTCCAGTCGTCGTTGGCTTCCACGCGTTTCATGAACAAATCCGGAGTCCACATGGCGTAGAACAGGTCACGGGCACGGTTTTCCTCCTTTCCGTGGTTTTTTTTCAGATCCAGGAAATCAAACACATCGGCATGCCATGGTTCCAGGTAGATAGCGAAAGAACCTTTTCGTTTTCCACCTCCCTGATCCACGTAGCGGGCGGTATCGTTAAATACGCGCAACATCGGGATGATACCGTTCGAAGTACCGTTGGTTCCCTTGATGTAAGAACCGGTAGCTCGTACGTTGTGAATGCTTAATCCGATTCCTCCGGCAGATTGTGAGATCTTGGCCGTTTGTTTCAGTGTGTTGTAGATGCCGTCAATGCTGTCGTCTTGCATAGACAATAAGAAGCAGGACGACATTTGTGGTTTAGGTGTCCCGGCATTGAACAGGGTTGGTGTTGCGTGGGTAAACCATTTCTCAGACATCAGGTTGTAGGTTTCCATAGCAGCGTCGATATCTTCTTTGTGAATACCGATGGATACACGCATAAGCATGTGCTGCGGACGCTCGGCGATCTTACCGTCGATCTTTAACAAGTAAGCACGTTCCAAGGTTTTAAACCCGAAATAATCATAGTTAAAATCGCGGTCGTAGATGATGGAAGAATCCAGTGTCTCCGCATTGTTCTTGATCACCTCATAAACATCATCTGCGAGCAGGGGAGCCTTTTCTTTTGTTTTGGGATCAATGTAATTGTAAAGCATTTCCATGGTTTCGGAAAAGCTTTTTTCGGTGTTTTTATGTAAGTTGGAAACGGAAATTCTGGAAGCCAGCAATGCAAAATCCGGATGTTGAACAGTCATGGTTGCAGCAACTTCGGCAGCCAGGTTATCCAGTTCGGAGGTCGTTACCCCGTCGAACAACCCTTCAATTACTTTCATGGCCACCTTGGTCGGGTCTACCAAAGGGTTAAGGCCGTAGCATAGTTTTTTAATACGCGCTGTAATCTTGTCAAATTGAACAGCTTCTTTTCTTCCGTCTCTTTTAATAACGAACATAGTCAGTGGGCAGTTAAGTAGTTTCTATAACAATTAAAAATCTTCATCCAGGCTGAATGCTTCAGCGTTATCTTCCATGCCTTTGGTTACGCCGGCTTTTTGATATTCAGCCACTCGTTTCTCAAAGAAGTTGGTTTTCCCCTGAAGGGAGATCATATCCATGAAGTCGAACGGATTGGTCACGTTGTACACCTTTTCGCAATTCAGCTGAACCAATAAACGGTCGGCAACGAACTGGATGTACTGGTTCATCAGGTCGGCGTTCATACCGATCAGTTTTACCGGTAAGGATTCCGTTACGAATTCCGATTCGATTTCTACGGCGTTGGTAATGATTTTGGTTACTTTTTCTTTGCTCAATTTGTTTATCAGGTGATTGTTGTAGAGCAGGCAGGCAAAATCCATGTGCATTCCTTCATCGCGGGAGATCAGCTCGTTGGAGAAGGTCAGTCCCGGCATCAGGCCACGTTTCTTTAACCAGAAGATGGAACAGAACGAACCGGAGAAGAAGATGCCTTCAACCGCAGCA
This sequence comes from Flavobacteriales bacterium, assembly GCA_020435335.1. Lineage (GTDB taxonomy): Bacteria > Bacteroidota > Bacteroidia > Flavobacteriales_E > Vicingaceae. The sequence goes on along the minus strand of JAGQZT010000057.1, from coordinate 13,496 downwards.
AAAGCGATCAGACGCTCGGCAAAAGAACCGTTTTCGATCCAACGCATAGCCCAATCAGCTTTTTTCTTTACCGGAGGGAAAGTCTCAATGGCATTGAAAAGGTAATCTTTTTCTTTCGGGTCTTTGATGTATGTATCGATCAACAGGGAATAGGTTTCGGAGTGGATGTTCTCCATCATGATCTGGAAGCCGTAAAAGAATTTGGCTTCGGTATACTGCACTTCGGCTACGAAATTTTCAGCCAGGTTTTCGTTTACGATACCGTCGCTGGCCGCAAAGAAAGCCAACACGTGCTTAATGAAGTAACGCTCATCGTCCGTTAACTTGTTTTCCCAGTCGTTTAAATCCTGAGAAAGATCGATTTCTTCGGCGGTCCAGAAACTGGCTTCCTGATCTTTGTAAAATTTCCAGATGTCATCATGTTGAATCGGAAACAAAACGAACCGGTTTGGGTTCTCTTTCAGGATGGGTTCCTCGTTCGCCACTACCGTATTTTCCGGTAGAACGGCTTCAATTTTTAGTTCTTCTTGAGCAGTCGTGTTTTCTTCCATAGTTAAATTCCCTCGTTTAAATACAAGCGACTAATTCCCTGATTTACAATGGGTTGTGTGCTTGTAAATTTAATATTTAATGCCAGAAAGTTTCTTTTGGAAACAAATTGGACTACAAAAATTCATAAAAAAAGGATGCTGGTCAATCAAAAACAATTCACAATTAATTGAAGTTTTCAACACATTAATTTAACAGGAAAATGTGCATAAATAGTTTAAAAATTCGGGAAGTGTTGGTACGATTGAAGATTCGCTTTATGGGTGATAATATATTTTTTAACGAAGTAAAAAAAGAATTGGTCGATTCAGAATTTTTTTTATTTTGTGAGGTGTTCGTCCACAAGTTTTAATTCATTAAACCATTCCTCCCCGAACTTTCGGATCAGGGGTTCCTTCAGAAATTCATAGGTTTTTACCCCCAGCTTTTCTCCCAATTCGCAGGCGTCGTCACAAATGTGCCAATAGGCATAGTTTACAGCCGTAAAAGATTTATATTTTGTTAACCTGACCGGGAACAGATGACAGGAAATGGGCTTTTTAAAGGATGTTTTGCCATCCAGATAAGCTTGCTCAATGGCGCATTTGCTGATGTTGTTTTCGTCGAAAAAAACAAAGGCACATTCTTTACCGTCTACCAGCTGGGTAACGAAGTCTCCATCGGGATCAACGGTATACAGATCCTCTTCGAGGGCTGCTATGCTTTTTTCGGAAAGGTAGGGTTTTACGACCTCAAATACGTTGTCAAGTTCTTCGAGTTCGTCTCCATTCAGGGGGGCACCGGCATCCCCTTCGATGCAGCAGGCTCCTTTGCACGCTTCCAGGTTGCATACGAAGCGACGTTCCAATAGTTCTTCCGAAACAACAGTATCTCCGATCTGGATCATGCGATGCTTTTTAAGGTTTTGATGGTTTCGGCAAGCATATCGTCATTAAAGTTGAGATGCGTTACCATGCGGATTTGCTGCGGACCGAAAGCAATTACTTTCACGCCCTTTTCGCCTAGTTTTCGGATGATTTCCTGCGAGTCAATGGACTCTGCCACATTCAGCACCACAATATTGGTGTCAATGGGCATCACACTTTTCGTGTAAGGAAGTGCTTCAAGAGCTGCGCCCAATTCCTTGGCCCGGCGATGGTCTTCTTTTAAACGATCCACGTGATTTTCCAGTGCATAGATGCCGGCAGCAGCGATGTACCCGGCCTGGCGCATGCCTCCGCCGAAGAGCTTACGGATTCGTCGGGCCTGTTTGATATCGGCTTTGGAGCCAACCAGCAGCGATCCGACAGGAGCGCCTAACCCTTTGGATAAGCAGATGGAAATGGTGTCAAATTGCTGACCCATATCCCGGGCGGTATAATCGGCCTCGACAAGGGCGTTGAAGATTCGGGCGCCGTCGAGGTGAAGCTTGAGCCCTTTTTCATCGCAAAGGGATCGGATTTTTTTGATCTCGTTCAATTCGTAGATGCTTCCGCCACCACGGTTGCAGGTGTTTTCCAGGCTGACCAACTGACTGACGGGTTTGTGCACGTCGTCGGGGTTGATGGCCGCTTCTATGGCCGCAGCGGTTAATCGTCCGCGATCGCCTTTCAGCAGCTTCGTGGCCAGTCCGGCGTTAAATCCGATGCCACCGCCTTCATACATGTAAACGTGCGAATTTTCATCGCAGATCACTTCTCCCGGGGGGTTGGTGTGGATCTTTATACCGATCTGGTTGGTCATGGTTCCCGAAGGACAGAAAATGCCGGCTTCTTTGCCGAACAGGTTTGCTCCCAGTTCTTCGAGTCGGTTCACGGTCGGGTCTTCCCCAAAAACATCATCGCCTATCGGAGCAGCGAACATCGCTTCTTGCATTTCGGGAGTAGGTACCGTTACCGTATCGCTTCGTAAATCAATTATCATCGCCTTATTTTTCGATAAAAGTATTAAAATTATTGTTAGATTTGCAGTCCAATTCAGGGTTCCGTGGCCGAGCGGCTAGGCAGTGGTCTGCAAAACCATCTACAGCGGTTCGAATCCGCTCGGAACCTCAACGTTATGAATTAAAAGCCTTAGGTATCAACACTTAAGGCTTTTTAATTTTCTTATTTATCCGACATATGTCCGACATTTAACTTTTTAAAGTTTTAATACTCCATTTTATTGAATAGTATAAATACCGAATAATAAAGAACAATAGCAACAGAATAATTGAAAGCGATTTTAAAAGCTTCTTGATTTCATAATTGTTGATGTTTTTACTTTCATGGAATAATTTTTCATTCTTCAAATCAATCTTTATTTTCAATATATTCTTATACTTTCTCTTATCTTCTATATTAAATGAGTTTAATAAAATAAATTCTTGAAAATCTGTGTGATGATTGAACCCTATAGAAAAAAGAAAATCATTATTTTCTTGATTCATTCTATTCCATAGATATTGAATACTATCTTTTTCTGCCAATTGCTGTAGTCTATCCCAAAACATATTATACGAATAATGAACTTGATATTTTTCATAAAGCCATTTTTGGTTATATTTTTTTTCATAGAAATTAATTGACTCTAACTGATTTTTTTCAATGTCTATTTTGTCTTCTAGTTCGATTATTTTAGATTCATGGTAATAGTTGTATATTTTTATAGAAACATAGGCAATTCCTAGAATAATTATTGAAAGAATAATTAATAAAAATTCCCTAGCTATTATTTTATTAATATTCTTCATATTCAAATTTTCATTTATAAATAAAATTAGTGATTGCAGGTTATTCCAAAATCATCTAGGAGAATTTTATTCCCTAACAAAATTGCTTTTTTAAAATCTTCACATGCCTCTTCAGTCAAACCTAAATTATAAAAATTAATACCTCGATCAATTAAATGCTCAGAATTATTGGGATCAAGTAGTATTAATTTATTGTAAAGCTTGATAGCAGATTTATATTTCCCTATTTTTTCATAACAAAAAGCACAATTAACATAATAATTTATCATAGACATAGTGTCTATAATTTCCCCATTAAATTTATTGTGCTTAATTGCTTTTTTGATAGACTTTAAACCAGATGCATAATTTTTGTATTGGAAAATTTCAATGTTTGCTTTATATGAATATGCCACATCAAGATCTTTTATTAATGTAGAAGCTTTTGTATGATGTTCATATGACATGTTGATATCACCTAATTTGAAATAACATACACCAATATCGATAAGATTAAAATACTTATCGATTTTACTAATTGTATCAGACTTATTAATAGAGATAAGCTTCTCGATTTTATACCTGGGATTATTAATTTTTTCATTAAATGTTTTAATTTGAGCGAAAGAAAACAGTTGGAATAATAATAAAATTAGAACTAAGGATTTCATGGCGAATAAATTTTAGATATTGAAAAGTGAGAAAAGCCCAAACAACAGAAGATAAAACACTAGTAAAAAAGTAAAACTTACAATTAGAGGAAGGAAACTATCAAGTAGTTTAGTTATTATATTGCTTAAATATTTAAATTGAAAAAGAAATTTTGATACAGGATTACATAATACTTCCTTCCAGATTTTAAGCTCATGAGCAAACTCATAAGCTTCTATTTTGATAGCTGATTCAATTGATGATTTAAAATGCTCCAGAATTATAAAGTATGCCAATTCTTTATTACAATTTGAGCCAAGCTTGTTAAATTTATTATAGAGATGTGTTACTACAATTTCACGTCTATGAACCCGATCAATTAATAAGTCAATCTTACTAACCTTAATCCTAGTGTAGTTGTAAATATGCACTGCGAATATTTCTTTAATAAGCCTATTAATAACATAATTTTTGTGGCTGATTTTTTCTTTCTCAATTTCTAATTTGTAAAGAAAATTCTTCACTTGTAAATTGTAATCAAATATGGGATTAGATTTTATGGTAAATCCGTAGCTATGGGGTAGGGATTGTCTATTCACACTAAACATACACATAGGTTTTATGTTAAACATTACTTATGCGTCAAGATGTCATTTGGAAAGCTCATTTATTTTGACTGACTGTCCGCATTCTAAACCACCGTGGCTTTTGTGCTCGGTTGGTATCTCAAGAGAGATTCTTGATGCTTTATTTACCTAAACGAAAGAAATGATATTTTGTTTCAATTTAGGTCAAAGAAATGAAATTTGATATTATAATATTTACATAAACTAAGTCATGGGAGTCTATTTTAAATAATACATAAGGGTATGCTTGAATTATGACATAAAAAGAGTGTGACTACCGACCGATGTATTTATATTAACAGGTGTAGAGATTAGGACAGCCCTCCCTAATGCGTATTATTACATATTATTTTAATATAAATCGCATGACCCTCTAACTATATTTGCTATCCCAACAATTATACCTTAAGTTCGTAATAAATTACAATGATTATGAAGAACACATTTTCACTTTTTCTTTTGTTGATATCGATTAACATTTTAGGACAAAATTTAACTTCTGTTGAGTTTAATAATGACGGTGTTTATATTGATTATGGTGACATTAATGCCTATGAGGGTAGTAACCAATTCACCTATAATTTTTGGATAAAGCCCGATACTTTTGGGACAGGGGTTGGTACTGAGGTGATTCCAATAATGTCAAAATGGTGGACTGGAAATCAACCTTCAACAAGTAGTTGGGGGTTATTCTTGATAAATAATTTCTTGCAGTTTAACGTGTCCGATGGAACGGTTAAGGATAATATACAGTTCAACAGAAACTTCGTTTTAAATGAGTGGAATTTTGTTTCAATTGTGTTTGATATAGGCACGGTAAAATATTACTTAAACGCCCATTTAGATAGCACTTACACGTCTAGTGTAACATCAATAAATGATTGTAATTACTCTTTTAAAATAGGCGACTGGTACTATGAACACGACATAAGTTATAGCACATTTGACGGCAATATAGATGAAGTTTCGATTTACAATATTGCTCTTGATAGTAATAAAATTGCGTTTTTAATGGACTGCAAACCTGATAGCAATGATACTGGCTTAAAGGGTTACTGGGACTTCGAAGAAAACATTGGAGTAAATGTTAACGACTATAGTGTAAATAACATCGATGGTGTGTTTACAAATGGTTCAGGCTGGAATAGTGATGTGCCCAACCAAAACTGTCAGCCTTCGGGAATAAGTGAGTTAACCAATAATTCATTCACAATTTACCCTAACCCCGCAAACACGATTGTAACAATTGGTACAATTGGTTATATCGGAAGGAATATACAGATTTACAATTCCTTGGGACAATTGGTTTTTTCGGGTTTAATAAATAGTTCTTTAACTGTAATAAGTGTTGATAAGATAGGCGGTGCAGGACTCTATGTGCTGAATGTATTAGACTCCAGTTCAAGTATTGTGTCAACGAATAAGTTTATGATTGAATAGGTTACGCTTGATTTAATTTGATTGTTTATCAAAATCCTTGTATTTCATTGTTATTTACGGTTGCTTTAACGCAGTTAGTTTATGTTAGTTTAACTAAATAGCCAGTCTCAACTCATTAGGCAAAGGCTTAAGGCTTTCGATGTTAAATGAAGGCATAACACCAAGTTCTTTAAGCACTACACCCTTAATAATATCTAGCGCCTTCTCTTTATACTTTGTGGGTATTATTACAGAGTCATGAACAGTTAAAGGAACTATACCGTTTTGAACCAATTCTTTAGCAATACAGTCAATAAACAAATAACTTTCTAGTCGTTGTAAATAGATAGGCAAAAGATTGTTCTTTTTATCGTCTTTCTTGAAATTATAAATACAATCATAGATAAAGGGGTAAACGCTTTTAAACACGTTCTTTTCGTCTTTGAAAGGGATTAAATTCTGTTTCTTATTAGATGAAAACAAGACTTTAAATAATATAATCTTCACATCCTTTCTATTCACTCCATTACCGTAATGAGCGATGAAATCTTCATACAAACTACCATTTAAAACAGAATTATAGAACATTGAAAAATTAACCAAATCTTGTTTTTCTTCATTTTGGTTAAATATTGAAATACGCTTAATCCGTTTAATACCAAAGGTTTTCACTATTGTCTCTTCTTGTAAATAACAACAATAAGTATCCCTATTATTATTAATTATGTTTTCTATTAGTATAGCTAAAAGAAATGGTTGTGAGTTACATACATCTATTACGGTGTGATCTCCTTTTATAAATTGCTTTAGTTCACCTTTTAGATTTGTGATGTTAGTATCTAGTCTTTTGTTTTTATTGTTTCTTTTGAAGTATCTAAATCTTTTATCCTTGAGTGCTTGTATCGAATTTATGTAGCTCATTTTCTTAACCTCCCCTTTCGCATTTTCGTTTATCCATTTTAACGCTCCTGTGTAATCGAAATCTAGTTTTAGCAGTTCTTTCTGCATAACGCTTAAATGTGGCTCTAATCGACTGTAATGGGCTCTCTTGCGCCGTATATCTTCTGTTATTTTAGTATGTAGTCTAGTTTTGGGCTCTATTTCAATTTGGGTGTGTAATCCTTTTAAATAATCTTCATTGATTTTGTAGTATTTGGATTTTTTACCCACCTGATAGATGTTATCTGATAAAAGTATTTTAACCTTTTCTAAGTACTTAATGTACTGGTCAATATTCGACACCGCAACCTTTTTTAGATGGGATATATTTAAGCTGTAGAAGTCGTTATCTTTCTGTTGGTTTTGTTGTATGCTGAGGTGGTTTAAAACGTAATAGAAGTACTCTATTTTGTATTTAAAAAGGGGTGTATGTGCTATTAATTTACAGTTAATTTCAGTAATTAACAGGACAGGTAAATGTAATATGATAGGCTTAGTTTTATTCATTATACCTATCCATAAAACGATTTAAATAGGGCTAGAACGAACGCAATTATTCGTACCCTAGGATATACCAAGTTCATTTGTTGCTATGATAAATAAGGTTAGAACAAAGGGAGAGGCCTGGACAACCTCTCCGTTTTTTTATTCAAATAAAGAATACTGTGTAGTAGGGGGTATTAATTCAGGGTTTGTAGTCCAAATAATTGCTAAATGCCCTGTTACACTACATAACTTTTCGCCAACTGGATAAATTTTATCTAATTGTCTTAGTGTTGAACAATGTCGGCAAATATTTTCTCTCATTATACCCGTTATTATATCTACTTCTTTCATTGTTCTTGGCTCATCGTAAAAAGCCTCATACACCATTGCAAGTTGGTTGAATCTCTTTCTATTATCCATGATATTGAGTGTTTAAATCGGTTAAACATTGCTCAATGTCGGATTTAAGAAAGTAAACTCTATTACCTATTCCTTTGGGCTTTAACTTACCTGATTTAGACCAATTATGAATGGTCGATATATCCACTTTAAAGAGTTCCGATAACTCTTTTCGAGTGTAATATTCGTTTGGTTGTTTTGGTTTGTAATTACTTACAAATTCATCTAAATAGATTTTTACCTCTTTGGTAATTTCATTTTTTAACTGTTCTGGGGTAATATTGATTAACTGAATAGTCATAACACACCCCCCTTTTTGTTTTTAAGATATTCTAATATCTCATTGCTATCAAAAAGGTAATAGCGATTATCTATGTAAATTGGTTTTAATACGCCCTTTTTAACTAAGTAGCGTACATTTCTTGGGGTGCAATTAAGTGTTTTTGCAACTACCCACGTTTTTACTAATGACATAAGCAATAGTTTAAAAATTAATACTATGCTCTTAATAAAAAACCAAAAAAATAACTTGTGGGAACCCTTAATTGAGTACTTTTGAATCACTATTGAAAGTATCTCGTAAGAGGTTCTAAAATTATTTTGGGTGTTATTGGCGTAACACCCATTTTTTATTTAAGAACTTTAACAATACAAAGATACTTTATTGCTTACGTAGGTAAGGGGGAAACGCAAGAATAGAAGTAAACATATTTTCAACAGTCCACTTCCTTTAATAGTATTGACGTTTAAACTAATTTGTTGAAAATGTTGTAATCTATATTATACCGACTTTAAATTAGATTTCGTTTTGTTTGCCTTATTGTATTTTTCTAATTGCCTTAAAAACTCTTTTGCATTATAATCTTTATCTTCAGGCACCCCAATATATTTTAAAAATTCATCTTCTCTGGAATGACCTGTAATCCCAATTATTAAAGGTGTAGCCATTTTGCCATAATGATTTGATGCAAATGAACGCCTCATGCAATGGCTTGTAATTAATTCATATTTGGGATAAACACCAAGCTCTTTTCTTTTCGTTTTGGGGTTGGTCTTTTTACCCTGTACCTCTTGAGTTATCCCAGCTAACTTACAAACGCTTTTAATATGATTATTAAATTTTTGAGGTTCAATTGGATAAGGAAGCTTGTTAAGTAAAATATTACGAGAATAATCATCGTAAATGGGTATAGTAACCCCTTTTCCAGTTTTCTCTTGAGTTAAGTCTACGAATAAATAGTTCTGTTCTAGTCGAATATTGTTTTTATTGATCTTCATTAGATCTCCTACACGCTGACCTAAATAACAACCCAATACTAGCCAATTTCTTGCATTGTCTTTAGCTCCTTCTAATGATATACTTTTTAATAATTCTAATTCATCAAATGAAAGGATTTGAATAATTCGGTCTTCCTTTTTCTCTTTAAATACTTCTATGTTTTTGGCATATTCATTTACTTCGATAAGGTTTCTTTCTGCATCATTACAGACTGCTTTTAAATTTGCTAGGACTTTACCTGAATAATTTACTGATAGCCCCAATTCATTTAAGAGCCAATTAGTAAGCTTCTCAACAAATGGCTGATTAATGTCCAGAAAATGAATATCTTTTTTAAGCTTTTCTTTTTGATATCTTTCAATTAGGTTTAAGAAAGTATTATAAGATCGCACCCTTCCCTTTGATAATCCAATTTTGTTTGTGCCTTTTATTTTGCGGGTGTTTGCGTTTGCTATGATGTATTTAATGTGATTAGTTAGCAATGAAGAATCTTTTTTATCTTTTCTATTAAAACACCCATTAATTTGAGCATCTAACCAGTATTTATCGATCATTTCGCCCTTTCCTAATGATTTGTTTACATTGTTATCAATATAGGCATCAAGTGTCTTTAAATCGTTTCGGAGTCGCTTATTGTCCTCGTTGTTGCCTTTTGGCAATCGGGATTCTTCATTCCAATCTTTTGGATTAATTGTAAAACCTGTTTTACTCTGGTATTCTTTCCCTCTACCCATTGATAAGCGTACCAATATAGGGTGTTTATCTTGTGAAGTTTTCCTTAATCTAAAACTAATCGTAGCCATAACTCAAATGATTATGTTATAAATGTATGCAATTCGTCCGACATTCGTCCGACAATTATTAAACTTATTTCTATTTGCTTCGATCCATTTCGATATGAATAGTAAATGTAAAACCCTAGATAACATTGAATTTACATCATATTTATTGCAATACACAGGTGTTTTAGGAATTTCTGATTTAAGGGGTGTTGAGTCCGCTCGGAACCTCAATAAAGCAAAAAACCAACTCCGTGAGGATGTTGGTTTTTTTATTTCCGAACAAACGATGCAAGTTTACTTGCAGAGGTTGTGAGGAGATAAAAAAATAGCCGCGTTAGCGGATGGTTTTTTGCTTGTGACTTAGATTGGTGACGAAGGATCACGGAGTAATCCGGAGGAATTTATTCCGTAGAGATGAAGGAATAAAAAACGCACAACCGTCAGGGTGGTTTTTTGCTTGTGACTTAGATCGGCGACGAAGGATCACGGAGTAATTCACACAAAAAAAGCCCCGAATCGTTTCGGGGCTTTTCTTATGGTTTAGGTTTAGTTAGCGTATTAAGCTTACCGTTCCTTTTTTGAAATATTCGGTTCCGTCGGTTCCTACGGCTTCAATGATGAAGAAGTATGTTCCGTCGGGCACTTCGGCACCGGCAGTCGTTCTACCGTCCCAGGCTCCGTTTACGTTATCCCAGGAGTACAGGTGCTGACCCCAGCGGTTGTAGATGTTGCAGTTCACTTCGGCCAGATTCACGCCGGATACGGTGAACACATCATTTTGTCCGTCTCCATTTGGTGTAAACACGTTCGGGATGATGATCACCGAAGGCTCACAACTGATCACATCGATGGTGATGGCGTCGCTGTTCGGAGGACAAGTTGCACTGGAGATGGTCCATACAAAGGTGTAAGAACCTACGGTAAAGCCACTGGCTGTCGTAGTCGGATTCGTCGGATTGGCGATTACTGCAGAGCTGGTAGTCGTCCAGATTCCGGTTTCACCGGCTACAGCAGGTGTGTTTCCGACCAGGTTCAGGGTGGTCAGTTCATCCTCGCAGAATTCCTGGCTCACACCGGCATCGGCAACTGTTCCCGGATTCACGAAAATAGTTACGCTATCCGTTCCGGTACAGCCGTTGCTGTCCGTTCCGATTACGGTGTAAGTGGTTGTTGCACCCGGAGTAACCGGATGAGTCTGACCGGCACCCAGGCCGTTGTCCCACGAGTAGGCCGCACCGCCTGAAGCATCAAGGTTGGCTACAACTCCCGGACAGATGGAATCGTTATCTACAGTTGCCAGAATGGTTGGCAACGCATTAATAGTAAGGGTTGTTTCAAGGATACTGTCACAACCCAAGGAAGAAGTCAGGGTATCATTATAGATTCCTGCAGTGGTTTGGAATGCACCACCCAACAGGATGCTGTCGCCCTGACAGATGGAATCCGAAACCTGAGTAGTTAGTACCGGATTAACCGTTAATGTTGTAGTAACGATGCTGTCGCAATTGTTGGCATTCAGCAAAGAATCCACATATACACCGGAAGCCGTTTGGAAAGCACCTCCGAGGAAGATGCTGTCACCCTGGCAGATTGACGCTGATTGAGGCGTGGCACTGGTGGTGTGAATGGTAACGGTTGTGTCCGTCGTGAAAATCGGACAGTTCAATGTTGAATCCAGCGTATAGGTAACCGTATACGTACCAGGAGTACTCAATGCGGGAATAATATCACCGGTAAGCGTATCTAAAGCTAAACCGGCAGGAGTTGCAGAGAATACACCACCCGTATCGCCGGAGAATATGATAGACTGAATCGAAGAATCGTTGTCACAATAATCGCTTGGGTAAGAGAATAATGCCGTAGGACAAGGAGCTTTGATGGTTAGTACCCAGGGAGAAAAAGTATTCTGAGCCAGGTAAGGACCGGCGGTACCTACACCGGCTGTTACACCCGGGTTACCAATACCAACCTGAGGATCCCAGGCTGCTCCGTTCCAGTGCTGAGCCATTACCGTATCGGTTGGAGAGGCTGTTGTATTTTCAATACCGAGGTAGGAAAAGGTCAAATCAGCAGTAGCTGTTGCCTGAATATCCCAAAAACGGTCAATAGCATACAACACAGAGTCCGTAACACCGGTCATGGAGGTAACAGGACCAACATTAGTAGCTGCAGGGTGCAGGTTGTTTTGTTGATCCGTTTGCCAGGTAGACATATCGATGTCGCTGTTACCGGCTGTTTTATTGAAGGTGAAAGGGATGTAGTCTGCGGCATTGCCACCTACCCCAAAAGGGAATACGTAGCTGCCGGTTGAGGCTCCTGACACCCAACGTACAAAGTTGTACTGGTTTTCGGAATGAATATGCCCGCCTCCCGCAAGTCTGGTAATACCCGATGTATTGGCTTCGTTAACGACCAAATACACCGGCGTACCTGCAGTCCCTCCGTTCAGCACCGTAATACCCCCGTTCAGTACTAGGGTATTTTGGGCCAGAGCCGGAAGACTGATCGAAGTGATTACCAGGATCAGGATAAAGGGCCAGACATATTTAGATATGTTTAGTTTCATAGAAGTATTATTAAATTACTTTTCTTCCTTTTTATCCATCACATCTAATTTAGGTGTGGAGTCTTCCTGTTTGGGCTTGGATTGAGGTTTTGTTTTTTGAACGTCGATCACTTCCAACTTGTCTCCAACAGACAATTTTGGAGCGATAACATTATCGTTGGTTTTAACCTCAACAGCATTAACAGCATCTTTTTTTTCCGCAACCCCAAGTTTAGGAGTATTGTCGGTGGTCTGCTGAGCTTTTAAGCCGGAAGTAGTTAAAAATGCAGGAACTAAGAAAAGTAGGGGAATATATAATTTCTTCATGTTTGACAAATTATTGGATAACAGTTAGTGTCATGTGGTGACCATCTAAAGCAGGGTTTACAATGGCATCTAATGTTCCGAAAATACCACCTCGTTGGCCCTGAACAGTTAACGTGTAGTTAGCTCCTACGGTTAATCCTGTTAAATATCGTGTGAATGTACAACTCCAAGGAGTAATGGTTCCTGTTAAGTCATCATAGCTTTGGATTTTTGTGTTTGTACCTCCGATGGATGTACCGTTATTCAACACTCTGAATTGTACATAGGCCATCGAGTTAGTATAGCCATAACCAGAAGCAGAGAAGGATACAACAGCGGTCGTTGTTGTTGCAGTAAAAGAGAATGACATGCTCGCTACGTTGGCCCATGCTGCGGTGTTGATCGTTCTACTTGCTGCTAAGTTTACTCCATTCATAAAAGTAACACCATTGGCACCAGTAGGACCTGTCGCCCCGGTCGCCCCGGTCGCACCAGTTGCTCCGGTTGCCCCATTCGTTCCATTGGTTCCGTTAGCTCCAGTTGCTCCGGTAGGCCCAGTCGGTCCAGTAGGTCCAGTTGCACCAGTTGCTCCGGTAGGTCCAGTAGGTCCAGTCGGTCCAGTTGCACCAGTTGCTCCGGTAGGTCCAGTCGGTCCAGTCGGTCCAGTTGCACCAGTTGCTCCGGTAGGTCCAGTCGGCCCGGTAGGTCCAGTTGCACCAGTTGCTCCGGTAGGTCCAGTCGGTCCAGTCGGTCCAGTTGCACCAGTTGCTCCGGTAGGTCCAGTCGGCCCGGTAGGTCCAGTTGCACCAGTTGCTCCGGTAGGTCC
>JAGQZT010000056.1 GCA_020435335.1 Flavobacteriales bacterium | reverse complement strand
ACCCAAACACCGGGATTAAAAGTCGTGTATCCGGCTTTCCCGGCCGATGCCAAAGGATTACTGACCACGAGTTTCGAGGATCCGAATCCGGTCATCTTCTTCGAGCATAAAGCCTTGTACCGAAGCATCAGTCAGGAGGTTCCGGATGGTTATTATACCATTCCGTTCGGAAAAGCGGCAACCGTTCAATCCGGTGAAGACGTAACAATCGTTACATATGGAAGTGGTGTGCACTGGGCGCTCTCCTTATTGGAAGAGCATCCCGAAATCTCTGCCGACCTAATCGACCTGAGAACGTTGGTTCCGCTGGATGAAGCAGCTATTTTTGAATCGGTGAAGAAAACAGGTAAGGTGCTGATTTTGCATGAAGCTACGATGTTTAACGGCATCGGTGGCGAGATCAGTGCACTGATCAACGAGAACTGTTTTGAATACCTGGATGCGCCGGTCAGGAGAGTGGCCAGCCTGGATACTCCTGTTCCTTTCATCAACCAACTGGAAGAGCAATTCCTGGCTAAACGCCGTTTCAAGGATGAATTGCTTGATCTGCTGGCTTACTGATCGTTAAGCAAACTCAACAGATTCTTTAGGTTTTGCTGGTTATTCGAAGTGTAGATCGAATTGATCACTTTTTCTTTTTCCTTCGTGGTTAAATGCCAGCTGAGCGAAATGTCGTCTGATGTATTGTTCAGTTCGAAACTGATGATGTCCACCGGTTGGTCGACACTTCCACTCAGGTAAAGCAACATCTCATCCTGATTGTAATCCTGCGTGGAAAAAAGGTTGTCGTACAGACTGCCTACCGGACTGAACAGATTTTCCAGAATACTCCGCCGAGCGTTGTCGTTAACCGGCAGCACTTTGGGCTTATCCCTGAAATTGATCACGATCACACCGCTGGTGTTCTCATTGATCCAGTCTCTGAAGGTATAGATGTACTTATAAGCCGTAAGTGATCCGTAATTGTCGCGCATGCCGGCATCCATAACCGTTATCTTAGGGTCGGAAGGAAGCGATACTTTCGGCATGATGATGGGAAATGTCGCACTCATCCGGATGGCATTGGTAAAACGCAGGTTGTAGGCATCCTGTTCTTTAAATAACCGGCAGAATTCCACATTGTCGGATGCCGGAAAGTGAAAATTTCCCCGTTCAAAAGCGTTGTGATTCAAAAAGGAAACGGGCTGGGGTGAGATCAGCAACCGCCGGCCGTCGTTGATGATAGTCGGGGAAAAGATCATCAAGGGAATATCGGCATTAGCTTCCGGAAGCTGGTAATCAATCAGGCGTTTATCCAGTATGTTGCCCGTATTTGAAAGCAGGCATCTCTCGAAGGCATACCCGCGGTCTTTGGTGTAAGTGTATTTACCGTCGTCATACTTCTTCAACCTGACAAACATATCGTTGGTGGCAATACTGAATGCTACGGGATTTAACAGGTCCTTGGCGGTATTGTTCCGGTATACTTTGCTGTAAATGGAGTAGGGAAGGTTGTCTTTGTTCAGGTAAAGTTCCCTGAAGTAGGAAGCGCCGATCATTCCTCCGGAAGATCCTGTGATCAGGTGGGTTTGGTTGAAGACTTTGCCTTCGCTCAGGCTGTCAGTCAGTTGCAAGAGGTAAAAGGTCCAGAGTGTGGATCGGGAACCGCCACCACTGGTATTAATGAAGATCAGCTTCGGTTTTTGCTGGTGTGTTTTGGCT
Organism: Flavobacteriales bacterium; assembly: GCA_020435335.1. Classification (GTDB taxonomy): domain Bacteria; phylum Bacteroidota; class Bacteroidia; order Flavobacteriales_E; family Vicingaceae. The sequence continues at coordinate 30,051 of JAGQZT010000056.1, read as the reverse complement.
TTCCAGTTCTCCAGGATGCCCAGGGAGTTCTTTTTGGATTCTTCCACCTGCTCCTTGTTTTTCGTCATACGGAGCAGGTTGTCGACCGAATAATCGGCTTTTTCCGTGTTATAATTCAACCCGTAAGCCTGATTGTCGAAATTGAACAGGTCTTTCTTCGACAGGAAGTTGATCATCAGAAAAACACTTACCAGAACAATAGTGGTCCAGCCCTTCAGCCAGGTATAGAAAGCGCTGATCAGGATGAAAATGATGGTGAAAAACAGGATGATGCTGGCTCCTGCAGGAATGGCAAATACATCGTGTTCTCCAAAGAGTCCCAGAACGATCAGGGAAGTAAAGACCACAATTTCGAATATGGAGGCGTTAATGTGGTTTTGAGTGATGATGGACTTCAGCATGGCCTCATCGTAATGTTCGATCTTGCGGACATGCCTCAGTTTAAAGGGCGAATAAAGGTAAGTTTCCACGTGCCACTTTTCCCGGCTCCTTAAAATGCTGTAGATACTCGATTCTTTGGAAAGCAATGAATTGGCAGGAGTTCCGAAGAGCTCCGGATTCACACCTAAAATCTTAAAGATGTTTTTATTCGTGGAAAGAAAATAAGTTAACGAAATGGAAATGTTCACGGCATAACCCGTGATCACTCCCAGCACATAAATACAAATGGTCCAGCCGGGGGTATTCTCAAACCGGATGTGATAGAGCACGACCTGAACACAGTAATAGGTTACGAACAGTAGTGGCAGTAAGGAATTGTTTACGCAAAATTTCACGAAAGGGCGCTTGAGTGTGGCTACAAACGGGAAGCGTTTGCTGTTAATGATGTAACTGCTGATGTTGAAGGTCATTACGAATCCGCCGATGGAGAATCCTACAATGGCGTAGGCCCAGAAACTAACCCGGCCCATATATTCCGGAGCGAGGAATAAGAATCCGATACCGTATTTGTTGGCGATGAACCGCCCAACAAAACCAAACAAAATAACCCAGAGCAACAACAGCAGGTGGTTTCTTTTCAGGTTAACCAACAGCAATTGCAGCGGAAAGAAAAAAATCAGTTTGCGGATCATGTTAAGGACTTCTGTTCCTCTTGTACGCTTAAATACGGCGATTTGTTTGAATTAACCTTTCTTTTTTTCAAACAATTTGCCGCTTCCTTCGATCAGTTTTTTGAGGAGGTCGAAGTACAAAGTAATGGCTAAAAAGATAGACATACCCCAGATCACGATAATATTAACCCAGAACGTATCGTAATACTTGCCGAATACGCGTTTCTCAGGAGCGTAAAAATGAGCTCTGAATCCTTTCGGGCTGAGGTAGATCGGATCGGCTTTCTGAATCAAATGACCGTCCAGTTCCAGGATCTTGTTCAGGGAATTTTTATCCTTCACGAAATCGGAAAGGGCATCATTGGTGTAGTTGTTTTTCAGTTCAATGAATTTAGCCTTGGCTTCTTCATCTTTGTTGAGCTGAGCGATCAGGTCGTCCCGTTTGTCGTAAGCGGTTTTGTACTTTTTAAGGTAGTAATCGTTCAATTCTTTGATGTAAATCTTCGCTTCTCTGAAGATCTCGTCATTCACCTGACCGACTGTCAGTTTTTCGTAATTGTCGAATGTGAAATTCGGATTACGGGCAAGCTCTTTGGCAATCTCGTTTCTCAGCAGGGTCAGGTTCTCTTCAACCATTTCCTGTTTGTCTTCTTTTCCGAAATTGTTTTCAGCACTGCTCAGTTTTTCCCGGAGTTTGCTCAACCAGAAATTCTTTCTGAATTCAACATTCTTAAACTCCTTATCGACTTTAAACAGCTTTTCCTCAAACTTATTGGCTTTAAACTGATGAACGGCCAGTGCTTCGTAAGCCCAGCGCGAAGTCATGACTTCCCCGACAAACGGAACATTCTCCTGAACGGTTACAAAAGGATTCAGTTTGTCAAATTTCACGATCACACCGCTCAGGATCAACTGAGGAATTACCAGGAACGGGATCAGGATGTAAATGGTTACCGCAGAGTTAAAGCTGGCGGAAATGTTGAGTCCGAGCATATTGGCAAAGCAGGCGGTTGTAAAGAGTACCAGCCAGTAAGAGAAGTACATGCCTTTCACTTCCAGGATGGTATTTCCGATCAATACAAAGGTGAGCATCTGTATGGCAGAGATCACAAACATCACGGCGATCTTGGAAGCCAGGTAGCTGCCCTTGCTCAGGTTCAGGAATTTTTCCCGTTTCCGGATCTTCTGATCGCGGAAAATCTCTTCGGCACTCACGGTCAGACCGATAAACAGGGCCACAATCACAGACATGAACAGGTAGGCTGGGAAGTTCTCGTTTTCACGGAAAAAGTAGCCCAGTTCGTTACTGGTGTCCGAGTTGTAATAACGCACCAGAAAAGCCAGGATGAACGCCAGGAAGGGAGCTTCCAGGAAGTTGATCATCAGGTATTGCTTGTTGGTCAACTTGGATAATACATCTCGGGTAATAAACACCTTAAACTGTTTCCATTTGTTTGGAATGTTGGTGGTGATATTGAGTTTTTCGGTTGTGCGTCTAAAGTCGTCTACTTTTTGAGCCAGTTTATCCTTATACACTTCGTACCACTCGGTAGGTCTTACCTTCCGGTGGTCGGTTGTGTTCCCGTATTCGTCAACTACCCGCGATTCGATGATGTTGAAAATCTGTTCGGAGTTCACGTTACCACAGGAAACACATTCGCTTTCATCGGCATTCACATGGTTCACCAATCGTTTGAAATAAACTACGGCGTCAACCGGGTTTCCGTTATAGATCGGGTAACCTCCGGTGTCGAGAATCAACAGGTTGTCGAACATCTTGAAGATGTCGGAAGAAGGCTGGTGGATCACGACAAAGATCAGTTTGCCTTTCAGAGCCAGCTCTTTAAGTAAGTCCATGATGTTCTCCGAGTCTCTCGAAGATAATCCGGAAGTCGGCTCATCCACAAACAATACGGCGGGTTCCCGGATCAATTCCAGGGCGATGTTCAACCGTTTACGCTGCCCACCACTAATGGTTTTGTCCATCGGGCTTCCGACCTTCAGGTCTTTGGCTTCGTAGAGTCCGATGCTGCTCAATACGTCAATCACCCGTTTGGTGATCTCTTTCTCGCTCATGTTGTCAAAACAGAGCTTGGCATTGTAGAATAAGTTCTGGAAGACCGTGAGTTCCTCGATCAGGAGGTCGTCCTGCGACACATACCCGATCACACCTTCGATCTTTTCCGGTTCGTTATGAATGTCCACACCGTTGATGGTGATCTGACCCGTAGTAGGCATATAGCCACCATTAAGCAGGTTCAGCAAAGTAGATTTACCGGCACCACTGGCACCCATAATACCGACCAGCCTGCCGGACTCTTCCGTAAAACTGAACGGATGCATCCCGTAGTTTCCACCCTTAAAGCGGTAGGTCAGATTCTCTACGTTAAAGACGATCTTTTCGGCGTTTCCGTCGGCAAAGAATGAACTGATTACATCGCTGTAGTAGATCGGCTGTACTTTGGAGCTTCTGATCGACGATCCCTGGGTGAGGATGCTCGAACGGTTCTTGCTCATGAGAATCCCGTTCAGGTAAAGTTCGGAGTCGCCGAAGTAGCGGACAAAGAACATGTTGAGGGATTCGATCTTGATGATTCTCAGGGAATTGTCGATCCCCTCAGAGTAAATATGCTTGTTTTGACCGTGAACGTTGTCTTTTTTGTTGTCAACGATCAGGACGCTGGGAGAGTAAATGGCTTCATGCTCCGTATTAGCCACAAAGTGCTTGCAGAGTTCGTATTCTTCGTGTGCGATGTTAAAGGTTTCGGCAACTGTTGACACGAATTCCATTTCCTGTTCGGAAACGGTTTCGTTGGCGTAGATAAACTCCAGCAAACGGATCAGTACAACGATTTTCTGTTTCTGAGCCAGCTCTTCGTTGATCTGAGTACAGATCAGCAGGACTTTTACGGAGTTTACGGATGTTCTTTTTTTCTGTTTTCCGTCGGCGGATTTCCGGGTTTTGGCTTCGATGAATTCATCGTATAGCTTCAGGTATTCATCAACCAGTTGCTGGTTCAGCTGTTGTTGGAGGAAAGAGGCTACAATTCTTCTGCTCTTGTCGGATACCTCTTCGGCTTCCGATACGATGGAGAACAACTGCATTAAGGCTTTTAATATTCTTTCACTCATGGGTTATAATTGATGAAAATCCGCGTCAAGATACAAAAAAAGGCATTATTACAGAATAATGCCTTTAAAAAATCATTAATTCTTTTACTGTTTAAATCCTACCAGAAGTACCGCACAACCCGATGCCAGATTATTCGGGTCCAGGTTGGCTTCAATGATACAGTCAATGGTGTTTGTGATCTTAAAATCCCAGTAAGGGGCATTGCTGTACTCTTTGTTGGTGAACAACAGGTTTCTTTCCTGATCGTAAACAGAGAAGATCAGGTTACCATCGGCTAAACCACTGCAGGCGGCGAAACGGTAAACACTTCCTCCGTAAAGGGTCATGTTGAACTCAGCAATCTCGTCATCAAGCAACAAAGCACGGTAATCCTGCCCGTCAGAAATAAACTCGCTGGTAATGTGGTTGTCGCATAAAGAGGCTATGGTGTCACATTGCGCAAATGAGTTAGCGTAGGTAATCATTCCTATAACTAATGCCAATGCTTTGATAATACTATTTCTTTTCATAACTGTTTCCGTATTCAAATTAACTAATAATCTCATTTCTGATTTCAACTACTTTTTCAGAGATGGCTTTTAACAACTCATCATCAATATTCACTTCCGTGGTGCTGTTGATCGTAGTCATTTTCTTCTCTGCATCGGTGGTTGGTTTCACGTAGGTGTAAGTGATCTCAACTTTTTCGTAGATGTCGTTCAGCTCCATCAGGCGATCCACCAAAGCCGTAAAGTCAGGTTTGCTGTAATAAGGAGTAAGCAGTTTGATCAGGTTGTTCAGGGTTGTTTTTTGCTCACCCACACGTCTGATTACTTCTTTGTTTCCTGTCATTTCAGCAGCATTGGTCGCAAAGTACAAGCTTTCTACCCAACCGCCTGCAAGGATCAACCCACCAACATCATTTTGCTGGTTGTTTTTCAGGTAACGGTCGCTGGCTTTATATGCGTCGGAAACGAAAGCCAATAAGGAATCCTTGTTGCCGATGTTTTTCTCGAAACGCTCGATCAGTTCTTTGTCGAATGCGCTGCTCACACCCAGGTCATCACCGATGGATTTCACCGCAGTCAGGTAAGAGATCGCATCCTGTGTTTGGTCGTACATGGTTACATATCCCAGATCCGCACCGTAAACACCCAGATTTACCGCTTTTTTGAAACTGGTGGAGTAGTTCGTAACTTTAGAAGGCTCGTTTAAAATGTCTTTGTTGTAGTTGGTGCCTGAGTTTTTGATCAGTGTAGCGGTCTGGATCGGAGAAGGAATACTGAATACTTTCCCGTCGATCTCCATCAGCTGATTTTCTTTGGTGTTGTTCTCAACTATCGGTTCTTCAATTTGTGTGTCAGTAGGTTCATCTCCGCAACTTACAGCAAAAACTGAAAGTACAGCAAAAACAAAAACTTGATTTCTTAGGTTAAAATACTGCTTTACCATCGATATAATTTTAGAATTTTTTCTTCACGTGCAAATAAACAAAAAAAACTTCAATACTAAAAAATAAAATATGTCGATTAATTAACAGTTTTCACCGTTAATCGCTAAAAATTTTTGTACGAAACATCAAATACCACAACAGGAGGAATGAAAAAATGGCCACCCCGAGGTTGAGCATGGCGTCGGAATATTCCTGAAAGATCAGTTTCCCGATCAGGAAGAGTACGCTATAGGTGAGGGCCGTGGCACTCAACCAGCTTAGGATCAATGCCGGGATCTGACTTTTTTCCTTAGGCAGCCCCAATTGTTCCCGCACACTGTTCCACGCTCCCTGAGGTTTTACACGTTGATAAAAGTGCTGAAGTGTAGCCTTGCTTTCGGGTTGGGTCAGGAAGGTGACGGTAATCCATACGATGGTGGTGAATAAGGTCGTGCTCAGCAGGATGCCCTCGTTGGCAATAAAGCCGTTTTGAATTTCCTGTTCACTGATCACCACATCGAATACCGGAGCGATCAGGAATTTGCTGATGGTATACCCGATAATAGGGGCGATGGTCGCTGAAATTTCGCTCCAGATGTTGATCCGGCTCCAGTACCAGCGTAAGATCAGTACCGCCCCGAGTCCGGCCGAGGAGGCGATCAGGAAGCGCGCCGCTCCGTCGATGGTGTCGATGAACGAAGTGATGATCAGTGCAACCAGCATGATTGCCACGGTGGCTACTTTTCCGGCATTCACCAGTTTCTTTTCATTCAGTTCCACGCCTTTCTCATCGAGCGTACGCTTGTAAAAATCGTTGGTGATGTAGCTGGCTCCCCAGTTCAACTGGGTGGAGATCGTACTCATGTAGGCTCCCAGGAATGCGGTAAACAACAAGCCTTTGAGCCCCGCAGGCATGAAATCGCGCATAGCCATCACAAACCCGTTTCCGGCTTCATTCATGGCCAGGTCGGGATACACTACCAGAGCACAAAGTCCTACAATGATCCACGGCCAGGGACGTAAAGCGTAGTGCGCAATCTGAAAAAACAGGGTTGCTAAAATGGCTCCCTTTTCGTTCCGGGTGCTCATCATCCGTTGGGAGATGTAGCCCCCGCCGCCGGGTTCGTTACCCGGATACCAACTGGCCCACCATTGCACGGCCACAAAAGAGAAGAAAGCTCCTACGGTCAGGCCGAAAGTGCCGATGTCACTACTGGCTTCACCGATGTTGGGAAAAAAGTCGAACTGCCATGCGGGCAACTTCGATTTGAGTCCGCTGATGCCGCCCACTTCTTCCGAATGGAGCATGATCACCGCCAGCACAATGCATCCGGCCATCGCCAGCACAAACTGTAAGGCATCGGTAATGGCAACCCCCAGAAGTCCCGAAAGGGTCGAATACAGGGCAATGAGGAGCATCAGTCCGCCGACATAAATGAAAGCGGTAGCGTAATCGATGTTTAAAAACACCATCAGGATCTTGATCATAGCCGCATTTACCCAGGCAATGATGATGGTGTTGAAGAAGAGACCCAGGTAAAAGGATTTGAATTTGCGGAACAATTTGGCAGCCCGTCCCGAATAACGTAATTCAATGAATTCCAGTTCAGTAAGTACATTGGCCTTCCGCCACATTCGGGCAAAGAAGAAGGTGGTAAGCATGCCGCCGATGAGCATATTCCACCACAACCAGTTTCCGGAAATCCCGTTTTGTTTGATCACCTCGGCGACCCAAAGCGGCGTGTCTGCAGCGAAGGTGGTGGCCACCATGGAAATTCCGGCAATGTACCAGGGTAAATTCCGTCCGGCCAGGAAAAAATCGCTCAGCGATCCGCTTGCTTTATTTTTGAAGCGCAGGCCGATAAAAAGGGTAATGCCGAGGAAAACGGCCACGATGATCCAGTCAGTGAGTTCTAAAACCATAGCCCGAAAATAATAAAGTTTGAGGATTCAAATTTTAATCCCGAAATTCGTTTTCAACAATCTGATTGTTTATGATGAAAGATCAATTTTTACTCACGCCGGATATCACCTTTCTCAACCACGGTTCGTTCGGGGCCTGCCCGAAAGTGGTGTTTGAGAATTACCGCTACTGGCAGCTCGAATTTGAAAAAGAACCCGTTTACTTTATCCAGAAACGTTTAAATGACCTGCTCAGGCATTCCCGGCAAATGCTGGGCGATTTTGTGGGCTGTGAGGCCAACGACTTATTTTTCACACCCAATCCATCTACGGCCATCAACACGGTGATGCGCAGTATGAAACTCGAACCGGGGGATGAGATTCTCTCGACCAACCTGGAGTACGGCGCCATGGACCGGATGTGGAATTTCTACTGCCGAAAGAATGGAACCAGGTATGTGCAGCAACCGATCGAATTACCTTTAACAAGCAAGGAGCATTTTTTAGAGCAGTTTTGGAAAGGCTATTCCGAAAGGACCAAAGTGGTGTTTATCAGCCACATCACCAGCAGCACGGCGCTGATCCTTCCTGTTCAGGAAATCGTAGAGAAGGCCCGTTCGCTCGGACTGATCACCATTGTGGATGGGGCACATGTTCCCGGGCACATCGATTTGAATATCACGGCATTGGATTGTGATTATTATACCGGAGCGGTACATAAGTGGCTGTTGTCGCCCAAGGGCTGTTCCTTTTTATACGCGCGTAAAGAAGTTCAGGACGGGCTGGACCCGCTGATTGTAAGCTGGGGCTATGACAGCGACTTTCCGGGAGAGAGTCGTTTCATCGACTATCACGAGTACAACGGAACCCGCGATTTCTCGCCCTACCTGACGGTACCGGAACTGTTCGAATTCCGGGAGGCCAATAACTGGGTAGAACAAACAGCAGCTTCCAAAGCTTTGATCCGCGAATGGTACCCGAAGTTCTGCGAACTCCTGAATACACAGCCGATTTGTCCCGTAACCGAAGAATTTTTGGGGCAGATGTGCAGCATTCCCGTGAATACGCCCGACGAATTCAAGTTGAAAGATACCTTGTACGACCGTTTCGGAATTCAGATTCCGGTAACGAAGCATGGCGATAAGAACTGGATCCGGTTATCGTTACAGCCTTACAATACGATTGATGACATTCAAACGTTCTATCAGGCACTGCAACAATTAAAAGAAGAAGGAGAGTTATTGATCACCTGAAATTGGTAACTTCGTTCGTTCATGACGCATCACATCGACATACAACAGATTCACCGTTATTCCAAACTGGAGTTAATTGCCCGTCAGGTGGTGGAAGGCTTCATTACCGGGTTGCATAAGAGCCCTTTCCATGGCTTTTCGGTTGAATTTGCCGAGCACCGGTTGTACAACACCGGAGAAAGTACACGTCATGTCGACTGGAAATTGTATGGACGTACGGAGAAATTGTTTGTAAAGCGTTACGAAGAAGAAACCAACCTGCGTTGTCAGTTGATCATCGATACGTCGTCGTCTATGTATTTTCCGGAGATCAATTACGATGATGCGGAACAATTCAACAAGATCAAGTTTGGGGTTTACGCCAGTGCGGCGATCATGAACCTCATGAAGCGTCAGCGCGATGCGGTGGGATTGAGCCTTTTCGGAGAAGAGTTGGACGTGCATACGCCCGCCAGGTCGAGTATGGTACACCACAAACACCTGATTCATGAGTTGGAGAAGCTGATCAACGAACCGAAACAACAGCATAAAACCTCGGCGATCAAGGCTTTGCATACCATTGCCGAGAGTGTGCATAAGCGGTCGCTCATTATCCTGTTCAGCGATATGATGGAAAATGTGGCGCGCACCGAAGAACTGTTTGAAGCCTTACAGCACCTGAAATACAACAAGCATGAAGTGATCCTGTTCCATACGGTGGACCAGCGGAAGGAGATCGATTTCGATTTTGAGAACCGCCCGTATCAGTTTATCGACCTGGAGACGGGAGAGGAGGTGAAACTGCATCCGAGTGAAGTGAAGGAGCATTATGTGAAACAGGTGGGACAGCGTACCAAAGAGCTCAAGCTGAAGTGTTTGCAATTTGGGATTGATTTCGTGGAGACCGACATCAACAAAGGCTTTCATCCGCTGTTGCAGACCTATTTGGTGAAGCGGACAAAAATGATGTAAAATACCTTTACATTTCCGAAAAAAGACAACATAAAATTTTCATTAAAATTTTCGTTTTAATATTTTGTGAAAATAAAATTTAATCTATATTTGCAGCCCCAATAAGGGAATGTTCTTAAAGAATATTGGTTCGGTAGTTCAGTTGGTTAGAATACCTGCCTGTCACGCAGGGGGTCGCGGGTTCGAGTCCCGTCCGGACCGCAAAAAGAAGAAACCGGGTGTGAAAGCACCCGGTTTCTTCTTTTTATAGCATTAGGTGACAGGACGAGAAGTTTATCCCGAAGGAGCAAAGCGAATTTCGGGAAGTCCGTCCGGACCGCATAAACAAAAAAAGGCATCACAATGTGGTGCCTTTTTTCGTTTATAGTTTTTCAGATCGGGACGAGAGGTCCTGAATCTCGGATGTGAAAAGAATTTCCTACATTTAGAGCATGATGAAAAAAATGTACCAAATATCCCTGGTTATTATTCCGCTGAGTCTGATGGTAGCCTGTGGCCCCAAATCGGAAGAAGAATGGGATGAGGAGTGGTATGAAGAATACGATGATATTGCTGAATTCGAGCCTGTTTCCGATACCGTGATCGTAGCACCTACGCAACAGGATCTGTACAAGGAACACCGGGTAAAACAGATGCGGTCCGATTTTGATGACGGCAATTATACCATTGAAGATTTTGATGAGAACGGCCGCCTGATCCGCGAGGAGTATTTCAACGGTGAGAAAAAAAAGATCACAACGTACAGCTATGAACTTAACGCCAACGGTCAGGTCGTGGAAGAGATTCAACAGGAAGGTTCAAAGAAATATGTGCGGAAGTTTACTTACGACCGGCAGGGGAGAGACAGTACAAAAGTCTTCATCAACGACTCGGGAGAAAGCACGGAAACGACCTATACCTACGATTCGGAATTCAACACCAAAACGGAGCATGATCAATACGGATCCTACGTGAGTTATTATAATGAAAGAGGGCTGGAGCGTAAGATGGTGTCTAAAACCGAAGACGGCCTGACCGATGCCACCATCTATTACGAGTACGATGAAGTGGGGAACCGGATCAAAGAGGAATCGTCACTTATGGGAATCAGTATCATAGACCGGATGACCTATAACGACCGGGGCCAATTACTCAAGAAGGAACGCGGAGGTACTGTTCGGGTAACCATGATCTACGAATACGACGACAAAGGTTTGTGTACGAAATTTGTTCGTGAAGGGGGATCGCTCCCTTCAACCGTGGTGTATTCCTACCAATACTACGAATAGCTTCCGGAATTCATTTTCCTTTCAGGGCAACCAGGCATATCCCCGTTTCGATTTCCATAAAAAGTATTTCTCGATAAATACCTTCACGAAATCGTAGAGCAGGTTGGGGATCATCAACGCTATGACTCTCGGCCGGAAGAGCCTGTTGGAAAGAATGATGACTTCCTTCTTACCCGCATCCATCACACATAATCCGGTAATGTGTCCCCAGGGTTTGTGGATGAGTTTGTTGTTGCCTTTAGTGAGCCGGAGGATGTTTTTAGCGACTACTTTTCCGGTAACGTCCGAAGGATATCCGGTTTTAGGTACCGTATAAGGGACTTGCTTGCATTCGAAAGGAGCATCCACCTGCACGGCGACACCGGCCGCCCATACATTTCCGATAGCCGGGTGGCGATAGGTGTCATCAACAGGCATTAACCCGTTTTTATTGGCCAGAAGAGATGGAGAGTTCTGAACAAAATCCACTCCGACAAACTGCGGCATGAGTTGGGTGAGCTTGTAGGGAAGGGCCTCGCCGGTAGAGAGGATAACGGAATCGGTTGTCACTTCTTTGATGCCTACACCGGTCCGGTAATGGATGTTAAACAGTTTCATGAAGGCTTTTAACATGGATTCGCCCAGGGGCATACCGTCAATCCCGAAATGGCCGAGGTAATCCTCAGGCGTAACCCAATAGAGATCGACTTTTTTCCGGATCTTCTGGTCGCGCAGCCACTTTTCGAGGTTGAATAAAAACTCATAAGAAGCTCCCATGCAGCCGGCTTCCTGTGTGGCGCCGATCACAATAGGCCCCGGATTCTGCTTAAATTCTTCCAAAGCCTTTCGGAGTTTCATGGCTCCGTTCGGGGTGCCGATGTAATGAGAATGCCTGGCCAGCCCGGGAACCATGTCAAAATTTACTTTAGGACCGGTTGCGACTACCAGGTGATCGTATTTGAAATTTCCCTGAGTGGTTTTAACGACCTGCGCTTTAGTGTCCGTCTCCAGCGCTTCGGCATGAACGAATTCCACGCCCCGCTTTTTTAAAACGGCTTCCTTTTTGAAAGAAATGTCAGTCATTTCTCTTCTTCCGAACGGAACCCAGATCAAAGATGGAATAAAAAGAAATAGAGGGGACTGATCGATGAGAATAACCCGGTGCTCATTTTTTCCTTTTCGTTTTAGCTGTATGGCTGCCGTCATCCCGGCAAAACTTCCTCCCACTACTACCGTTGTTGTCATGTTTGTTCCTTTTTCTTTCATGAATTGAATAAATCGGTCACAATACTAGGGACTTATTAGCCCGGTTTTTATGACAGGCATCAAAATTAAAAATGAAATAGATCATCCGGTGTTATGTTATCATTAACAATAAATTCAGATCATTCCGGAGTTTCTGTGAAATTCGGTGAAAATGGGATAGGTTCCTTTGCGTTGCAAATGAAAGGGCCTGAAATTGAGGTGTCAGGTTGTTTTTCGGATCATTGTCCGACCATACTGAATGGTCCCCAGAAGAAGGGCTGTGGGAACTTCTTCTTCAGTTCCAGCTGTGCTTCCCGCAAGGCTTCCCGTTTCGGCATATTCCTGGCGAGGTTGCCATAGAACAGGGTCATCAGTTCCTGAGTAGCGGTATCGTCTACCGACCAGCCCGAAGTGACCACGGCCTGGGCTCCGGCAATGATGAAAGCCTGCGGTAATCCCGAAAAGGATTCGGTTTCCTTGATCTTCGTCTCACCAATACCGGACAAACATGCACTCAGCACCACTAATTCGGTGTTGCTCAGATCCATGTTCACGACCTCGTAGGCGCTTAACACACCATCTTCCAGATTATTAATTAACGACAGGTTGCCTTCTACGAGCTTTACCACAAAACCCGATCCGGCCATCATCAATCCCGAACGGTACAACGGGTCGCGGCGGGCTACCGAACGGTCGGTCCGGGATACGTCGTTTTCTTCCCGGCCTTCATATTGCCAGTCGAAGAAACCGTGCGTGGCGATGTGTAAAACGGAAGGGTTGTTTAAGTTTTTCAGTTGGGTTTCGGTAGCCTCGTCTTCCAGGTAAACCGTCGTGTTCCATTGGGCATCGTTCAGGATATTGCTGATGTTTTCCACTTCTTTTTTTGTTCCCGGTAGGTCGGCCAGCAACTCAAAATCTTTCTGAAAGGCCCGGTCGTCGCTGTTGGCCATGGCCAGCAGTTCGTCTTTTTGACTTTCGTTTTCCACAATGTCGAGGTAGTAGTTCGGGTATCCGAACAGAACGGCTTTTCGATGCCCGGCCAATGGAGTATCCTTCTGCTTTTTAAGTTTCAGGACATCTTTGGTGTTGCCCACCAGAGCAATTTCCTGTTCGTCAAGTACGTAGTCTTTCGTTCGTGGATTCATGAAGGTGCTGATGTTCAATACGTGGTAAACGCCTGTACGGGAAACGTAGAGTTTCTTTTTGTTTGACACCTTGGCAACAATGTCCGACCAGAACCGGTCGTAAGATAGGCTGTCCGGTTTTTTACGGAAGAGTTCATAGTAGAAATCGTCGATCCACTCATTTTCCATGAGTCGGCCTTCGTCCAGCACAACAAACTCCGGTGCCTGCGTAGTTTGTGAGCTAAGGATCATGGCCAGGTATTTCACCGGAATAGGATCGGCTTCACCGTAATAAGCCGTACGGATAATTTCGATGGCAGCTTCGTCATCGGCCAGCTGCTGCTGAATATCCTTCCAGGACGTAGCCTGATCATGCTTTAGCTCCTGGAGGGTCGCCGATTGAAGTGCCAGCTTGTTTTCCAGAGTTTTGACATAGCTGGCGATCGAATCGATGTTCACGTGTTCGGCCAATAAGTCTTCCGAAGAAAAACTATACAACCTGTTCAGCATCTCACGGGCAGAGGACCAATTGGTGAAGAGGTTTTTGAGGTTTTGATCGTTGCTTGACAGGACTTCCTTACGCACGTTCACTTTGGTGTCGATGATCATGGACTTAAGCATGATGTGATAATCGTAAAGGGCTTCCAGCAGCTCGGGGGTCGGATTGGATAATACGAACTGGTTGAAAAAGGAGAAGTGAAGCTGAATGTCGTTTTTGAGTTGTTCTTTTTCTTCCTCAGGCATGAAACTCAGGCGTTCGGTTACCATGGTACGGTAACAATCCATACCGTTGGTGAAATGGACAGCAGCCTGTTTGGGCTCGTTGATTTTATAGAAAAGATAGCCCAGGTTAATGCTGATGGCAGCATACATTTTATGGTAGGTTCCGTAAACCGTATTGGATAGTTCCGCCGATTTGATCAGGTATTTTTTAGCATCGACGAACTGCTTGTCATTCATCAGGTTCAGGCCTTTCATATAGAGAATGTCCACATAAGTTCCGGAGTTTCGGAATTCCTGAGCTTCGAGGATACTCAGGCAACGGTCAAACAACAGGTCGGCTTCTCCGAATTGCTCTTGTTCGATTTTCAGGGTGGCCAGGTTGTTCAGCAGGGTTACATGTTCGAAGTGGTCTTTGCCAAGGATGGCCTCCTGAATCAGGAGCAGGCTCTCATACATGGTTTGGGCTTCCGCCAACCTTCCCAATCGTTGGTAAACCAGGGCCAGGTTAGCACCGAAACTGACATAATCCAGCGGATAATTGGCAGCCTCGGCAGACGCGTTGATGACGATGGGTTCCAGGATGGCAAGAGCCTCTTCGTTCCGGTCGAGGGAAATAAACATACCGGCCAGGTTGTTGGCACTGATGAAGTAGGAGAGGTCGTTTTCGCCGATGGTCTTTTTCTTGATGCTGAGGGCCTGCATATACAGCTCTTCCGCTTCGGTATACTGGCCCAATCCCTCGTATACGGAGGCTTCGGCGCTGAGCGTGGTAGCATATTCGGGATGGTCTTCACCCAACAGGTTTTTCAGGATATCCGCGGAAGCAGAATATTGAACCAGCGCCTTTTCATAGTCGCCGATCATTTTGTAAACCTTTCCGAGGGTAAACAGACAGTCACTGTAAGGTTTGGAGTTGGTTTCTCCGGTTTTCTGGAAAAATTTCACAGCTTTGAGCAGGTAATCTTCCGCCGGGTAGTATTTCCCCTGACTGATGCAAAGGTCGCCCAGGTTACTCAATACGCTGGCATATTCCTCCGAACGCTTGTCCGTTTCATAGATAGCGAGGGCTTCCAGGTAAGTCTGTTCGGCTTCGGCGTAGTTTCCCAGCACCACGAGTACCATGCCCTGTGAATTCAGAGCATAAGCATATTCGGGATGCTTGTTGCCATAGAATACTTTGGAAATCCTGATCGAAGCATTTGCGGCTTCCAGAGCCTTCTGGAATTCGTTGAGGTAATAGCAAACGGAAGTCAGGTTGTTGAGGTGTTCGATGTATTCTTCGGATTGCTCTCCTTTTAGTTGTTTGATGAGTTCATTACTTTCCTCCATGTATTGAATCCCTTTTTCGGCTTCATTGTTGAAAGCATAATACACGCCCAGATCGTTTTGAATGGCCGCATAATCATAAGGATGGTTGTCCCGGTCTGCCGCTGCCAGCTTCAGAGCTGCTTCTCCCAGTTCTACGGCCTGAGGCAGGTCATAGGCATCGAAAGCTGCTTCGGCCCGCTTTTGAATTTCGGAATAGGATTGCCCGTATGTATTGATACAAATAAGGCAAATGACGCATGTTAGGAGTAGATTTGATTTCATACATTTGAAAAGCACATTCACCAAATATAGACATACTTATGCAGCTGAAAAAACAAGACCTGAAGAAAATAAAAAAGGGTGTCCGCTATCAAGCGGGAATACTCAAAAACATGGTTGTTCTGGCCGTTTTGACCTTGTAGGTGTTCACGGTAAAGGCAGCCGATACCGGTATGGGCAAGGTGTGTGTCGTGTTTATTGAAAATTCGAATTACACTTCCTTCCCAAGCATTAACGGCCCCGAAAAAGATGTGGCTCTGATGAAATCGGCTTTGGCTTCCTACGAGGTTGAAAAAGTGGTGCACAAGAAGAACCTGACTAAAAAACAGATGCAGGCATTTTTTGCTACCGAACTGAAACAGATCGTAGTGGATAATCAGATTCAGTCCATTTTAATCTGGTATGCCGGGCATGGAAAATACATCAATAATCACGGTTACTGGATTCCGGTAGATGCGGTTCGGGATAATGAGAGTACCTACTTCAGTACAAATACGCTGAAAACGGCATTAAAGGCTTACTCCAAAGCTATTGTACATACGTTGATGGTGACCGACGCGTGTGAGTCCGGGCCGTCTTTTTACCAATCGATGCGGGATGCACCGGCAATTAAGGATTGTGGATCGAATGCCGCCGACCTGAAATCCTCTCAGATTTTTTCATCATCGGGCTATGAACTGGCAGTAGAAAATTCGCAGTTTACGCAGACTTTTGCCAAGGCGCTTTCAGGTAGCAATGCTTCGTGTATTCCTATCGAGAAGATCGTTACGGAAGTGACCAAGCATGTGATCATGAAGAACAAGCAACGGCCCAAGTTCGGGGTTATTAATGACTTTGACGATCAGGACGGTACGTTCTTCTTCATTAAAAAAACGCAATAGCTCCGGTCAGTTTGCCTGTTCGTTGGGGATGACCAGCAGGGGCAGATGCGTGTTTACAGTCATTTGGCTGGAATGGCTTCCTTTCACCAGGGCTTCCATAAAACCGGGTTTGTGGTGGATCATAACCAGCAGATCGGCAGGGTTCTGATCTAGTCCTGCAAGGATGCCATCATAGACGCTGGGATTGTGTACGTACCGGTAGGTATGGATTACGTCGGAAAGCAATTCGTCCAGGAGGTCTTCCAGGACTTTATTTTTATCGCCCTCTTTGTGATTTGTAAGCACATGAAACACTTCCAGTTGAGCACCGAAGGTAGTTGTCAGTTTTTTGATGGTGCTGAGCTCCCGACCATCTTTTAAATAGGTCTCATCACAGGCATACATAATCTTATTGATCCCCTGAAAAGTTACCTGGTTTGGAACGACAAGTAGAGGGAATCGCATCAGTTTAATCGCTGCTGTGGTTGTGTTTCCGAACATTTTGTATGCTACCAGTCCGCTTTGGATTCCCATAACGACAAGATTAACCGGGTGGTGACCGGTTATTTTTTTTAGGCTTTCTACGGTATCGTCTTTACCGATTTCACAATCTACGTTAATACCGAAACGTTCGTTAATTTCACGGGCTTGTTCCAGTAAGCGGTGTTTGTTTTTTTCTTTCTGGATTTCGATGCTGGTTGTAGAAACCATGGCATTGCTGGCATGGATGCTCATCTTAAAAACGTTGAATAAAACCAGTTCGGCTTTAAAAGCCCGAGCCAATTGTGCAGCATACTCCACTGCATTGTTAGCAGGTTCCGAGTAGTCGGTGGCGACCAGTATTCTTTTCATGGTGGTTTTTAGAAGTGAATTTCGTCCGATTTCACATCTCGGGGAATGACTTGAATCAGCATTTTTCATGACGTTGATGCTTAAAAGTAATGTACAGAAACTCAGATTTTAAGCCCTAAATCAAAGAAATAAGGGGTTCATTTTGAAAACGCAGAAGTTTTAATTGATTACATTCGTGGTTCATGAGGTTTTTCTTTTTTATAGTATTTACCGGATTCATTTTTACAGCCGATTCACGGGCTCAATCCGATTTAAAATCGGATAGCCTGCAAGCTGTTATTTCAGATAAATCACAGCACGATACCACCCGAATTCAGGCGAGAGCCATGTTTGGTGAGCTTCAGTCGATTTACCGGGTTGGATACTGGGATAGTATTGCCAACAGTTGTGAGGAACTGGTGAAGAATCAAGAGGATCGGCAAGTTGTTCAGGCTCTGCTGAAGGTTCAGGCATCAGCCATTAATAATGTTGGGGTTGTTTACAGTGTGTCCGGGAATAAAGACAGAACCATTGCGTATTTCCGGAAAGGAGTGGAAATTAACAAGAAGATTGGAAATCAAGTAGGAGTTGCTGAGTTGTTGGCGAATATCGGCCACATATACAACGACCATGGAGATATTGTCCAGGCATTTGATTATTTCAATCAGGCACTGGCAGTGAATGAAAAGATTCAGAATAAAAAAGGGATTGCCGTATGTTTAGGAAAAATAGGAGGCATCTATTTGGCTCAGGAAGAGGTGGGGAATGCCCTCTCAAACCAACAAAAAGCATTAATCATTTCCCGTGAAATAAACGATGAAGAACAAGAATGTACAGCCTTATCAAATATAGCCATGATCTATGCCGAAAAAGGCGATCCGGATTGCAAAGGGGATCAGCAAACCTGTCAGCTGCACGCATTAAAACAGGCCCTGGAATTTTATCATCAAAGCTTGGCCATCGCGGAAAAACTAAACAAACTAAGGATCATGGCTACCATCTATTCAAACATCGGAAGTATATATAATTCTCATGGAGACCCTTTTTGTGAGGATGACCGGGAAGAGTGCCTCAAAAAAGGCCGGTCTGTGGCCCTGATCTATTGCCTGAAAGGGATTGAAATACGCGAGCAACTCAAAGATGATAAAGGGTTGACCTATTCTTACATCAATTACGGGTATTTTAATTTCAACGTTGGAAACTATCATGAAGCTGAAAAATGGGGGAGACAAGGCCTCGAAATGGCAAAAAAAATCGGGCTACCTCAGAGTATTAAGCATGCCACATTCTTACTACATAATGTTTTTCTGCAAAAAGGTGATTATGGAAAAGCGCTGGAAATGTATAAGATACACATTCAGATGAGGGACAGCCTGATCAATGAAGAAACCCAAAAGGCGGCAGCCAAGCAAGAAGCCCGTTATGAATACGAGAAGCAAAAAGCACTGGATGATGCGGAATACGAGAAACAGTTAGCCATCGAGCAGGAAGCCAAACAAAAGCAGCAGATTCTCACCTTCGCCACAGCCGGAGGACTGGGACTCGTTGGAATCTTCCTCCTTTTCGTGTTCAATCGCCTGAAAGTAACCCGCAAACAAAAAGTG
This sequence comes from Flavobacteriales bacterium, assembly GCA_020435335.1. Classification (GTDB taxonomy): domain Bacteria; phylum Bacteroidota; class Bacteroidia; order Flavobacteriales_E; family Vicingaceae. Next base: position 11,128 of record JAGQZT010000056.1, on the reverse strand, counting down.
GCGATCGAGGAGGCACATTCCGAACTGGAGGAAAAGAACCAGGAGATCCTCGATTCGATTAACTACGCCAAACGCATCCAGTCGGCCATTCTGCCACCGGATAAACTGGTTAAGGAATACCTGCAGGATTCGTTCATCCTTTACAAACCGAAAGATATTGTGGCGGGAGATTTTTACTGGATGGAAACGGTCAACCGTGTTGAGCAGCGGGTGATGGGTGATGGGACTTTAAATTCCAAATCACAAAACACAAATCTCAACACCCACGACTCAAATCTCATTCTGTTCGCTGCAGCCGACTGTACCGGACATGGTGTTCCGGGAGCAATGGTGAGTGTGGTGTGCAACAACGGACTGAACCGTGCCGTTCGGGAACACGGCCTGACCGATCCGGGGAAGATCCTCGACAAGACCCGCGAGATTGTGGTACAGGAATTCGAAAAGAGTGAAGAAGATGTCAAAGACGGCATGGATATCGCACTGTGTAGCTTAAAAACCCAAACAACAAACAACAAACAACAAACAACTCTGGAGTACGCCGGCGCTAACAATCCGCTGTGGATCATTCGTCCAGCCGCAAACTACCACCCCGAGGGTAGTCGAGGGGACTTCATGGACGATACCAAAATCAAGGAGCTGGAATCCTGCTTAGCGCTATCAACTGATAACTATCAACTCTACGAGATCAAACCCGACAAACAACCGATCGGGAAGCATCATAATCCGAAGCCGTATACAACACACACGGTCGAATTGCGGTCAGGCGACACGATTTACATTTTCTCGGACGGTTATGCCGACCAGTTCGGAGGGGAGAACGGCAAGAAGATGAAGACAGCGAACTTCAAGAAACTAGTACTCTCCATTCAAAAAGAAGACATGCCAACCCAACGAAAACTCATAGACGAGGCATTTGAGAACTGGAAAGGAAGTCTCGACCAGCTGGATGATGTTTGTGTGATCGGCGTGAGACTATGATGCAGCTTGTGGTGAACGAAATTGAAGCGCGGGAGGAAAACTAAAGAATTTATTCAATTTCCCAGGTTACGCCACTATTCATCAGTTCATCTACCGAATGAACTCTGGCCTTTTCTTTACTCGCTTCTATCTGATTCCAGGTTTGATCATCGAAGGTTGGCCCTTCAACCTGCCGGATGATGCCGAAAGCCACCGGAAATTCAGGAGCTTCCATACCGATAAGCATTTGATGCAAGGTTTTGTCTTCACCATGCGCATCATGCACAAGAATATCTGCTTCTGTGATACCGTTTTCGCCGATGGTTACAACCTCTAGTTTTAATCCGTTCAGAATCAATCCTTTATTTTGTTCCGCTCCGAAGATCATCGGTTTACCGTGCTCCAACCATAACTGACGGTCGAGCTTCACCTCTTTCGCCGTAACATCGGCAAAGACTTTATCATTAAAGATTACACAGTTCTGCAGGATTTCTACCAGTGAAGATCCTTTATGTTGTTCTGCCTGTACCAGTACATCGGTCATGCGCTTCGGATCAATATCGATCACGCGGGCAAAGAAATTAGCCTCAGCTCCCAACGCCAGCTTACCCGGGCTAAAAGCCCTGTCAACCGTTCCGAAAGGAGAAGATTTGGTTTTCAAGCCTTGTGCAGAAGTTGGCGAAAATTGTCCTTTCGTCAACCCATAAATTTCGTTGTTAAACAACAGGATATTGATGTCAATGTTTCTTCGTAAAGCATGAATGAAATGATTCCCTCCGATAGCCAAGGCATCTCCGTCTCCGGTAATTTGCCAGACACTCAGGTTGGGGTTGGCTAATTTTACGCCTGAAGCAATAGCCGGAGCCCTTCCGTGGATCGAATGAAACCCGTAAGTCTCTACGTAATAAGGAAACCGTGAAGAACAGCCGATTCCGGAAATGAAAACAATATCCTCTTTTGATTTGTTGATCTGAGGTAGAGCCTGTTGCACGGCTTTTAAGATAGCATAATCACCACAACCCGGGCACCACCTTACTTCCTGGTCGGTTTCAAAATCCTTAAAGGTCAGTTCTACTCCTGCCAAATGACTCATAACGATTCCTCCAGTTCTTTAGTAAATTCATTAACAAGCTCACTTTTTGAAAAAGGAAGCCCTTGTATTTTGTTGTATTGTCCGTATTCGAACTGCGGCAGCTCGCTTCTCAGCAACTTCACAAACTGACCGTTATTTAACTCACAAACCGTAATCTTCTTGTAGCGGGCAAACACATCTGCCGTGTTCTTCGGCAACGGGTTGATGTAGTTGAAATGCGCCAGTGCAATGGAATGGCCTTTTTGCCTCATCGCTTCCACAGCCGTGTGCAACCCTCCGTATGTTCCTCCCCAGCCTACAACCAACAGGTCAGCCTCTTGTTCTCCTTCCACTTCCAGTTCAGGAATGAAATTTGCCACCCGCTTTACTTTCTCGGCACGGATTTTCACCATAAGTTCATGGTTAGCCGGATCGTAGGATACATTTCCGCTGCCTTCCTGTTTTTCCAATCCGCCAATACGATGTGCAAAGCCTTTGGTTCCGGGCACCGCCCAAAATCTGCTCAGTTTTGCCTCATCACGGCTATATGCCTTCCAGTCGTTAGTTTCGGCATTCACGATGGCGGGAGTAATGCTATCCATCTCGGCTACCTGTCTGATCCTCCACGGAGCAGCACCGTTGGCAATAAACCCATCCGTGAGCAAGATCACAGGGGTCATGTGTTCTACCGCCAGTTTAGCAGCTTGGTAAGCGTAATCAAAACAATTTCCTGGTGTACTGGCGGCCAATACGATAACCGGACTTTCTCCGTTTCTCCCGTAAACGGCCTGCAACAAATCCGATTGTTCGGTTTTCGTAGGCAGTCCGGTGGAAGGCCCTCCGCGTTGCACATCGATGATCACCAAGGGCAATTCCGTCATCATTGCTAAACCAATGGCTTCACCTTTTAATGCCAGACCCGGACCGGATGTAGAAGTAATAGCGAGGCTACCGGCAAAACTGGCTCCGATGGCCGAACAGATTCCGGCAATTTCATCTTCAGCCTGCAAAGTAACCACATCAAAATTCTTGAATTTCGATAACTCGTGTAAGATGTCTGAAGCCGGAGTAATGGGATAGGACCCTAAAAACAATTTTAGTCCGGAACGCTCTGCTGCAGCCAGGAAGCCCCAGGCCGTAGCAATGTTTCCGGTAATGCTCCGGTATTTTCCTTTTGGAAGTGCTGCCGGACGAACCTTGTAAGCCGACGGCAACAACTCGACCGTAAGGGCATAGTTATACCCGGCCCGCAATGCTGCCTTGTTAGCTTTCGCTATCTCAGGATGTTTTTTGAATTTTTCATCCAAAAAGTTCTCGGTGATATCAAGGGGCCGGCTAAACAACCAGTATACAACACCCAGTGCAAACATGTTCTTGCTTCGGGTACGACTTTTATTTTCAATGTCAAAATCCGCAACACTGTCTTTGGTTAATTTCGTAATCGGTGCTTCGATCACGTTAAAACCTTCCAATGATCCGTCTTCGAGGGGATTGGTTTCAAAATGGGCTTTCTCAAAATCTTTTTGCTTGAAACTATCGCTATCGATAATGATGGTTCCGCGTTCTTTGATCCAGTTCAGATTGGCTTTTAAAGCCGCCGGATTCATGGCAACCAACACATCGGCCTCATCACCCGGGGAAAAGATCTGCTGATTCCCGAATTGGATCTTAAAACCACTTACTCCGGCAACGGTTCCCTGAGGAGCCCTGATCTCTGCCGGATAGTCCGGAAAAGTAGCCAGGTCATTCCCGATAAAAGCAGTGGTATTACTGAACTGAGAGCCTGTCAACTGCATCCCGTCTCCCGAATCTCCCGCAAATTTGATGACTACGTCATCTATTTCTTCAACATTTTTTGACATTCAACACGAAATTGGACTACAAATTTACGATAACGATACTTAGCAAATAAAATAATCGTCTAAAATAATTACCTTAATCACCATATATTTATTTACTTTGTGTATTGTATTATCAAAACAAAGGCATGGATAAACATTCCTATTTGAGTAATGCTGATGGAAACGTGATTGAGGATTACTATCAGCAATATCTGAACAACCCGGAATCGGTAGAAGAAGGGTGGAGAAAATTCTTCGAAGGCTTTGAATTTGCACGAAAAAATTACGACACCGATGTGCCGGAAGGATTTGATAAAGAGTTTAAAGTAATTGACCTGATTAACGGGTACCGCTCCAGAGGCCACCTGTTCACCAAAACAAACCCCGTTCGTACCAGAAGACAGTACACGCCAAATCTCGATATCGAGAATTACGGCCTGGAACAATCCGACCTGAATACCGTATTTCAAGCCGGCAACGAAGTAGGGATCGGACCGGCAACACTGAAAGACATCATCGACCACCTGGAAGAAACCTACTGCCAGTCCATCGGAATCGAATACACCTACATCCGCAAACCGGAAGAGCGCGACTGGATCAAAGACCGCATCGAGCTGAAAAACCGCTTGAAATTTACGGCTGAAGATAAGAAACATGTCCTCCACAAACTCAACCAGGCTGTCGTGTTCGAACAGTTCCTGCACAAGAAATTTGTCGGCCAGAAACGTTTCTCCCTCGAAGGGAACGAAGCCCTGATCCCTGCCCTTGATGCCATCGTTGAGCTGGGTGCCAAAATGGGCATCAAAGAATTTATCGTGGGCATGGCTCACCGGGGCCGGTTAAATGTGTTGGCCAACATCTTCAACAAGACCTACGAGGCCATCTTCAGCGAATTCGAAGGAAAAGAATACGAAGACAACATCTTCGACGGTGATGTAAAATACCACCTGGGATACTCTTGTGATGTAACCACCGATAACGGGCACGATGTACACATGACCCTGGCTCCGAATCCGTCTCACCTCGAAACGGTAGACCCGGTTGTTGAGGGCATTACCCGCTCAAAACTCGACACCTACCTGAAAGATGAAAAGAAAATCGTTCCGATCCTGATTCACGGTGATGCGGCCATTGCAGGCCAGGGCATCGTTTACGAAGTGATCCAGATGGCTCAGCTGGACGGATACCGTACCGGCGGAACCATCCACATCGTGGTGAACAACCAGATCGGATTTACCACCAACTACCTCGACGGCAGATCGAGTACTTACTGTACCGACGTCGGAAAGGTAACTTTATCACCTGTTTTACACGTAAACGGCGACGACGTGGAAGCCGTAATCCAGGCCGTACAATTTGCCATGGAATACCGTCAGACCTTCCACAAAGATGTTTTTATCGACATTCTGGGTTACCGGAAATACGGCCACAATGAAGGTGATGAGCCTCGTTTTACACAGCCATTGCTGTACAAAGCCATCAGCAAACACGATAACCCCCGCGATATTTACCTGAAACAACTCATCAGCGAAGGGATTATTACAGACGAAGCAGCCAAAACGGTTGAAAAAGATTTCGATGACCTGTTGCAAGACCGGTTGAGCGACGCCAAGCAGATCGAAAAAGCATCCGTAACACACTTTCTGCAACGTACCTGGGCTGATTATTCCTACTGTAAACCGGGAGAGTTCGACAAATCACCGGAAACCGGATACGACAAAAAGAAATTACTGGCTTTGGGTAAAAAGATTGCTACCTTGCCTGAAGATAAAAAGTTCATTCGTAAGATCAACAAACTGTTCGACGACCGTCTGGCTATGATCAACGACGGAACCAACCTCGACTGGGCTACCGGCGAGCTGCTGGCTTACGCTACCTTGCTCGAAGAAGGCTTCCCGGTTCGACTTTCCGGACAAGACGTGGAACGTGGCACATTCTCTCACCGTCACGCTGTTGTGAAAGTGGAAGATTCCGAAGAAGAATACGTACCGTTGAGAAACGTTTCCGATAAACAAGCTGAGTTCCACATCTACAACTCCCTGTTATCGGAGTACGGTGTACTTGGTTTTGAATACGGGTACGCCATGGCAACGCCGCATGGGTTAACCATTTGGGAAGCTCAGTTCGGAGATTTCTTTAACGGCGCTCAGATCATCATCGACCAGTTCTTAAGTGCTGCCGAAGAAAAATGGAAAACCCAAAACGGATTGGTGATGCTGCTGCCTCATGGATATGAAGGACAGGGTGCCGAGCACTCCAGCGGTAGAATGGAACGCTTCCTGCAATTATGCGCCGAGTGCAACATGCAGGTGGCCGATTGTTCAACTCCTGCTAACTTCTTCCACCTGATGAGACGGCAAATGCACCGTAAATTCAGAAAACCGCTGGTGGTATTTACCCCGAAAAGTTTACTGCGTTTACCAAAATGCGTTTCCAGCATCGATGAGTTGGCCAAAGGAAGCTTCCAGGAAGTGATCGACGATCCGAATGCAACAGCCAAAAACATCGATACCGTTGTATTCTGTACCGGCAAGTTTTACTACGATCTGGAAGCCAAACGCGAAGAGATCGGTGGTGCCGACAACATCGCTGTTGTTCGTGTTGAGCAGCTGTATCCTTTGCCTCAGAAACAACTGGATGCCATATTGGCGAAGTATAAAAATGCCAAGAAATACATTTGGGCTCAGGAAGAGCCTGAAAATATGGGAGCCTGGACGCACATGCTGCGCCACTTTACCAGCGTAAAACTGGAAGTAATCTCCCTGGCGGAAAGTGGTGCTCCGGCAACCGGATCATCCAAAGCTCATGCCCACCGACATGGAGATATTTTAACCCGTGTTTTTAAAAATGCATTAGTAACGAATTAAAAAACGACAAGCTCCAAACAACAAATAACATGCTTTGATATTTGAGATTTGTGTTTTGGATTTTAAATAAAGAAATATGGCTTTAGAAATGAAAGTTCCCTCACCGGGAGAATCGATTACAGAAGTAGAAATAGCGCAATGGCTGGTGCAAGACGGCGACTATGTGGAGAAAGACCAGGCTATTGCCGAAGTGGATTCTGATAAAGCAACGCTGGAGTTACCGGCCGAAGAAAGCGGTGTGATTACCCTGAAAGCGGAAGAAGGTGATGTCGTGGCCGTAGGTGCCGTGGTTTGTCTGATCGACACCAGCGCAAAACCTCCTGCAGGAGCCAAAAAAGAAGAAAAGAAAGCAGAAGCTGTAGCCGAAGTTATCGAAGCACCGGCTAAAAAGGAGGAGGCGGTTGTGCCTAATCCCGGTCCTGCAACTCCGGTTGCCAAAGATGTGAAAGCCACTCCGATCGCCAAGGAAATGATCGCCGCCAACGGCATCCCTGCCACCAAAATCAAAGGATCCGGAAGCAACGGCAAGATTACCAAAGCCGATATCGAAGCCTACCTGACCAGTGGTGTAAGTGCCGATGCCATGGTTGGCTGGGGCGGAACACGTGATGAAGAACGCAACAAAATGAGCATGCTGCGCAGAAAGATCGCTTCCCGTTTGGTATCCGTGAAGAACGAAACAGCTATGCTGACCACCTTCAATGAAGTGGATATGAAACCGATCATGGATCTGCGCAACAAGTATAAAGACCAGTTCAAAGAATCGCACGGCGTGAGCTTAGGCTTTATGAGCTTCTTTACCAAAGCGGTAACAGAGGCATTACGCCAATTCCCTGCCGTGAACTCCATGATCGATGGTGATTACATGGTGAGTTATGATTATGCCGACATCGGAATTGCCGTAAGCTCTCCGAAAGGGTTAATGGTTCCCGTTGTTCGTAATGCCGAGCAGATGAGCCTGGCAGAAATCGAAGCCGAGATCAAACGACTGGCCATCAAAGCCCGTGACGGTAAAATTGACATTTCCGATATGGAAGGCGGTACCTTTACGATCACCAACGGCGGTGTATTCGGATCCATGCTCAGCACACCGATCATCAACCCACCGCAAAGTGCTATTTTAGGCATGCACAACATCGTGGAACGTCCGGTAGCCATCAACGGTCAGGTGGAAATCCGTCCAATTATGTATGTGGCTCTGAGCTACGACCACCGCATCATCGATGGAAAAGAATCGGTAGGATTCCTGAAAACCGTGAAAGAGATGCTGGAGAATCCAGGTTCCATGGTTTTTGGTGGAAAAGATCCCGAACAAGTATTACTGAACTTATAATAGAAAGCCCTGAGAGATCGGGGCTTTTTTTTAGACTTCAATTAATTCATCGTGTTCAGTTAAAGCGTAACTTCGCGTTATATAACTTATGCTATGAAAATTCGCTTTATTATGACTACAGCAGTGTTGCTTTCTGCAATTTCTGCCAGCACCCAATGTCCAACTGCTCCCATTACCTTCTCCACACAAGCACAAATCAATGCTTTTCCAACTAACTACCCTGCTTGTACCGTTATTCCGGATGGGGTTGATGTTAAAATAATGGGAAACGACATTAACGACTTAAGCCCCTTTGCACAGGTAACGGAAATGCTCGGTGTGTTGGAAATCAGAGATTGTCCATTACTTATTTCTTTAAACGGGTTAAACAACCTGACTAGTTTAGGAAACGACACACTGGATGGATTCATTCTGCGAGATCTACCAACTTTAAATTCAATGACCGCTTTAGGTAATCTTACTTCCTTAACTGGTGAATTCACGATCCGGACTTGCGGAACGATTACAGATTTGAATGGTTTAAATGCACTAGATTCCGCTCACGGCTCTGTTATCATCAGAGACAATGCTTCCCTTCAAAATTTCAATGGACTGAATGGGCTTCAATTTATTGGTGAAACGCTGGAGATTGTGGGAAACCCTCAACTCAATGACATTTCTGCATTAAGCAATGTTACTACCATCGTTGGTGGCCCCGAAGGTGGGGTGTTTATTGAAAATAATACAACCTTAACCAACTTAAACGGACTCGGAAACAATTCAACCACGATTGGGGGGAATCTCGATTTATTGTTAAATGGCAACTTATCGTTGTGCTCCGTTCCCAGCATCTGTAATTACCTTGCAAACCCACCTGTTGGGGCAATCATTACAATTAACAGCAATACAACAGGCTGCAACACTGAACCCGAAATTCTATCGGGGTGTACTGCCGTGGGTACTGATGAATTGATTTCAACTTCACAAACCATTAACCTCTACCCGAATCCGTTTACTGACCAATTTGCGATTAACAGTTCCTCCCCTTTATCAAAGGTGGAGATTTACGATCAGATTGGCAGAATCATTAAAACTATTGAACACCCCGACAACAAACCGTTTGATTTTAGTGATGCTTCCCATGGATTCTACATTGTAAAAATTACAGATATATCAAACAAGAAACATCTGATTAAAGTGAGCAAACAATAAAGTTTGGGAAACGATCATTCACATCATCACGCTACCAAAAACCTCAAGGTTGCCTTTTTTCTCAATGTGGCCTTTACCATTGCTGAGATCATCGGTGGGGTATATGTGAACAGCATTGCCATTCTGGCCGATGCCATCCACGATCTGGGCGACAGTTTCTCACTTGGTACGGCCTGGTTCTTACAGATCCGCTCGAACAAAGGTGCCACAAACCAGTTTTCCTACGGATATCGCCGCTTATCGCTCTTCGGAGCACTCATCAATTGTGTGGTGCTTATCTCCGGAGGCCTCTTTGCCATCTACAAGACCATCGGCCGATTCATCGAACCGGAAATGCCTGATGCCAGCGGCATGATGTGGTTCGCCTTTCTGGGAATTGCCATAAACGGCTATGCCGCCTGGAAACTGAGTACCGGAAAAAGCATGAACGAGAAGGTAGTCTCCTGGCACCTGCTGGAAGATGTGTTGGGCTGGGTTGCCGTACTGATCGTTGCCGTAATCCTGCAATTCAAAGAAATTCCCTATCTCGATCCGGCCTTATCGTTAGCCATCACACTCTATATCCTGTGGAACGCCATCAAGAAACTACGAGAAACCTTATTCCTCTTCCTGCAGGGCATTCCGAAAGAACTCAGTAAGGAAAAGATCATCGGTGAGATCGTTGCCGTGAAAGGTGTGGTTTCCGCTCACGACACACACATCTGGTCGCTCGACGGCGAACACCATGTTTTCAGTACCCACGTACGGCTGGCCAAACTGAACGACATCTCCGAACTGAGTGCCATCAAAAAAGAGATCAAACAAATCATTGTGCAATACGACTTTGAGCATTATACCATCGAAACGGACCTCGATGGAGAGGAATGTAATTTTGAAAACGAACTCTAGTTCACCACCACCATGTCGGAAGTAGTAATGTGATTACTCGACTGCAATGCACGGTCCTTCAGATACATCTCATAACGGAAGGTGTCTGCATTGAAATTATACAGCAACTTCACTTCGGTCTCTCCTTCCAAAGCCACTTTCGACTCATTTTCAATGAATGGTACACGAACATGCAGGTCGGTGGTATCGTAACTGTTCGTAGTGAGGTTAAAGGTAATGATCGGCGACTTGAGCTGCCAGTTGCCATTGATCTTTTCGTAGTAATCGATGAAGAGATTGTACTCCTGCTCACCACTATTTTCATCCTGTTTCAACCCCAGATCCCCATCTTCGTCATAGAACTCGAAACGGACTACGGTATAGGTCAGATCAGCAGAAAAACGGGCATCCAGAAACTTGATCACGGGAGGTACGGGTTTGGGATCTTCCTTCTTGCAGGAAAAAGAAAAAACCGCCAAAGCGGAGAATATCACTATTTTTACAACCCGTTGCATAAAGATAAAGTTACGAATAATTTGTTTTGAAGCACATCAACACCATATTTGACATTCGCAGTGATCAGGAATTTAACGCGCTGGCACTCGAAATATTTAACTGGCAACATCAAAATAATGCCGTTTACCGCCGGTTTTGCGACCTGCTGCAGACCGATGTGAGTCGTATAAACACCCTGAAACAGATTCCCTTCCTGCCCATCGAATTCTTCAAGACGCACGATGTGGTGACCGGTGAATTCGAACCCGAAACCATTTTTTTAAGCAGTGGAACCACCGCACAAACACCCAGCAGGCATTTGGTTAAAGACCTCGAACTCTACCGGGAAAGCTATACCAAAGGCTTCGAACGTATGTATGGATAAAAAGAAAACTAAAGTGTGTTGGTTCTCTTGCCTTCTAAACTCAAGAAGAAAGACACATACATCATTGATATGATCGTCGATTTCTTCGGGAAAAAAAAAAAAGAAAAAAGCGGATTTTTT
>JAGQZT010000006.1 GCA_020435335.1 Flavobacteriales bacterium | reverse complement strand
GCCTGCCCGCGGGCAACAAAGTCATACAACCTGTCGATGAGCGTTTCCAGATGTTGCTTGTCCTTCGCCGAAAGCAAAATCAGGTTATCGATTCCTTCAAATTTGGTCTTCAGTTCATCGGCATGGCCCTGATCCACCTTATTGGCGATCACCAACAGTTGTTTGTTCTTTCCGGCTATACGTTCCTCAATCTTCGCCACCTCTTGCAGCAAGGCTTCACGTGTGATCTTCACCGCATCCACGAGCAAGAGCACGATCGAAGCCTGATCGATCTTCTCAAAGGATTTCCGGATGCCGATGCTCTCAATTTCATCGGCCGTATCACGGATTCCTGCCGTATCAATGAAACGGTAACTGATCCCTTTGATCACGATCTCATCCTCCACCGTATCACGCGTGGTTCCGGCAATCTCCGATACGATGGCCCGTTCTTCGTTAAGCAACGCATTGAGCAGGGTCGATTTCCCCACATTGGGTTCCCCCACAATGGCAACCGGCACACCCTTCTTGATCACATTGCCGTAGTCGAAGGAAGTGATCAGGCGATGTAAGGCTCCGTGTAACTGCTCTACCAGGGCTTTCAGGTCATCGCGGTCCGCAAATTCCACATCTTCCTCCCCGAAATCGAGTTCCAGCTCGATCAGCGACGCAAAATGAATGAGTTCATCCCGCAACTTGCGGATTTCCGAGCTGAAACCGCCACGCATCTGAGTCATGGCCAGGCGGTGTGCACTTTCGGAGTTAGCCGCAATCACATCAGCCACCGCTTCGGCCTGCGAAAGATCCATCTTGCCGTTTAGAAAGGCGCGCAGGGTAAATTCTCCCGGCCCGGCGGCTACGGCTCCGTGCTTCAGCAACAGCTGCACCAGTTGCTGCTGGATGTATGGCGACCCGTGAGAAGAAATCTCCACGGCATTTTCACCGGTAAAGGAGCGCTTATCCTTGAATACACTCACCAACACTTCATCAACAATCGTTTCTCCGTCGCGCACCGTCCCGAAATGGATCGTATGCGACTCCACCTGCTCCAGATCGGCTCCGAAAAAGACCTTGTTCGCTATGGCGATGGCTTCCTGTCCCGACAGACGGATCACCGCAATGGCTCCGATTCCGGGTGGTGTGGCTACCGCACAAATGGTGGATGTAAGTTGGTTCGACATGAGCGCAAAGGTATTTAATTTATTGCGTTTCGCCGGCGTAGCGAAAAACAAATGTATGCCCCGCCTGCTCGATCCGGCACAAGGCACAATGGGAAATGTGAACAAAACGATAAGGACTGGTTAGATCGAAAGGTAAACCGGCCGGTTCCGGTTCCATGATGCGCTCACAATCGATCGTGCCTTCGGGGGCATAACGGCGAATCAAATACCCTTCCTCCTGTTTATTGATGGTAAACCAGACGCCTGCACCCTGACCGGAAAGCCATTGTGCCGCTTCGGGCAGGTGATCGGGCCGTGGTGGTTCGGGTTTCAGGTTCATCAGGAATCAGACGGTTTTTACAACGGGGTTCATGGAGCTTGTATTTCTCATACTTCGGGGCTGAAACAACTGTTTAAACCCGTACCAGGTGTTGCGCTTCTGCTGTACCCGGCCTTGTTCCACTTCGTAATAAAACGGGTGGTCGTTCAATACCTTGTTGTTGGATCGCGGTGTGGCCGAAATGGTGTAGGGCAACCGGATCAACAGTTTGGTCAGACGGTCTTTAGTTGAGGCATGGACCACCTGCACCACCAACCGGGAACAGGTCGATCCTTTCGGCACAAAGGGACCATAAGGAATAGCCTCACGAGCCTGCATCTGCTTGGCTTTCGCATAAGCCCTGTCGAAACAAATATTCCGGGTTATAGCGGCAGTCAACCGGCCTTCTCCATGGCAAGCGGGATTGCCGTAACGCTCTAGCAGCAGTTCCTCCAGGTTGGCGATCTCGCCGTTCACGATAAGAGCTTTCCGTGGAACGGCCACATCCGGATCGGTATGCTGATCGCGCACGCGTCCACATTGATAAGGTGTATGGTAACGCCCGTAATCGAAATAATGCACATCTCCGGTATGGTGGTTAATCAGTAAAAATGCAGCATGTCCGGCCTTATAGTAGCCATCCTTCAGGAACCCCAGCCAGGACATGGGCAGGTCATACCACTTCCCCTCTCGAATGACGGGCGTATCGGGCCAGGCTAAAGCGATGATGGTTGCCGGAGTTGTCATAGCAGGTTAAAGATAGCAAATATGTACGTTGATCCTTGTCTTTCAGCTAACGTTTACCCACTAATCGATGTTAATCACTTCCCCTTTGTCGTCCATGAAATTATACTCCAGGAAAGTATATGACGTGGTTGGCATCACCTCGAGGGTACACTTGTATTTCTTCTGCCATTCCTTGCGGAGGGAGTTGAACACGCCGGTCTTCTTGTTGATGAATGCTTCCAGGTACGGATGAACATTGATCCGTAATTTCTTGTAGTTGAGTTGTTGCGTCATGTAACGGATGTTGCTTTCGATCTCGTCGACCAGCAGAATGGTGGAATGTACTTCTCCGTCTCCGCCGCAGCACGGGCATTTTTCGGCCGTTTTGATGTCCATTTCCGGACGAACACGCTGGCGGGTAATCTGAACCAGTCCGAATTTACTCGGAGGCAGAATGTTGTGCTTGGCACGGTCATCCTTCATGAACTCTTTCATCTTGTCGTGCAGCAACTTTCGGTTACCCGAGCTTTTCATGTCGATAAAATCCACCACAATGATGCCTCCCATATCGCGCAAACGCAATTGGCGGGCCACCTCTTCGGCGGCTTCGAGGTTCACTTCCAGGGCGTTTTCTTCCTGTGTTTTGTCTTGTTTCTTTCCTCGCTGACCGCTGTTCACGTCAATGACGTGCATGGCTTCGGTATGCTCGATGATCAGGTACACGCCGGTTTTCAGGGTCACATTCTTCCCGAAAGAAGATTTGATCTGCTTTTCGATGCCGAAGTTTTCGAAGATGGAAACCCGACCGACATAATGCTTTACAATATTCTCTTTGTCGGGGGCTATGGATCTCAGGTAGGATTTGATCTCCAGATAAAGGGCTTCGTCGTTTACCTGAATGCCGCTGAAATCGCTGTTCAACACATCACGCAGCAAGGCGGAGGTACGGTTCAGTTCACCCAGCACTTTTTTCGGTGGACGGCAATTCTTCAGGTTCTGGTAGCAACGTTCCCAACGCTCGGCAAGCTCGCTCATGTCGGCGTGCAGATCGGCTACTTTTTTGTTTTGAGCCACGGTTCTCACGATTACACCAAACCCTTTGGGCTTAATGCTTTTGATAAGACGGATCAGCCTGTCGCGCTCCTCGGCACTTTTGATCTTCTGTGAAACGGAAACCTTTTCGGAGAAAGGAACCAGCACGAGGTAACGGCCGGCCAGGGAAATCTCGGAACTCAAACGCGGACCTTTGGTAGAGATCGGCTCTTTGGCGATCTGAACCATAATATCCTGCTTGGCCTTGATCACCTTTTCGATCTTGCCCGTCTTCTCAATGTCGTTCTCGAATTTAAAATCGAGGCTCGAAGAATTCAGCTTGTTATTTAATACACCCCGGGTATATTTCTGGAACGACAGGAACTGCGGCCCCAGATCGAGGTAATGGAGGAAGGCATCTTTCTCATAACCCACATTAACAAAGGCCGCATTCAGCCCGGGCATGATTTTTTTGACCTTACCTAAGTAGATATCACCTACCGAAAAGTTATTATTGCTTCTTTCTTTGTGTAGCTCCAACAGTTTTCCCTGCTGGAGGATGGCAATAGTAATTTCTTTTGGTGATGAATCTATGATCAATTCAACACTCATGTAAAAAAATTTTATTTACCAAAACACAAACCGCAGGAATTAGCGCTTATATAAAGATGCAGGTATAGCAAGAAGCTTCGCTTGGCAGGACACCAAGGAAGCTCTAAATAAATTTAAAAGAAGAAAAGAAATTATTTTTTCTTTTTGTGTCTGTTCTTTTTAAGTCTCTTTTTACGCTTATGCGTAGCCATTTTATGTCTCTTTCTTTTCTTACCGCTTGGCATAATTCCTTAATTTATGTTTTAATAATATTTTAGTTTCGTTTTATCTATCAGCTTATTTCACGCTTTTTTTCACCTTCTCCACAAATGATTTGGAAGGTTTGAAAGCCGGTATAAAATGCTCAGGAATGATAATTGTTGTGTTTTTAGAGATATTTCTTCCTGTTTTCTTGGCTCTTTTCTTCACGATAAAGCTCCCGAAACCTCTCAAATACACATTCTGACCCTCTTCTAACGATTTTCTAACAGATTTCATAAATTCCTCAACGGTTGTCTGAACCGCAATTTTCTCAATCCCTGTTTTGTTTGAAATCTTATTAACTATATCTGCCTTTGTCATTTTAAATACCTTTTAACTGTTTATATTTCAATTATTTAATTTTTTAAGGGCAGCAAATATACAAGTTTTCATTTATAACCTGCTAAAACATTCTTTAATTTTAGCCGAAATAACTAGAAACATCGATAAGACGGTTAAAAATTGAGGTTTTCAGAAGATCTAATTCATTGGTACAAAAGACATAAGCGCGATTTACCCTGGCGTAACACCACCGATCCTTATGTGATCTGGTTGTCGGAAATCATCCTGCAACAGACCCGCGTTGATCAGGGAATCGGTTATTTTCATCGTTTTCTGGAACGATTCCCGGATGTATTTCAGCTGGCCGAAGCCCATGAAGACGACGTATTGAAACTATGGCAGGGGTTGGGTTATTATTCCCGGGCCAGGAACCTGCATGCCACCGCTCAGGTCATTGCTCAGGAATACAACGGACACTTTCCCGGCAATTACCACGACCTGCTCAAATTAAAAGGCGTGGGCGAATACACGGCTGCCGCCATCGCTTCCTTTGCCTTCCGGGAGAAACAGCCCGTGGTTGACGGCAATGTATACCGCGTGCTATCCAGGGTGTTCGGCATCGACACACCGATCGATTCCTCGGCGGGTAAAAAAATGTTCCGGCAATTAGCGGCCGATCTGATTCCGGACCAAAACCCCGATACGTTCAATCAGGCTATCATGGAATTCGGTGCCCTGCATTGTGTACCGAAATCGCCGGATTGCGAAGCCTGCATCTTCCTCCGGGAATGCTACGCCAAACAACATCAACTCACCGGTGAACTCCCTAAAAAAGCCGGCAAAACCAAACAACGGGATCGCTACTTCAATTACCTGGTGGTGATGAACAGAGACCACGTTTACCTGCATCAGCGACAGGGAAAAGACATCTGGAAAGGGCTGCACGAATTTCCGCTCATTGAAACGGAAACTCCGGTAACAGATTTTGAGGCATTGCTCCCGCTCGCTCCTTTTCACTCCCCCATGACCCTCAAGAGTTGCTCCCAAACTTATAAACACATCCTCAGTCATCAACGGATTTTTGCTGTGTTTTGGCTCGTAACCATCGAATCATCAGAACCTTACGGTGATTTCAAATTAATTCCGATCCGGGAAATTAACAAGTATGCTGTTCCTAAATTGATCGATAATTATATTCAAACATGGGTTTAATTGCTTAACTTTGGTTAAATAATTATTAAAAATAAAATGGCAGGAATTAATAAGGTAATCCTTGTAGGAAATTTAGGAAAAGACCCCGAGGTAAGATACCTGGAAGGCGGAACGGCTGTGGCTAATTTCACATTGGCTACATCGGAAACATTCCGTGACAAGACATCCGGGGAACGTAAATCCAACACCGAATGGCACAACATCGTGCTTTGGAGGGGGCTTGCTGAAATTGCCGAAAAGTACCTCAGAAAAGGCATGCAGGTATACATCGAAGGAAAGCTCAGAACACGCCAGTGGCAAGATAAAGACGGAAACAGCCGATACACGACGGAAGTCGTTGCCGACAACCTGCAAATGCTGGGAAGACGGGACGAAAGTGAGGGGTATGAGAGCAACCAGGCCGCAGCTAACATGCAGGCGGCATCCAGCCCTCAATCTGCTCCTGCTCAACCCGATATGCCATCACCAACTGATGACGTGGACGATTTACCCTTTTAATTGATTAAAATTGGACGACCCCGAACCTCTTTTTTCATCAATTCTGTTAGCCGGGTACCTGAAACCCTTCACGATAGACACGCTCATTTCGCTCATCGTACTGGTGCTTCTACTCGTATTTTCGGCCCTCATCTCCGGCTCGGAAGTCGCTTTCTTTTCCCTGAACCCCAGTGAAAAGGAAGAACTGAACTCCAACAACAGCAAGATAAACCAGCAGGTACTCGAGATTTTGAATGCCCCCAAACGCTTACTGGCAACCATCCTGATCTCCAATAATTTCGTGAATGTCGCCATCATCATCTTGTCGACCTACACCATCAACAACACCTTCGACTTCTCTTCCATTCCGTCCTGGCTCAACTTTTTGATCCAGGTGGTAGGCATCACTTTCGTGATCCTGCTGTTCGGGGAAGTGATCCCGAAAATCTATGCCACCAAGCATGCGTTGAGTCTCGCTAAACTGATGGTCAAACCGCTGGCGGTCCTGAAAAAGATTTTCCGTCCCATCAGCAGCATTCTTATTGTTTCTACCCGGGTAATCGATAAAAAAGTAAAGAGAAAAGGACTCGATGTTTCCGTGGAAGAGTTATCGCGTGCACTCGACCTGACCGAGGATATTCCTGAAAACAAAGACGAGCACCGTATTTTAAAAGGCATCGTCCGCTTCGGCGAAACCAGCGTCAAACAAGTCATGCGAGCCCGCGTTGACACCGTAGCCATCGGAATCAACACCACCTATCCGGAATTATTGAACACCATTCTGGAATGCGGTCACTCCCGGATTCCGGTCTATGAGGACTCATTCGACAAGGTCGTTGGCCTGCTGTACATTAAGGATCTGCTGGCTCACCTGCACGAATCGGAGGCATTCGATTGGAGAACCCTGATCAGGCCTCCCTTCTTTGTTCCGGAAAACAAAAAACTGGACGACCTGCTGAAAGACATCCAGGAGAAAAAAATCCACCTGGCCATTGTCGTAGATGAATACGGCGGTACTTCCGGAATCATTACCCTGGAAGATGTGCTGGAGGAAATCGTCGGCGACATCAGCGACGAATTTGATGCCGATGACATCTCCTACTCCAAGCTCGACGACAACAACTACATCTTCGAAGGCAAAACCGCCCTGACCGATGTGTCCCGGGTTTTGAACATGGAAGACGAAAGTGTATTCGAGGAAGCATTAAAGGAAGCCGAAACATTAGCCGGATTGGTTATCGAACTGGCCGGAAAAATTCCATTGAAAGGCGAGAAAATAAATTTCCAGCAATTCAGTTTTGTTATCGAAGCCTCAGACAAAAGAAGAGTAAAACGTATAAAACTGATCATCAACAATGAAAAATAAACTCCTTCTCCTTGTTGCCGGCGCACTTTTAATGGCGGGTTGTGACGATGATAATTATACGCCGAAACCCAAAGGCTACTTCAGGATCTCCCTGCCTGAGAAAGAATACCGGAAACTGGAAAAAGATTGTCCCTTTACTTTTCAATACCCGACCTATTCCAATACCCAACCAAACAAAAACAATCCCGGAAAACCGTGTTGGTTCGACATCGTGTTCACCCACCTGAATGCCAGCATCTACCTGAGCTACAAACCGGTTAACGGCAATGTAAACGAATACCTGGAAGACTCCCGGACTCTGGCCTTTAAACACACCGTGAAAGCCAACGACATTGAGCAGCAAATTGTTAATTACCCGGACAAGAAAGTGTACGGCCTGATCTACAGCATTGAAGGCGATGCTGCTTCAGCATATCAGTTTCACCTGACCGACAGCAACAATCATTTTGTGCGGGGTTCTTTGTACTTCAACAATGTCCCGAATCAGGATTCCATCCAACCTGTTCTTGATTTCATCAAGGACGATGTAGCTAAATTGATCGAAACTTTCGAGTGGAAAGAAGATTAAGTCCTCCGGAACGCCTGCAAGGCATTCACGACGGCACCTAGTAAGAAAAAAGCGCCCAGCTGATGCAAAACACCAAGGGTTACCGGCACGGCATAAAGTAAGGTGAAAATTCCCAGCAGGAATTGAATAAACACAACTATCAACAGGTATTTCAATGCTTGCTTCTGCAAGGAGACCAGCTCAAACCGGGAGCTCTTAAACAAGATAATCAGCACGATAGCAACCACAACGTAAGCCAGGTAACGGTGTACAAACTGAACACCTCCGATACCGTCAATAAAATTGGACATTAACGGCTTAAGCGCCGTTACCGAATCCGCAATCCACCGATCACCCATTTTCGGCCAGGTATTCATCACAAAACCGGCATTTAATCCCGCCACAAATGCCCCGTAAGTGATTTGCAACAGCAAAAACACCAGCAAGGCTTGCAACCAGTAACGCAACGACGGAGCGTTCGTTGTTTCCCGGCCTTCCCGCATTAACCCCAGCGCCACCCAAAAAGTATATGCAAACGTGATGAATGCCGCCATCAGGTGCGTAGCCAAACGGATATGGCTCACATCGGGATTATCCACGAGACCGCTTTTAACCATCCACCACCCCAGGAAACCCTGAAATGCTCCCATGGCCAGAATCAACAGGCACTGACGAATGAGTTTGCCTGATAAGCGTTTGCGAATCAGAAAATAGACAAACGGAATGATGAACACCATGCCGATCAATCTGCCGATCAAACGGTGTAAGTACTCCCAAAAGAAAATCGATTTGAATTCCTCCAGACTGAATGTGAAATTAACTTGCTGGTATTCCGGAAACTGCTTGTATTGATCGAAAGTCTCCTGCCATTCCACCTCATTCATCGGCGGAATAGCACCCATGAACAAATTCCAGTCGACCATAGACAGGCCTGAATGAGTTAACCGGGTAATCCCCCCGACCAGAACCATAATGAAAATCAAAAGGCAACCGCTTAGGAGCCATAAGATCACAGGTCTGTTCGGATTGGTTTTCATGCCGGCAAAAGTACGAATGTTATAGAAGTGTTAAACCCGAATAAGTAAATAATATTGGTTATTCTTTTGCCGTTTAAGATTACCTTTACCAAAAATTAAATCCGTATGAAATTTTCTCGTTCATGGTTATTGGCCGTGCTGTTTCCTTTTCAATTACTTGCTCAGGAGGGAGACCTAAAAAAAGCCGGGGAGTTTGAATTGGGCATGAGAAACACCATCAGCACATTCGGAAGTACCGGAAACACCGGATTTGGTTTTGGCGGTCAATTCCGGATTCGCCTCTCCAACCGCATCAATACCGAGTGGTTTGCCGATTATTTTACAGAAAACATTGACGGACTGGCAAACCGGAGCGACTACCACATTGGCTGGTCCGTGATGTTCTATCCCATGGATCCGGTCGATAAAAAAGTGGTTCCGTACATTCTGGCCGGACATTGCTTCGATTACACCAAAATTGCTCCCGTCTATAACCCGTTAACCGCAGCAACCACCCAGGAAGTTTCCCGATTAAGTTCCGCCACCCAGGCCGGACTGGGAGCTCACATCTACCTGACCGAACAATTTAACTTATCCTTATCGGGACAATACATGATCCACCTGGGCAACGACATTCACACGGATATCCACGAAGAAAACGGACACCGGGAAATTCACATCGAAGAGCCGGAAAAAGGAGCCCTCTCCCTGGAAGGCCACCTCCTCTTTACCGTGAGCTTAAACTTTAAAATCGGAAAGTTATGGTAAAAAACATACTAGTTGCCATCCTGCTTACATCAGGAATTTACAGTTTCGGACAGGAAACATCCGAACAGGTAGTCCGGCCAGGTTTAATCCGGGCTCAGGGAACGATCAGTTTCGGTAGTTTCAGTGATCTGGATCAAAGCGGCCTTTACCTGCACGGTGATCTGGAATATTATTTAAACCCCAACATCACCGCCCGGGGAGACCTTTATTTCTACCTGAAACCCAATAATGAAAGTATTCTGGAGCACAACCACCAACTCTTTTCGGGAGCTTCCTACCACATTGCTACCGGTTCCAATATCGATCCATACATCGGACTACAGCCCGGCCTGGCCGTTTCCCAGGTTTCAAATACCATCCTGACAGCCGGGAATAAAAACCCGAGACCTGCTGCCAGTCCTTTGATTTCGGGTGTGTTCGGTTTTAATTATTATGCTGCAAAGTGGTTCCATCTTTTTGCAGATGCCCGCTATGTATATGGCGACCACCAGTCCAACATCGGAACTTTATCTCTGAATGAATTCCGGTTCTCATTCGGGCTCGGCTTTAACATCCAGACTAAAAAATAAAAAAGGTGTTGCTGAGCAACACCTTTCCTTATTACGTTTTATACCTCTTAGATTTGGTTGAACAGCAACGCAAATAAATTAGGAATGTTAAAGCTCGGGAGTTTCACTTCAGTGATCGATCCTTCGGTTTCACCACTTTCATCCACTTCCTCTTTTTCAACCTTTTCTGTTTCTTCCTTTTCTTTCTCTACCCATTCATGAACCTGGTATTGACCATCTGCCATGCTTTCGATCAACCCGACAATATCGCCTTCGGAAAGCACGGTTTTATCATATTCCACATGAGCCTTTCCGGATTCGAAATCCACGCTGCACACAGCAACACCTTTCATTTGAGTTAACTCATCCTGAATGGTTTTGGCGCACCCCATGGCACAGACCATTCCGTCAATGGCATAATCGGCCGTCACTAAATTTTCGGCACTGACTTCCGTGGCAACAACATCCTGTTGCTCATCCGATGAGCAGGAATTAAAAACCAGACATGATAAAGTGAAAATTCCTAAGATAATGTATTGTTTCATTTTCATGGGATCAAGAACTTTAATGATGATACAAAAATAAGAAATAATTGAATACAAAAACCGCTACCTTTGCCTGCTTTGAAATGAATGTGATCGACTTAAACAAAAAGGGCTGGCAATGGGCTCTCCTGATCTTCCTCAGCATCATGTGGGGGAGTTCGTTCATTCTGATGAAACGGGGCCTGCTGGTATATAGCCACACCCAGGTGGCCGCCATACGGATCAGCCTGTCCTTCCTTGTATTGGTACCCTTTGCCTTTCAGGCTTTACGCAAAGTAGAAAAGAAAAAATGGGTTTACATTCTGATCAGCGGCGTATTCGGAAACGGTATCCCGGCATTTTTATTTACAAAGGCGCAAACCCAGATCCCAAGCGCATTGAGCGGCATGCTCAACTCCTTAACACCCATCTTTGCCTTGATTCTCGGATTACTCTTCTTTAAAGCCCGGACCGGAACACTTCAGATCATCGGCGTAATTATCGGTTTGGCCGGAGCCGTGGGACTGATCACTTCCAATGGGGTCGACCTCAGTAACACGAATTTTTCCTACAGCCTGTACATCGTCCTGGCGACCATTTGTTACGCCATTTCGGTTAATGTAATAAAAACCCACCTGAAAGAGATCAATGCCATCCACATTACGGCTCTGGCCTTTTTCAGCATCGGGCCGGTTACGATCCCTTATCTGTTTACCACCGATTTTGTAGATACCTTCCTTCAAAATGAACATGCTTTGCAGGCACTCGGATACATCGCCATCCTGGCCATATTCGGAACAGCCATGTCGGTTTTGCTATTCAATATGCTGATCAAAAAAACAACAACCTTGTTTGCTACGAGCGTAACCTATCTCATTCCGATTGTGGCAATTTTATGGGGTATGCTGGATGGCGAAAAATTTAACATGATCCAGGCAATCTGTATAATAACAACCTTAATCGGTATATATTTTATAAATAAATTTAGATAATGCAACCTTTTATTCTATTTTTACATCCTTAAGATGATTTTCAAAATTATTTAAGCACAACATGAAAAAAAGTATTTTATCAATCTTAGCAGCACTTTTAATGGTGCCTTTAGCAAATGCCTCTCACGTAATTGGAGGGGATATTTCTTACCAATGGGTAAGTCAAAACAATTACACTTTCAAATTGAGATATTACCGTGATGACATCAACGGACTCGTTGCTTTACCTGCAACGATGACCCTTAGGTTGTACGATGCGGTTACTCACCAGCTTGTTATTACCACAACATTAAACATGACCTCTCAGGGAATTGTTTCTCTTGGGGATCCATGTTACCAACCTGATCCGAATGTCGTTCGGATCGAAGAAGGGATTTATGATTCTCCTGCTCCCGTATTTGTACCGGATAATCCGAATGGCTATTACATGTCTACCTCCATCAGTGCACGTAACTCATTGGCAATTAATGTGCAAACCGGTGGTAACATGATGTGGTTCGCCATGATGTCCGATCCGGCATTGGGTCAAAACTCTTCTCCGGATTTCGGTAACTACCCGGCAGACGCATACTTCTGTATTTCCGGGCCAAAAGTGTTTACCTACCCGATTGTTGAACCGGATGGTGACTCTTTAGCGTACAAACTAACCACCCCACTTGCAGGATCCGGTGCCGGTACAGGTGCTTATCCGTTTTACCCTGGGTTAAATTACCAGGCCGGTTACAGCTTAGCCAATATGGTTGGAGGTGCTCCTGCAATGAATGTTAATCCGACTACCGGTTTAATTACTGCCGCTCCTACAAATCAAGGGTTCTTTACATTCGCTTTAACCATTGAAGAGTTTAGAGATACGACTGCTGCTCAAAACGGACCGAAAGTTAAAATCGGTGAAGTGCGAAGAGACGTTCAGTATGCCAGTTTGAATTGTACAAGCGGTAACCCTCCTCAGTTCCTGAATGTTGTACCTACAATGGGACAAACCATTCAGATTGATTACAACCGCGAATACTGTAAAGATTTGATCTTCAACGACCTGAACTCCACGGATACCCTGTATATCGAAATGATCTCTCCGATCTTTGATTCGGGAGCTTATGTTGCTACAGTTCCGCCGGACATCAATGGTGATTTACACTACTACTACGACTGGAACGGATCTGCATGGAACGATTCTGTGGTGATCCCGCCAAACTCTGTAGACACCAATGGGGTATTCAACATCGGAACCGTTGCACAACGCTTCTGCTGGACACCAGGTTGTGATGAAGTGGACAGCATCTACCCTTTCCAGGTGAATGCTTTCTCCCTGGGTTGTGACGGTAAATCACTGGATAGTATGTTATTCTTCATCCATGTGGTACCACCTCCAGCCAACTTACTGAATCCCGGCACCATTGAGGTTATCCATGGAAACAACCAGTGTGTGAACATCGTATTTGA
The DNA here is from genome assembly GCA_020435335.1 of Flavobacteriales bacterium. Classification (GTDB taxonomy): domain Bacteria; phylum Bacteroidota; class Bacteroidia; order Flavobacteriales_E; family Vicingaceae. Next base: position 6,031 of record JAGQZT010000006.1, on the reverse strand, counting down.
AGATTCCTCGATTGTGGATTTAATGAACATCAACCTGGCTTCCGATGCTTTCGGATTCCTGAACAATCCGGCCGAGATTCCGGATTTGCCTAACAACTATGTGTATGAAAGCTGGCAGGCACCTGTTGTAACAGGAGTACCGAACAACTCGCCTAACCACTACGCCATTGCTACTCAGATGTGCTGGTACCCTGATTGTGAACACATCGGTTCCACATACTCCGTAGAAGCATCCCTGTATTCGGTAGATTGTCCGCACGCTATTAACGACACCATCTATTTCGATTATGCCGTACTGCCTCCTTTTGACAGTCTGGATGTAATCCCGAACGTAATCACTCCGAACGGCGACGGCATGAATGATTTTTACACGCTGGGATACACCGACGCCAACGGAAACCGTATCGGTGGAACTTCCAACCCATGTGAAGACATCGTTAAAGTAGAGATCTTTAACCGTTGGGGAATCAAAGTATACGAAAGTGATGATCCGGAATTTGCCTGGGATGGTAAAAACAAAAGCGGTCAAAAAGTACCTGACGGAACGTACTTTGTACTGCTCCACGGAACTTACGGAAACGAAACCGTTACCCTCGACCAGCGCATGGTCACCGTAATGGGAAGCAAGTAACGGTTCCTAACGATTCACAAAAGGCGGCTAAATAAGCCGCCTTTTTTATTCTTTAAAAATTGTTCGAAACTATTCCAAAATAAACGCCGAATTTGCCCTGCTAAACCTATTAATATTTTTAAATTTGCTGCTTTGTAACATGACAATACTTATTAATGGGATCTCAAACTAAATATGTCTTTGTAACTGGAGGGGTTACTTCATCATTGGGAAAAGGAATCATAGCCGCATCGCTAGCAAAATTACTACAGGCAAGAGGCTACTCGGTAACCATTCAAAAACTTGACCCCTACATTAACGTAGATCCCGGAACCCTCAACCCGTACGAACACGGTGAATGTTTTGTTACCGAAGACGGTGCCGAAACCGATCTCGACCTGGGGCACTATGAGCGTTTCCTTAATGTAGAAACTTCTCAGGCCAACAATGTTACGACAGGACGCATTTATCAAAGCGTAATCAATAAAGAGCGAGAAGGCGCCTTCCTTGGAAAGACCGTCCAGGTCATTCCCCACATTACAGACGAAATCAAACGGCGCATTAAGATTCTGGGTAACACCGGGAAATACGATATCGTAATCACCGAGATCGGTGGTACGGTGGGAGACATCGAATCGTTACCCTACATCGAAGCTGTTCGTCAACTGAAATGGGAACCGGGTTTTGATTGTATCGTACTGCATTTAACACTGGTTCCTTTCCTGGCCACTTCAGGCGAATTAAAAACCAAACCGACACAACACTCCGTAAAATCCTTACTGGAATCCGGAGTACAACCGGACATCCTGGCCTTAAGAACCGAACACAAACTAAACGAAGGGGTGAAAGAAAAAGTAGCCCTGTTCTGTAATATTGCTCCAAAAGCCGTAATCGAAGCCATCGATGCGGACACCATTTATGACGTGCCGTTGCTGATGCAGGAAGAAGAACTGGATAAAGTGGTTCTGGATAAGCTGCATATGGAATACAAGAATGAACCGTCACTCAATGAGTGGAATCAGTTCCTGTCCAAACTGAAGCACCCGAAACAGGAAATCAATATCGGGTTGGTAGGGAAATACATCGAACTGAAAGATTCTTACAAATCGATCGCCGAAGCACTCATCCATGCCGGAGCGAGCAATGAAACCAAAGTCAACATTAAATGGATCCACTCCGAATCCGTGAATGAAGGCAATGCCGCCGAAAAACTAAAAAACCTTGATGGTATTTTAGTCGCTCCCGGTTTTGGTGAACGCGGCATCGAAGGGAAAATTTCAACCGTTAAATATGCCCGGGAACAAAAAGTACCTTTCCTGGGAATTTGTCTGGGTATGCAATGTGCCGTCATTGAATTTGCCAGAAACGTATTGGGCTTCAAAGATGCCCACTCTACCGAAATGGAAGCCAACACCGAACATCCGGTAATCTACCTGATGGAAGAACAACGCAACATTACCGATAAGGGAGGCACCATGCGTTTAGGAGCCTATCCGTGTCAGGTAAAAGATGGATCAAAAGCCTTTGATGCCTATCAACAAAAAGATATCGCCGAACGTCATCGCCATCGCTATGAGTTCAACAACAAATACCTGTCCGAATTCGAACAGGCAGGCATGCATGCTACCGGAATCAATCCCGACAATAACCTGGTGGAAATCGTGGAAATTGAAAACCACCCCTGGTTTGTAGGCGTGCAGTTCCACCCCGAGTACAAAAGTACCGTTCTGGCTCCCCACCCACTTTTCAAGGAATTCATCAAAGCAAGTACTACCGTAAAGGAAAAGCAACTATCGGCCAACAATTATTAATCTAAAGAAAGCGTAAATGAGTGCAAAAGGGTTTGACAAAAATTCAATAATTGGTTTAGTATTAATCGGCGCGATCCTGCTGGTTTTCAGCATTCTGAACAGTCCTTCGGAAGAAGAACTGAAAGCACAGAAAGAGAAAGAAGCTCAAGAAAAAGCCAAGACCGAAAAACTCGCTGATGCCCCGAAAGAGCATGCCACTGTGGATGCCCCCGCTCCGGACACGACAAACACACCCGAAATTAAACCCGACAGTACCGGTTTGGTGAAACAAGATTCATTGAAAAACCTGGAAACCCTGCTGAAATACGGTGCCTTCGCCGAGGCCACTCAAGGCGAGGAACAAAATTATGTCATCGAGAATGAGCGCGTCAAGGTTACCCTTTCCAATAAAGGTGGTCGGATCAGCAGCGTTGAACTGAAAGGTTTCCATACCTACGATTCCCTGCCGTTGATGTTGTTTAACGCCGACTCTTCCCGGTTCAACATTGAGCTGACCGTAAACGATCAGACCGGAGGCACACGGGCCATTAACACCGAAGACCTGTTCTTCGAAGTGGAAGGAAAATCCTTTAGTGTCGATCAATCGTCCAGTAAAAGCATTTCCTTTAAACTCTACCATGGCTCCAAAGACCGTTACCTGGAATACAAGTATTCCTTAGCCGGAGACTCTTACCTGGTAGATTATGAAATTCGCTCGGTAGGCTTCAACGACGTGATCTCGACCGGGTTCCCCTATTACATGAACTGGAGCATGTATACGCCGAATCAGGAAAAGACCATAGACAACCAACTTAGAAGAAGTACCATATACTACAAGTACACTACCGGCGACATCGACTACATCTTTGAGACCAAGTACGAAAAAGAACAAATGGAAACGAATCCGGAATGGATCATGTTTAAGCAGCAATACTTTAATGCGACCTTACTCTCCACGGATGTTCCTTTTGGTTCGGACTCGGACATTGAAACCATTGACATTACCGGAAACAACAGTAAAAATTACGTGAAAGGCATGTCCGCCAACATCAGCATTCCTTTTGAAGGAGGCACCAATGAATCGTTCAAAATGCAATATTACTTTGGCCCTAATCGCCACGAAGACCTGGCCATGCTGGAAAGGGATCTGGAAGAAAGTCTGGACTACGGCTGGGGGATTTTCGGCTGGACCAACATGATCCTGATTCGCCCGGTATTCGACTTCCTGAACGGATTCGGCCTTTCCATCGGATGGATCATCCTGTTGCTTACGCTGATCATCAAAACCATCCTCTTCCCGATTACCTGGAAAACGTATTTGAGCAGCGCCAAGATGCGTGTCCTGAAACCGGAAATCACTGAGCTCAATGAAAAATACAAGAACGATGCCGTGAAGAAACAGCAGGCTACTATGGCCCTGTATCGTCAGACCGGGGTTAACCCGCTGGCAGGATGTATTCCGCTGTTGATCCAGATGCCGATCCTGTTTGCCCTGTTCCGCTTCTTCCCGGCTACCTTCGACCTGCGTCAGAAAAGCTTCCTGTGGGCAGAAGATTTATCGACTTACGACTCGGTTTACGATCTTGGATTCAACATCCCGATGTATGGCGACCACATCAGTTTATTTACCTTACTGATGGCCATTTCCATGATTTTCTATACCCGCATCAACAGCCAGATGACCTCCGGAATGGGTGAAGGAGCCATGGCCAGCCAGATGAAGATCATGACCTGGCTGATGCCGATTATGATGTTGTTTTTCTTTAACAGCTACGCTGCCGGGTTGAGCTTCTACTACCTGATTGCCAATTGTATTACCATTGCACAGCAATTCGTGATCCGGAAATGGATTGTGGATGAAGATAAATTGCACGCCAAGATTCAGGCGAATAAAACTAAAACGAAGAAAAAATCGGGTTTTGCCGCTAAACTGGAGCAACGCATGAAGGAAGCTCAGGAAATGCAGCAAAAAAGAAAAAAACGCTAATGAACTTCTTTCTTTCATTACTGATCTTCTCTGTTATCTCTGCGGAACCTGCTTCCGGAGGACAACAAACGGTACAGGAAGTTCAGGAAACACCGATCAAAGAAAGCCTGTTCATTACGATGGAACGTACGCCATGCCTGGGCAGATGCCCAAGCTATAAAATCTCTATTTTCAACACCGGAAAAATCCTGTACGAAGGGTATGATTTTGTTGAGCACCAAGGCACTTTTCAAGGGCAGTTAAGCCCGGTACAACTCAACGACATCCGGGCTAAAATGGATGAGATCAAGATTTTTGCCCTTCAGAATAAATACGACTCCCCCATTACCGATATTCCCTCCTGTTTACTTTATATTAACGACGGAGAACAAAAGAAAAAAATCTACGATCGGCACGGGGCACCCGAATCTTTGAAAGAATTTGAAAAATTAATCGATACATTTGTATCCGGCTGCAAGCTTAGCAAGGTAAAAACAAGTAAGTAGTTTTACGAAACGTACATTATGAGTGTAGAAATCAGAGAACTGAAAAGTGAAAATGATTATAAGGATTTCATCCAGGTTCAGTTCGACATTTATAAAGGGAATGATTACTGGGTTCCACCAATTAAGAAGGACGAACTCCTGGCACTTAAGCCTGATCATAATCCTGCCTTTCGATTTTGCCAGGCAAAATTCTGGCTAGCTGTCAAGGACGGTAAGCCTGCAGGAAGAATCGGAGCCATCATCAATGAAAAATACAACGAGAAGACCGGCGAAAAAACGGGACGATTTACCCGTGCCGAATTCATCGACGATCCTCAGGTAACGGATGCCTTATTTCAAACAGCCGAGCAATGGCTGAAGGAGCAAGGCATGAACGGTGTTCAGGGGCCATTAGGATTTACGAACCTCGACCATCAGGGCATGCTTGTGGAAGGATTTGATCACTTACCATCTGCTGCCTCGGAATACCACTTACCCTACTACAAGGAACACCTGGAACGTTTGGGTTATGAAAAAGAAATCGATTGGATCGAATTCCGGTTGTTTCTGGAAGGAATGCCTGAAAAAGCGAAACGTGGTGCCGAATTGGTGATGAAGCGCAGCAACCTCAAGGTAAAAAGCTTCAAGAAAAGTGCTGAGTTACAGGTGTACGCCACCCAGCTCTTCGAAATTCTGAATGAAGCGTTCAAGGACCTGCACAGTGTGGTTTACCTGGATAAGGAAATGATCGATTACTATGTGAAACGCTACCTGATGCTCCTCAACCCGGAGTTCGTGAAGCTGGTTTTCGATGAAAACGATAACCTGATCGCGTTCATTGTGGGATTGCCTTCTTTATCCGAAGCTTTACAGAAAGCCAACGGCAAACTGTTCCCGTTCGGGTGGTATCACCTGAACAAAGCGTTGAAACACCCGAAGGTGATCGATCTGATGCTGACCGGCATACTTCCGGAATATCAGGCGAAAGGAGTTACCGCCGTGCTGTTCTACGAATTGCACAAAGTGATGGAAAAATTCGGAGTAACCGAAATGGAAACCACCGGTATTTTTGAAACCAACGAAAAAGTTATTATCAACTGGAAAAATTATGAACACATCCAACACAAACGTAAAAGGTGTTGGAAAAAATCACTATAAATAGAAACGATATGAAATATGT
>JAGQZT010000055.1 GCA_020435335.1 Flavobacteriales bacterium | reverse complement strand
CTGTATCTTCGATCACTTCATCACTTTCGTTTCCGCAGGAGAACAGTAAACTTGATGTTACAACAAGTGCGGCTAGTTTAATGGTTAGTTTTTGCATGTTTTTATGGTTTAGATTAGCGAGTGTAAATATATAAAAATTTGGGTTAAACCAACATCATGTCTGAATTACCCCTACATTATAAGCTTTCTCGATTGGAGCGTGGTTGGCGGCTTCAATACCCATGGAAATCCATTTGCGGGTATCCAGCGGATTGATGATGGCATCGGTCCACAAACGGGCAGCACTGTAATACGGCGAGATCTGAGCATCGTAACGGTTCTTGATCGTGTTGTACAATTCGTCTTCTTTCTCTTTGGTGATTTCTTCGCCCTTGGATTTCAGGGAGGCCACCTCGATCTGCAATAAAGTTTTGGCAGCCGATGCTCCGCTCATTACGGCGAGCTGGGCAGTTGGCCAGGCAACAATCAATCTTGGGTCGTAAGCTTTACCGCACATGGCATAGTTACCGGCTCCGTAAGAATTTCCGATGATCACCGTGAATTTGGGAACCACCGAATTCGACATGGCATTCACCATTTTGGCGCCATCTTTTATAATACCGCCGTGTTCGGATCGGGAACCAACCATAAAGCCGCTTACATCCTGTAGGAAGACCAATGGGATTTTTTTCTGATTGCAATTCATGATGAAGCGTGCAGCCTTATCGGCAGAATCGGAGTAAATTACGCCGCCGAACTGCATTTCACCCTTTTTGCTTTTTACCACTTCACGCTGGTTGGCCACAATGCCTACCGACCAGCCGTCGATGCGGGCGTAGCAGCAAACGATGGATTTACCGTATTCTTCTTTATATTCTTCAAACTCGGAGTTGTCCACCAACCGTTTGATGATTTCCTTCATTTGATAAGGCTTGTCCCGGGTTTCCGGAAGGATGCCGAAAATATCTTTTTCATCTGCTGCAGGAGCTGAGGATTTAACCCGGTTAAATCCGGCCTGATCGTAGTCACCGATCTTATCCATGATGTTGCGGATCTTGTCCAGACAGGCTTTGTCGTCGGCACACTTGTAGTCGGTTACGCCGGAAATTTCACAGTGAGTCGTGGCTCCCCCCAGGGTTTCGTTATCAATATCTTCGCCGATGGCAGCTTTTACGAGGTAAGAGCCTGCCAGGAAGATTGAACCGGTCTTGTCAACGATCAGGGATTCGTCGCTCATGATCGGCAGGTAGGCTCCTCCGGCCACGCAACTTCCCATCACCGCAGCGATCTGTGTGATGCCCATGGATGACATGATGGCGTTGTTCCGGAAAATGCGCCCGAAGTTTTCCTTATCCGGGAAGATTTCGTCCTGCATAGGCAGGTAAACACCGGCACTGTCAACCAGATAAATGATCGGCAACCGGTTTTCCATTGAGATTTCCTGCAACCTCAGGTTTTTCTTTCCGGTAATGGGGAACCAGGCACCAGCTTTTACCGTGGCATCGTTGGCCACAACAATACATTGTTTTCCGCTAACATAACCGATAACACCGACTACACCGCCAGAAGGGCAGCCGCCGTGTTCCAGGTACATGCCGTCGCCGGCAAAGGCTCCGATCTCAATGCGGTTGCTATCCCGATCCAACAGGTAGTCGATCCGCTCCCGGGCTGTCATTTTGCCTTTGGCATGGTGGTTTTCGATTCTCTTTTTACCTCCGCCCAGGGAAACTTCTTCCAGCTTCCGGTTCATATCCGCAACCAACAATTTATTGGTATCTTCATTTTTGTTAAACGTAATGTCTTGTTTTTTTGCCATTCCCTAAATTTTGGAAACCAAAGATAAATAAAAGAAGCAAAACAGCTATTTTTATGGAATAACTTAAAAAATGCATCCAATACGTAAACTTGCATCTCCATGAAATACAAAATCTATTTCGTCCTACTCGTTAATCTGATGGCATTTTCAGCGAATGCTCAGGGTTATCTGTTGGTTAGGGGAAAGGTAACAGACGAACTGACCGGGAAAGGCGTGGAACATGTGCATGTAAAAGTTAATCAACGGAACATCATCGGTAAGACACAATCGGATGGAACTTATTCCATTCAAGTGCCGAAAAGCAAAAACGCTACCCTGGTTTTTTCTCATACCAGCTACGAAACCGTATATGAGCCGGTTTCAATGGAATCGGATACCCTACAACTCGATGTAAAATTGAAGCTGAAACTGGAAAAACTGCCGGTGGTGAATGTAAGCGACGAACCGGAAGTGGTGTTTAAAAGCACGCAGATCAATATCGCGGATTACGAATTTCATGAAGACAACTTCCTCTTTTTGGTTTATGGTAAACGGTTAAATAAGGACAGTGAAGTGTATTTGGTTGATGCGGAGGAGAACATCATCGCCAAACATTTTATTCCGGGAGAACCGGTGGAGCTCTACTGCGATTACATGGGGAATGTGAATCTGATCTGTAAAACCGGCATATACCGGGTCATGGTGTATGGCGATCAGTTATCGCTCTACGAATTACCCCTGGAAAGTTTTAATCAACTCATAAAGCCGGTGGTGGATACGCTGGAACACAGCCTACTGTTTTCCGATTTCATGCGGCAATTCCCGCGTTTCAAGTATTATGCTTTCGATAAGAAAGATACCTCGGTGAGCGTGATCCGTGAAGTGGTGCATACCGACATGGACTGGCGTTATAACTTTGAATATCATTTTCTGAATAATGCCGACAAGCAATTTGCCAAAAGGATGGCGAAACGGCTGAATGGCTATGATAAATTCGATGTGGCGGCACACATGACCGGTTTTGCGAACAGCTTCCTCTTCGAGGAGATCTACGCGCCGCTATTTGTGATTAACGATACTATAAACATTTTCGACCATTACGAGGATAAGATCTGGAAATACATGGACGATACCGTGTTGGTGGACAGTGTGTCGTTTGACTACCACAAACCGGTAAAGAAGAACAGCTGGAAAAAGGAGCTGATTATGGATGAAACCACGGGACAGGTTTACGGGCTGTTTCAGAAGAACGGTTATTATTCGCTGAAAGCGATCAATGCAGGCAACGGAGAAGTGTTGTCTGAAAAAAAACTGTACCACCAATTTGCCGAAAAGGTTAAGGTAAAAGACGGATTCGTGTATTACACCTATAAACCGGGTCAATCGCTTACGAAGAAATTCCTTTACCGGGAGCCGCTGGATTAGTACATTTTAGGGTAGATGTAGTAGATTTTCCGTCCGATCCCTTCGATGATTTCCTGCCAACGATCGATCTCCAATTCAATTTTCACGATGCCACAGGTTACGATGTTATCGATCAAATCGTCGGTTAAATAATTCGAAAAATAGGTGAGACCGGGATTGTGTCCCACAAGGGCCACGGTATCCAGTTCATCGTTCAGGCCGGTAATAATTTGCGCCAGCTGGCGGGTAGAAGCGTGGTAGATGTTTTCTTCAAACTGGATTTGATGATTCGGGTAACCAAGTTCTTTTGAAATGGCGGTAACCGTTTCCAGGGCTCTTTTTGCCGAGCTGGACAACATAAGATCCGGTTTTACATGGAGGGAGCGCAACTGCTGCCCCATAAGCGGAGCATCATGTTTTCCTCTTTGGTTGAGTGGCCGGTTAAAGTCGCTTAATCCCGGATTTCCCCAGTCGGATTTGGCGTGACGAATTAGATAAATGGTCTTCATGTTTCGATAAAACTAAAAAAAATGTCGACAAAATTTTGATATTTCGATAAATGTCGTATATTTGTCGATAAATATAAATAATTAGTCGATATGATTATCTTAATTTTATTAGTAGCAGCCCTTGTCGCCGTTGCGTTTTTCCTGAGCGGAGAAGGAGATAGTTATGGAAGCGGTTCTGCCGGTCATCAGGAGCGAAGAAAATTCAGTACTTCCGACAAAAATTATTTCTTGTAAGTATATCCCTTAATACCTATATAAGTTTTATGTTGAAAAGCCCCGTAAGAATTCTCCTACGGGGCTTTTGTCATCTACTCAACTAACTATAAAACTATTTCATGGAATTTACTCTGACTAACAATAGATTTAATTGCTCTATTTCGGTTAAGAGCTCGATGTATTTGGATGTTTTTCCTTGTAGCATCAACTCTTTTGCTTTTTGTTTCAGTTCGTAATATCTTCTTCTTAATTCGATCATGGCTTTTGTGTTTTAGGTTGAATACATCCTTTCAATTAATGTGCCAAACTTTTTCGATTTCTTCCCTGTCATGTTAAAAAAAGTTAAAGTAGCCTCATGTCATTTTTGAATCATGATATTTATTATCTTTACTCCATGATACTGAGAAAAATAGCGCTTATTTTCTTCCTGATGATGGCTGTAATTCCTGCTGTGGCTCAGGATGATTATGTGTTGGATAAGGATTCGGTGAAAGCAAAAGACCGGCTTCATTATAATTTCACCATGGGTGCGGGATTCGGTTATTCGAGCAATGCCGGTGAGTTTTTCGGTACTTATTTCAATCCCTCGGTAAGTTATGATGTAACCTCCCGGTTTCGAATAAAAACGGGTTTTGTTTACGGTAATTACATGGCTAACGGTTACCCGCTGTACAACGGGTACTACTACAATACCTTTGATGGTACCATCGACCGGTTGTATACGTATGTAGCCGGAGAATATGCCGTAAATGAAAAACTAACGGTTGGCGGATCCATTTTCTATGATTTCAGCCGGTATACCGATGTGATGGGTGAAACCTATCAAAACGGCGATTACCTCAATAATATAGGCGCATCCGGTTACTTCAACTACAAGATCAGTGATGGCATGTCCATTATGGGAGAGGTGAGGATCAATGATCGCAATCCGATGGGAAGCCGTTTCATGGGGGCTGCCGAACATTCTCTCTTCGGAAGGTAATTCTTCTCCCTAATCCTTCTATTTATCGTACTTTTGCAAAAAAAATCCAAAATGCTAGTCGTTTTATCTCCTGCAAAAAAGATCAATGAAGATCGTCCTGTATACGAAAAGCAGACTGTTCCGCAGTTTGTGGATGAGGCCGCCGAGCTGATTTCCGTACTGAAAAAATATACGCCGAAAAAATTAGGTCAACTGATGAGCTTGAGTGCCAACTTGTCCGATTTGAATGTGGCACGTTACCAGATGTGGGATCAGGACCATCATTCTCAGCTATGCAAAACTGCCGTGCTGGCATTTGATGGAGAAGCTTATAACGGACTCGATGCCAGCAGCTTTTCAAAAAAGGACATGGACTATGCACAGGATCATCTGAGGATCCTTTCCGGCCTGTACGGATTGCTTCGTCCGCTGGATATGCTGCACCCTTACCGGTTGGAGATGGGAACTACACTGAAGGTGAAGCGCAAAAAGAATCTTTATGAGTTCTGGGGGGATAAAATCGTTAATGAGATCAATACGCTGGTAGAGGCTCAGCAGGAAAAGGTGCTGATCAATCTGGCATCTTCCGAGTATTTTAAGGCAATTAACAAGAAAAAACTGAATGCCCGGGTGATTACGCCGGTGTTCAAGGATTTTAAGGGGGGCGAATACAAAACCATCATGGTATATGCCAAGAAAGCCCGGGGCATGATGACCCGCTACATACTGCAGCATCAAATCGAAAAAGCAGACGACCTGATCGGTTTCGACTCCGATGGTTATTGTTACAACAAAGCGGCATCAACCGACCATGAACTGGTATTTTTAAGAGGATAACATGATAGGACAAACCATAGAACTGGAAGCATTGAAGACCACCCCTCAGGGTGTTTACCTGTTTACACCGGATAAGCAAGAGATACTGCTCCCAAACAAATATGTTCCGGCTTCCCTGAAAGTCGGCGATAAGATCGAAGTATTCATCTATACCGATTCGGAAGACCGCATCATTGCGACTACCCTGGAGCCTAAGATCAGGTTGAACAACATCGCTTTTTTAAAGTGCGTGGATGTGAATAATTTCGGAGCATTTTTCGATTGGGGCATGGAAAAGGACCTGATG
>JAGQZT010000054.1 GCA_020435335.1 Flavobacteriales bacterium | reverse complement strand
CACGATCGAATACAACAAGAAAAATCTACCGGTTAAAGAAATCAATTACGATAAAAAGGGAAAGGCTAATCGTGTTTATCAATATCATTATAAATATACGGAGTAGCTCCCTGCCAAGACACTCATTTCATAACAGGTATTGAATCCATTATTCCTCAGGTAATCAGCTTTTCGATCCGTTCGATCTGACTTTTCTTATTCACCTCCCGCAGGCGTTGTGAGGTTTGGGTAAAGAACTGGTGGCCTTTCAGGAATTTCACCTGCATTTTGTTCCATTCATTCGGATCGGTTATGATTCCCTGTGCACTCAATTCCTTAAACAGGGCATTGGAACCCGGGATGAAGTCTCCCCTGCCCAGGTAATCGAGGTCGGAATCGCAAATGATCTCCTCCAGCAGGTTGTGCGGTGTTGGAGGCAATTGTGTGGCCATGATGATTTCACAGATCACCTCGATCTGATCCGGAGTATATCCGTAGTTCGGAAGCCATTCCCGGGCAATTTCCGTGCTGTAGAATTCGTGATTGGGACTCTGAATCACATGTCCCGCATCGTGAAAGAGAGCGGCCGTTTTCAACAGCAACAGGTGCTCGTCGGAAACACCTTCTCCGATGCCGATCAGTTCGGCCTGATTCACCACATCAATGGTATGGGTGTAATTGTGGTAATACAGGTGTTTTGGGAGTTTTTCCTGCAAGTAATCGAGTACTTTCCGCTCGATGTCGGTAAACTGCCTGAACAGGTACTTCAGGATAAAATCCCGGTTCGGGATGACCCCGGTCTTGCGGTCTTCGGAATAGATCTTCTTGATTCGTTTCAATTGATACAGGCCAAGCGTTCCGCGATATTTAACCGGGAGTTCGGTTACATAATCACAGCTAAAATAACTCTTGATCAGTTCGTACGTGTAATCCGAAATGTAAATCTCTCCGGGCTCACTCATGGAGGCAATCCGCGGAATGGTGTTGATCACTTCGCCGGTTAAGGTATAGGTCTTGTTGTGCTGGCCTTTCACGCTCACGGTTCCGTTTCCGGAGTGGATGCCGATCCGCAGGTTCCAGAACGCTTTTCCGGCTTCCTGATAGGATTCGTAGATCGAATGTAAATAATCGCTGATCTCCAACGCTACCAGGGCTATGTCGATGGGATTGGTGCTGTTCTTTTCGGCGATTCCTCCGGCACAGATGTAGTAGTCGCCAATCACTTTAACCCGTTCGGCTTTGTGTTTCTTGGCAATTTCGTTGAATTTGATGAAAATCTCATCCAGTTTGTCGTACATGTCCCCGGCCGATTTCCCTTCTTCGAGGATGTCCTTGTAACCCTGGATTTCGATAAACAACACCGTGATGCCTTTCACCTTAAAGGTGTTTTCCTTGTTTCTGGAATCGCCGGCCAGTTCTTTCTCCAGTTCCATGACCGATTGGGTCAGCTGATCATTTTTCTGGATCAACCGCTTTAACTGTTCATTCAACCGCTGATTGATCTTGATCAATTCCTCGTTGCTCAGAATGGGGTCTTTCTTGCCGGCCATAGTTTAGTTGTTTAATGCCTTTGGTTTGGCATTGTTGATCTATAAAGGTACTGAAAATAAATTCAGATTGTTGTTCTTTAGCTTCGCTCATCACAGGCTGCTCATTGGTGCTCATACCTTCACACCAATAATGGTTCGACTTCGCTCACCACAGGCTGCTCATTGGTGCTCATACCTTCACACCAATTACGCATACATCATCCAGTTGGCCTTGCTGGCTAAGCTGTTCTTCAAATTGCTGCTGAAGATGCTGTTTAACGCTTCCGATATCGCCGATCCTTGGGCGTAAATCATCGAGTACATCTGGGATTTGCTGCTCCAGTCCGTCGGTGGAGATAACGATCAGTTCTCCGGGCTGCAGGGTGTGTGACGTGTTGGTGAACTTCCTGTCCTTGCCCGGATACATGCTGCCTGGATCGCCGGAAAGTGTTTTAAGTTCCTGGTCGGACAGGATTCTCAAATTATTGTTGGCTCCGGCAAACTGTAAGGTGTTGGTTTGCTTGTCGATGAGGCAAATGGCGATATCCACTCCGTCATTGGCTTCAGATGTTTGTGCAAAACGTTGATTGATCAGTTCCTGCGTTCTATTCAGAATAGCGGCAGGTTCAACCACACCTGCCTGTTGGGTGGCTTTATGAACGGCTCCCTGATAAACCACGCTGGCCATCGCTCCCGGAACTCCGTTTAAAATGCAGTCTCCCACAACAATTAACAGCTTGTTTCCCACCTCATGAATCCAGTAAAAATCGCCCGCAACCACATCTTTTGGCTTGTAGAAGATCATCGATTCGGGAAATACCTGCAGCAATTGTGCTTCATGCGGCAGGAAAGCATCCTGAATGTGTTTCGCATAGTTGATGCTGTCGGTGATCTCCTTATTTACTTCCGTCAGTTTTTTAAAGGTTACCTTCTGTTGCTGATACGACCGGTATACGTAAAACCCGGTACCGGTAACCAGTAGGAGCAGCAGGATTCCGATCCAGTTTACATACTGCAAACGATCCCGCTCCAATTGCTGATTCAATTCCAGTTCCTGCTCCTGATTGGTTAATCGCATGCTGTCCATCGCCAACTCTTTGTGCAGGTTATGCTCCAGTTCCAGTTGCATCAGTTGATTAAGCTGGAACCGGTCGTCCAGGCTATCCTTTTGATTGGAATACTCCCATTGATAATGCATGGCCAGTTCGGGATTACCAAGCTTTCCGGAAGTAATAGCCAGCTTTCTGCAGGCTTCAATGTACAAGGTTTGGTATTTTTTATCCTCCCGAAGGGCTTCGTATACGGAGCGGCTTAAGGTATCGGCGGGTGCCCAGTTGCCCTGATCGAGGTATAACTGAGCCATCAGCAGCTGAGCTTTGTACAATTGTTCTTTCTGGTCTTTTTGAACGTCGTTCAGGCTCTTCAGGATCCAGGCTTTGGCTTGTGGCCTCCCTCCTGCTCCCTTTTCAAGGTAAACCCGACCCAGGTTGTATGCCAGGTCCGGTTTGGCGGCTGATACCTGGTGCTCTTCACAAAACGAATAACCCAACAGGAGCGTATCAAGTGCTGGCTGCAATTGCCCCATGCCGAGCCAGCAGCGACCAATGTTGTTAATTGCTACCGGGATAAGTGCCTGATTTTCCTGTTGTTGCCAGTAGTTCAGGTTCTTCCTGAAAACTGGCAGGGCTTCCGCATAACGCCCTGATTTGGCATATACATTCCCGATGCTTCCGTTGGCATAAGCCATGTAGGTCGCGTCGCCCAGTTCCTCTGCGATATCTAATGTTTTTTGGTAGTAGAACAACGCATCGGGCAAACGTTCCCGGTCCAGGTAATAATTACCCATCGACAGGTAAACCCGAGGTGCTATGGGGTGAATCGTATCTAGGTTTTCCAGTTTGGAAATCAGGTTTTTACCGATAAAAAGCGCCTCGTCGGATCCCTGATTCACAGCGGTTACGAATTCATCCCGGATGTTATTCCAGTTGTCTTGTGCATGCAACGGAAATACCGCCAGCATCAGGATGGTCAATATGGATGCTACGCGTTTCATGTTACTTTAAACCCGATGATGCACACATCGTCGATCTGCTCATAGTTGTTTTTCCATTGTTCAAAATTGCTATCCAGGAATTGACCTTGTTCCGGCAATTTTTGATCGGATACGCTTACGATCGCTTTTTTGAGGTTGGACGCCTTATATTTCTTGCCGGTGTCACCGCCGAACTGATCGGCATATCCGTCCGAAAAGATGTAAAACTGATCGCCCTTTTGCAATACGGTCTCTTCTGCCGTGAAGGGTTCTTCTACATAGCTGGCACCAACCGGCTGTCGGTCGCCACGGTAACTGATCAGTTCATGGTTCCGGATCAGCCAAAGCGGATTATGGGCTCCGGAGAACTGAACTTTCAAATTGGTGTTGTCAATGCGGCACAGGGCGATGTCCATTCCGTCTTTCAGGTTGCTGTTGGTGTGGTTCAATCGTTCTTTGACCAGCTCCCGGGTTTTATCCAAAATGGCGTTGGTTGACAATAAATTGAATTCCAGCAGAGCCCGCTGCAGGGCTTCGTGACAAACCAGGCTGACCAGTGCTCCCGGAACACCGTGTCCGGTACAATCCGCTGCAGCCAGATACGTGTATTGCTGATGTGTAGCAAACCAGTAAAAATCTCCGGCAACAATATGTTTGGGTTTAAACAGCACAAAATGCTCTTTAAATGATTGTTTTAAATCCTCCTCCAGGGGTAGCATGGAACGCTGGATCTTCTCCGCATAATTGATGCTGTCAATCAGTTCGTTGTTGCGTTGCTCCAATTGCCGGTAGAACCACTTCAGTTTCGCTCTTCTTTTCAGGATAATGAATAAGAGAATCAACAGAGGCACAAAGAATACGGCGCCAATCAGGTAGTACATTTTCTGTCGGGCAAGGTACGCGTTGTGTTTTACTTTTTCGTCTTCCAGTTTAGCCAGAATCCGCATTTCCTCATCGGCCTTCTTATTCTTGTACTTGAGTTTAATGTCATGTCCCCGTGCCAGTTTATCCTGATTCATCAGGTTCAGGGAATCGTTGTACAGGGCATATTTATCGAGGTAATTGATCGCTTTGGAGTAATCTCCGATTGAATCGTAAGCTTCGGCCAGCAAATGCGTTAATAACGGCAACTCGGACTTGCTGCTGAGTGAAGCGGGTTCCAGCAATTTAAAGGCCTCCTCCCCTTTTTTTATGGTTTCATTAAAATCGTTTTGGAGAGCTGCCAGCCGAGCCTGAAGGAGAGTCAGATAGCCTTCAACATCCGTATTTTTCATGGTTTGGGTAACATGGCTCATTCCGGTGGAGATGGTTTGCTCAATGTCGCGTTTTAATTCCTCAGACAAGCCGTTGATCTGTGCTTTTTCCAGTAGCAAATCACCACGGTGGTAGTAGGAAATCGGCGTCCAGAATTCGTCAGGATAACGTAAATAGGCCTTGATTGCCGTATCGATGAGGGCTAATGCTTCGTCATACCTCTCCATTTCCACTAACGATTCGGCCATATTCCGGGCCGACCGGGCCATGCGCTTGTCTTCCTTCCTTTCCTTCCAGAAAAGATAGCCTTTCGTAAAATTGTCCACCGATTTTTGGTGTTCCCCCAAATATTGATACACATTTCCAAGGCTTTCCTGGGCATGGATCTGAAATACGGTGTCGTTGCGCTGAATGGATGAATCCAGTAAATTCTGATAGATGGTGATTGCTTGTCCGAATTCTTTTTTCCGGTAGTAATAATTCCCCAGGGTCATCTCGATTTGAGGTAGAACATAATTGAACTCCGGATGACCGGAAATGTCCCGGATAAGTTGTTCCGCCAACGGAAAAATCGAGTCGTTGCCGGATACTTTGTGACGTTGCATAGTGTTGATTTGCAGCTTGTAATAGGCGCTGTCTTTAACGGTTTCTTCAGCATGGACAGGATTGCCAGGGAGGATTATAATCAGCCACAGCAAGCCGGTTAATACCCATTGGAAGGCAGGCTTAAAAGATATCGTTTTCCGGTCGAGCATGGAAAACAAATATAGAGAAATTGATGTGATGATTACTAAGCAATTCTACTTATGCCATAAATAAAATCAGCGAATTGCCGATCAATCATTCAGCCCTTTTCCGTCCATGATCTTGTCGTAGTACTTCATGATCCTTCTGGTGCGTGTTTCCGACTGTTTCGGTGCACTGAAATGCAGGATATAACCTCGTTGTCTTCCGGGCGTGAGGGAATCGAAAGCTGCCTTAAACGCGGGATTTGATTTAAACTGAACTGTAAGCTCTTCCGGTAATTCTGCCGGCTTTTTATTGTAGTTGATTTTCAATCCGGCCTCTTCCACGGCAATAGCCTCAAACACGTAGGCTTTAAGGGTGGGTTCAAGTTTTACAACCTCTTTGGCGTCTGTAAACCGAATCTGTCGCATGGCCTGTGAGTTCTCCCCGGCACTGATCAGGATTTTTTCAGGATCGCGGAGTAAGGCTCCTTTAAAAAAGGCCAGAGCAGCGTAGTGTTTAAAGGCTGCAATAACCAAAATGTTCTTGCCGTTGTTGGTGTAGCACGGCTGACTCCATTTAAAATCTTCTTCCAGGCCACATTCGTTCATGATCCTGCGCAGTTGGATCAAGATTGGTTTCCACGCATGGACCTTACATT
Organism: Flavobacteriales bacterium; assembly: GCA_020435335.1. Classification (GTDB taxonomy): domain Bacteria; phylum Bacteroidota; class Bacteroidia; order Flavobacteriales_E; family Vicingaceae. Next base: position 10,263 of record JAGQZT010000054.1, on the reverse strand, counting down.
CTGGAGTTGCGTAGAGCTTGCACCGGCCACAGCCATCAATCAGGTAGGTATCAACGTTTGGATTCATCGATTTCGTATTTTATAATCTTTTTAGTGATCAGTATCCAACAGATTGAATACCATCCTGTTACTTAGGAAATCTCCACCATGGGCAGAAAAAAACTCAATAAGGATCAGCATCATTCGGTTGGGGTTTAATTGTCGTAAAAATAATTAATGATGGCTGAGCAGACAAATTTGTGTTCCCTGATGCTCATACCTTCACGCCAATAATGGTTCGACTTCGCTCACCACAGGCTGCATCATAGCCTAACGCCTATGATGCCCTTCAGCTAAACTCAGGGTAAACTGTGCGTAATTTCCGCTCATACCTTCACTCCAATTACGCACACATCATCCAGCTGCTCCAGAGAACCCTTCCACTCTTCAAAGGCTTCATCAATCAGCTGGCGTTGCTGCTCCATAGTCTTATCCTGAAGACGAAGCAACAACTTCTTGAAGTTTACGGATTTCAGTTTCTTGCCATTCTCGCCTCCGAACTGATCGGCAAAACCATCCGAAAAGATATAAATGGTATCCCCGGGGTATAGTTCCAGTTGATGGGTCGTATACGGCTCGGGCCGGTCAAATTTTCCAATGGGTTGCTTGTCGGCCTTGATTTCATAAAGTAAATAGTTGTCGGTAGTTAGCGATAAGTGAGCTTCTAGTTCCTTGTTTCCGGTATCGTCCAAGAATTCCCCTCGGGGCTTTTGCTCGCGCAAAACGTGCTCGGGGAGACAGTTTGCGGTTGGACGGATGATCCACAAGGGATTGTTGGCTCCGGCGTACTCCAGAATTGTTTGTTGCTTCTTGTTTGTTGTTTGTGTTTTCAAACTGCATAACGCGATATCCATCCCGTCCTTTACATCATCTTCACTCTTTTCAAACTCCTCCACAACAAGTTCCCGGGCTTTATCTAAAATTTGTCCGGGATCGGTTAATCCGAATTCACGAACTGCCCGGTTCAGTCCGTTATTACACACCACACTCACCATCGCTCCCGGAACACCGTGACCGGTACAGTCGGCTGCGGCGAAGAGAATGAGATTTGTGTTTTGAGATTTGGGATTTAAATCCCCATCACCCATCACCCGCTGCTCAACACGGTTAACCGTTTCCATCCAATAGAAGTCTCCCGCCACAATATCTTTCGGCTTGTACAACACAAAACTCTCCTGCAAATAAGCTTTCACTACTTTTTGCGGGGGCAAAATGGCCGACTGGATTCGCTTGGCGTAGCTGATGGAGTCCATGATCTCCTTGTTTTTCTCTTCAACCATGGTTTTTTGGTGCCGGATAATCTCAGCATCCCTTTTTTTCGCCATATACCCTCTGATGACAAAAACGATGAAGATAACGGCGAATACCAGAAATATGGCAAGGGCTATAGTCTGCTTATTTTTTTGTGAGATCTCGGCCTGCTTGAGCTGCATCTCAAAATCATGCTTTTCATCGGCCATCTGGGATTCGAGGTCGCTGATGTTGGCCGCAGACAACAAAGATGCCTGCTCCCGGTCGAGTGTCATAAACTGTTCCAGGTGGTTCAGGGCTTCTTCATAGTTCCCTGCACTCTTGTGGGCCTCTGCCAGAAAATTGTGTAAATCTTTGATTTCCTTTTTCGCTTCCAGATTTTCGACCACCAGCAAGGCCTCACTGGTTAATGCAATGGCTTTATCCAATTCACCCGATTGCATGTATCCGCGAGCCAGGTGAATGGAACTGAACGCCTTAAGCTGGGCATTGTGAACCGGAACCAGGTCGTAAGCCAGTCTTGCATAATAAAAAGCGGAGTCTTCTTTATCGTAATCGGTGTAAGCGTTGGAAAGCAATAAATACAAACGGTTCAATAAAATGGAATCATTCTTAGCCTTCACCTCTTTTTCCAACGTTTTAAACTGTTGTATGCCTCCCGCAATGTCTCCTTCATGCTGGGTAAGCTCGGCCAACATCATTTTCGATTTTAATAACAATTCGGGCAATTGGTAGCTGGTAGCGTGAGCAAATAATTTTTCCGCATATTTCCGCGACCTGGGCAAATCGTGCTGAACCTGATTGATCCAGGAAGCAATAAAATATGCATCGCCCAGCATAATCGGTTTTAAGACATGTTCTTTCTCCCCTTCCAGTAGTTTAACCAATTCCACCAAATAAACAAAAGACTGGTCAAAATCAGCTTCTACCGATACGTAGTAACGCATGAGCTGGTGATTGAGATAAACCTGCTCCGCAAAAGGAAGGCTGTTCTCTTGTAATTTCCCGGTTGCAAAATCCTGGAAGCCCTGATGATCTGCATTGTAAACAGGCTGCTTTAGGATTTCCTGAACCAAATCCTGCGATTGTGTTTGCTCAGCCTGCTCCAGCCTTGTTTTGACCAACATGTAATTCTCTTCTACCTCATTGCTTTTCAGCAGATAAGGGAGGATAATCAATGTAATGAATATTAGTGGTTTAGCGGTCATTATGATTCCGGCAGCTTGATTCAAATTTAGAATTAAACGGTTAATATCGAAAGTATTTTTACATTTACAATCAAATTGTACGTTATGTCAGATGAAATGAAGCCTTGCCCCAGTTGCAAATCACCTTACGGTTACCCCAGCGGTGATGAATTGTTTATGTGTCCCGAATGCGGTTACGAATGGAGCCCGAAAGAACTGGCTGCCGAAGGTGAATTGGTGGTGAAAGATTCCAACGGAAACCTCTTGCAGGATGGTGATTCTGTTGTTGTAATCAAGGACTTACCTGTTAAAGGTGCCAGTAAACCGGTCAAAGCAGGCACCAAGGTAAAAAACATCCGCCTGACGGAAGGGGATCACAACATCGATTGTAAAATAGACGGTTTTGGAGCCATGGCTTTAAAATCGGAGTTTGTGAAAAAGGCCTGATCGGGTTTCACAGCATTTGAATTTCTTTTCCGTTTTGTTGCATTTTTAACAAAATGTAAAATAGTTATTAAATAACTATTAATTTTTAGCGTGGCTTCCTAAAACAGTTACTTTTAGGAAACTTAACTATTCCGCTATGTGCCAAAAACTGACCCTCTTATTTGTTTTTGCGTTTATTCTTTCCTCTGTAAATCTCGCCCAAACCACCTATAACTGCACGGGCAGCTTCCAAACACATACGGTTCCTGCTGCTTTCACCTGTGTCGATGTTGTTGTACAAGGTGCTCAGGGCGGAGGAACCAACGGAGGCCTGGGTGCTCGTGTTACCGGACAATTAAGTGTAACCCCCGGACAGGTTCTACGGGTTTATGTGGGGTGCCGGCCAGCAGGAACCGGAGCAGGATATAATGGCGGAGGGATCGGAAGGTCTGCTACAAGTGCGGGAGACCCGTCCTATGGCGGCGGCGGCGGTTCCGATATCCGCGTTTCTCCATATGCATTGGCGAATCGCGTTGTGGTTGCCGGAGGCGGAGGCGGACAAGGTGGCGGAACCGAAGATGCTCTTGGAGGTTCCGGAGGATGTGCTACAGGAGGTACAGGAGCTGCTCCTTTCGGTGTAGGCGGTGAAGGTGGTACTCAAACTGCAGGAGGTTTGGGCGGACCTCCATGGATTTCTTCAGGAAACTATGGTTCTAATGGTTCGCTTGGAGCCGGAGGTGCCGGTGCTACGGATCCTTGCTACAACAACTCTCCCGGAGGAGGTGGTGGTGGTGGCTACTATGGCGGCGGCGGCGGCGGAAGCGATTGCTATAACATCTCTCCTTACGGCGGCGGTGGCGGTGGCGGCGGTTCCAGCTTAACTCCTACCGGAGGAACCTGTACAGCCGGCTCTAAATCAGGTCACGGCCGGGTTGTGATTACTCCGTCAGTATGTTTACTCCCGGTTCAATTCTTAAGCTTTACCGGGACAAATCTCGGAATCAGCAATCAATTGAATTGGGTCACAGCAACTGAAATCAACAACGATTACTTTGTGCTTCAGGCATCTAAAACCGGTCAGGATCCTTTCGTTGAAGTCGGTCGTATCAACGGTGCCGGAAACTCCACAACCGAGAAAGAATACGAATTCATGGACCTAAAACCGTTGGCTCAACTGACTTATTACCGCTTGAAACAAGTAGATTTTGACGGTCAATTCTCCTACTCCAACGTGATCGCCCTCGAATCGGAAGAATTAACGGATGTGCTGGTTTATCCTAATCCGGCTAATGATAACATTACCATTGCGTTTTCGAATATCATGGAACAGACTACCGTAAAACTTTTAAACCCGGTGGGACAAACATTGACCACGAAAATAGTAAGCGGTCAGTCGAAAACGACCATCGATCTGAAAAACGTGGCTCAGGGTATTTATTTCATTCAGGTGGAAACAACAGCCGGCCAGGTGTATACACAAAAAGTTTTAAAGCAGTAATTGAACGGGATCTGAGACCTTGACCTGCCCCTCTTCAACGATCCGGCAGGTAACCCCTCCACGCCAGTCGGCTTTAAGGGCATTCGTCAATCCCTGAAATTGTTCGTCCATGCGATTACATGGCTCCAGTTCACCGGTAATTTCCAATTTTAACCTGCCTATTTGCAAGTGCTTCCCGGTAGTTCCCTGCAGATCGATTCCCACTATAAATAGATTCGCTCTTCGGGTAGTCCAGGGTAATTCTTTACCCATCTCCGTACATGCTGCATCCCAGCCTTCTTTTGTCAGAACAGTTACCTGCCGGTGATTTCTGAATTTTCCGCGGGAATCACTGCCCACTCCGTTTTCAAACGTAACGGCAGCAGAAACGCACTCTTCCATCGGAGCTCTTTTCTTGGGTCGGGTAGCTATGGCCAGTAATCGGGGCATATGCAAATGTATCGCTTTTGGTCCGAATAAAATAATCCTGCCAAATTTTCGTTGTAAACTATCAAAGGCATTATTAACCCAAAACTCCCTGACATGAAATCCTATCTGACCATGCTGCTGGTTTTGAGTAGTTTCCTCATTCACGCTCAAAGCGCCTCACGCACTATTTTTACGTTCAATACCTCCATGGGATTGAATTCCAGCGAAAAAGACCAATTGGAATCCACTTACTTTACAATGCACGATGACAATTACCATTGCTTCGAAGTAGTCAGCTCACAAGAAAAAAATGCCTATCCTTATCAAAAACAACTTGCTCTGGCCAAACAACGTACTCTGGCCATGCAAAATTACTACCAACAGGAATTAGGCATGAATACCGATCAGGTCTTTATTAAATATGGCGGAGAACACCCTACGCTATGGCTGCATAAACCCGACGCAAAACTTACGGTAACAGGTGAAGTGCAGCTTGACGATCAGAATAAACAGTGTTTTTCCTATGCCTCGATTCGAAATTTAAGTATTACCACCGATCATGGAAACAGACTTTATTTTCCGAAAATGGCCTTTGAAACTATGGATGGCAAGGCTGTTACCGCCAACGATATTTCCATCTGCCTGTGGGAATTTGCCGATAAAAAATCATTGATCTTTTCCAACCTGACAACTTCCGCCAGTGGTAAAATGCTCGAAACCGGAGGGTCTTTCTACCTTGAAGCTTCCTGGGATGGTAAACCGCTCAAACTTCGTAAAGGTGTTTACTACACCATTGAACTGCCGACTGCTGCCGCACACCCCGATATGTTTACTTATTACGGATACGAGAAAGATGGCCTGATTAACTGGGCGGTGGATAAACAGGAACCGGTTATCGTAAATGGGCTGGCCCCTGAACCTCAAACCGAAGAGGTAATTGAACTAGAAGGTGAAGCCGTAGTTTGGGATGCCCCCTTTGCCTATAACGAAGATGGTTTTGAACTGGAGAGCGAAGAACCGTTTTACAGCTTAACTGCCGGTAAATTGGGCTGGATCAACTGCGACCGTTTTTATGATGTTCCTGATAAGTCCACACTGGCTCTTAAAGTAGATACCAAGGAACCGGTAATCGTACGGCTGGTATTCCGGGATATTGAGTCGGTGATGGAATGCTATTCCGATTCCAATCACAAAAATAAATACGTGGCGGAAAATATTCCAACCGGAGAAAAAGTCTTGGTACTCGCCTACTCTGTTCAGGACGATCAGGCTGTATTGGGTTATAAAGAAGTAACTATCGGTGAAAATAGCCTCGAACAAATTGAACTGGCTGCCATGACGAAAAGCCGATTTGAAAGTGCCGTGCGGGAACTTTTGTATTAGTGAACCTGATTCATTTCAGCATTAATGATATATTTGGCATAGCTATTGTCTAATGCAGTCAAATTTTATCATTATGAGGTCATTTTCTTTCTTTTTCTTGTTTATTCTGGTTTCGATAGGAATCAACGCCCAAAATTGTACAAACGCGGTATCCAACACCATTTTTCAGCAACAGTATGCGCTGGTTGCTGCTCAAAATAGCGATCAAAACAAACTGAATACAGCGATTGCTTTTTCAGCGATCAATTGTTTGTCGTCAAATCAGGTACAGTTAATTGCCGGCCTGTTCTCAAACGATAGCTACCGCCTCGAGTTCTGTAAATTATCCTACACGAATATTGTAGACAAGCCTAACTTCTATCCGGTTTATGATAGTTTCTCGACCTTCTCGGCGGCCTTTCAGCTTCACGATTACATTGCGCTATTCAATACTCCCTTACCAACAACACCGACCATTCCGGATCCCAAACCGGCTGTTCCGCCTGTAGGTATTTCCTTTCCGGGATATGATTATCCTTCTTATGAGGGATACAATGGTCCTTCGGGGTGTTCTACACCAATCTCCGAAACAGACTTTAAACTGCTTGCTCAATCGGTGAACACGTACACGACTGATGATGAAAAGATGGCTCAGGCTGCCATCTTGCTAAAGGATAAATGCATCAGCATGGCTCAGGCCATGAAACTGGCCTCTTTGTTCCAAATGGAAGTAAAAGCCCTCGCTTTCCTGAAAAATCAGTTCGGAGGTGTTTATGATCAAAACAACTACCCTGCTGTTACACAATGTTTCGGACATCTTCCGTATCAAAACGACTGGAATCTGTTTTGCTCCGGATACCTGACTCCTCCTGCTCCGGTCGTTACCTGTGATGTGGATGAAGCCAAATTCAAGACGATGTTAAAGAATATTGACAATGCTAATTTTGCCAAAGATCAATTGAATGTAGTAAACAACCTGAATAAACATCATTGTTTCTACACGGCACAGGTAAAACGTATACTGGATGAATTCAGCTTTCCTGCCGATAAATTATCAGCAGCCAAAACCTTATATGAAAAGTGTCTGGACAAAGAAAAGTATTACACGCTCCGCAAAGAGTTCACTTTCCCTGTTTATCAGGAAGAATTTGATCAGTTAATCAAATAGCTAGTAGCGTTGAACAGCATAATTCCCGGCATCACGTACCGCCTGACTGATGGCATCGTCTGAAACGTTGTCATCCATCTCAACGGTGGCTTCGCCGGTTTCAAGATTCACATCCACCCGTACAACGCCATTAATTTCTTCAATGGCTTTTTGGACGTGCATTTTGCAATGGTTACAGGTCATGCCTGAAATTTGATACGTTTTATTATTCATATTTATTGATTTTTGTTACCAACTTCCTCCGGCTCCGCCGCCGCCAAAAGAACCACCTTTAAAATTATTTGATGATCCTTTTCCGGCTTTCAGCCCTAACGATGTCATAAATGCAATAAACATCAACTTAAACATCACCAGATTGAAGTGGCTTGTATTGTATAAATATTCTAAAGAATTCATGTTGCGCCTCAATTTACCTACGGGTCGATTAACCAGCCTCATAAAGACGGCGATAATGGTGTACTTTATCGTTAAAAGAAGTCTCGTAAAAGTTAACCAGAAGAAGTATATTGAAGTAAGGTAAAACACCACGAATAGTATTTTTAAGAAAGTGCTATCATATTCGTAATACGTGATGATGAAAATGAATACAAAAGGATAGAAAAGAAGGGTGTAAAAGATTTCAAATTTAAATAGCCTGGACAGTCCGTCAAATAAGAATTGTACCGGTTTTTCTTTATCTTTTCTAGCATAAATATTCAGGAAAGCACGTTCAATCCTCTCCTGATAAGTGAAAAATGTCCTTTTTGTCCGGATGGAATTGGTCTTGTAAAATTCCAGTTTATCAAAAGCAGTTTTCAAACTGACTCCAAGGTATTTTTCCAGTAAAACTAATCTGTTATATACGTTTTCGTAGGAATATTTGAATTCATAATATTCAAAAAGCTGATCTTCTATTGTTTGTTTGGACGTGAGAAAGTAAATCAGGTTTACTATAAAAAGAATGAATAACCCGGAGGGATAAATGAAATAACAAATCAGGATGATATCAATAATCTGTTCCTGCAAGATTACCAACTTCCTCCGGCTCCGCCGCCGCCAAACGATCCTCCTCCGAATCCACCGAAGCTACCTCCGCCTGAACTGAAATCACCGTAAGAACCACCATGACTTCCCCGTGAAGCATTTAATAAACTCCAGGCTGCCCAGAAGGTCATCCCATTTGTATTCGCATATTTCCTGGCTCTACCTGCCTTATTGATGATGAAAAAGATGAATAAGCCGATAAAAATGGCAAATACCAATATGGCTTTCCATCGGTCTTTGGTGCGGTAATCTCCCGCCGAATACTCTCCGGCAACAATTTCCATGGCCACATTCGCAGCGGCATGAATCCCTTCATAATATTCTTTATTCTTAAAATGCGGAATCATTTCTTTCTCAATGATCTGCTTGGCGGTAGCATCGGGAAGCACACCTTCCAGGCCATACCCGGTGGCAATGTAAGCTTCTCCTTTTCCGTCAATCTCCTTGGGTTTCACCATGATCACCAGCCCGTTATTGAATTCGGAACTACCTACCCCCCACTTCTCACCCAACGTGTAGGTGAATTCGGCCTTGTCGTATCCGCACAGGTCGGTAACAGTTACCAGTAAGATTTGGGTGGATGTGGTATCATCAAACCGGATCAGGGCTTGCCTTAAGGTTTGTTCTTCCGCATCGCTCAGTACATTGGCATAATCCTGAACCAGATCCTGTACCGGTTTTTGATCAAACAGGCATTCCTGAGCCTGAGTCGGCACAGCAATGATAACAGTCAGGTATAAGAGTAGTCTTTTCATAGGTGCTTGTTTTATTCGCCGAAAGAGATCTCGTCCGACAATTCGTTCACATCATCTTTCTCATAGGGGAAATGGGTTTTGAGTTGTTCTCCTGCTTTCAGGATGCCTTCACTCAGTCCCAGGGCATAATTGCCTGACTTAAAGTGCGAAAGCATCACATCGCGGGTAGCATCCCAAAAGCCTTTCGGCACTTTCAGGTTGATGCCCACATCGCCTAAAATAGCCAGTTGGCGGTCTTCAACAGCGAGGTAGATCAACACCCCGTTCCGCAATTCGGTTTGATGCATCTCCAATTTTTCGAACATGAAGGCAGCATGATCCAGCACGTCTTCTTTACAATTCCGTTCAATGTGTACCCGGATTTCTCCGGAAGTATTTTTTTCGGCTGTTTTAATGGCAGCAACGATCTGCTGTTGTTCGGCTTGGGTGAATAGTTCTTTTGCCATTTTAATGAGTTGTTAAGTTGGTGCGTTTTTCAGTTACCTTGCTGTCTTGTACTAAAAACGAAGTAAAACAACTGCTTCTCCTGATTTATCATCGGGAGAAGCAATGAGGGTATTATTTAAAATTCTACGGTTGGTGCGACATCAGATCCTTCTCTTGATTGGAAGTAATCTTTTTTCTCAAACCCGAACATACCTGCATACAGGTTTTTCGGGAATTTTCTGATGTAGGTGTTGTAATCCTGAGCGGCTTCATTGAATTTCTTACGTTCAACAGAAATCCGGTTTTCGGTGCCTTCCAATTGTGCCTGAAGTTCCAGAAAGTTTTGGTTCGCCTTCAGGTCCGGGTAGCGTTCAACGACTACCATCAACCGGCTCAGGGCAGAGCTCAATCCATCCTGGGCCGCCTGGAATTTCTGAATGGCTGCAGCATCCAGGTTATCCACATCAATGGTCGTACTGGTTGCTTTGGACCGGGCTTCGATCACGGCCTGGAGGGTTTCCTTTTCGTGAGAAGCATAACCTTTTACAGTAGCAACTAAATTTGGAATCAGATCGGCTCTTCGCTGATATACATTCTCAACTTGCGCCCATTGGCTGGCTACTCCTTCTTCTTTGGTTACCATGCCGTTATAGGATCTGACCATGGAGGCAACGATGATCAGGATAAAGAGTACGATTACTCCGGGAATGATTAATTTTT